>JBKBVO010000132.1:0-7060 GCA_046289535.1 Deinococcales bacterium | reverse complement strand
AAAACATTTTGTACACGTTGTAAATCTGGTAACAGCTTAAGCGAAGAACTGATTACTTCGCTGCCCAAGTTGGCTTGAATAGCGATAATTTTGGGTTTTGTACCAAGGAGTTCGCGTCCCACACCCACCCAATCTTTGCCATCTCGGGTCATCACAAGCTGCTCTTTATCCCAAAAGACCACAGGTGTACCTGCAATCACACCTTTTAAGCGCACCAGCACGGGGTCGCCTGGTATAGCTGCCATGCGATGTGAAATGCTTGTGCCAGCACCGCTGCCGCGTACCAGTGCAAGCCGCCAGCGCTCGGAGGGCACGGTGCTTGATATTTGGGTGGAAGAAGCTGCTGTGCTCGAGTTTGGCACATTGAGAACCTGCCCCACAGCAATTTCGTTACTTGTAAGGTTATTCAGCGCTTTGAGTTCTTCTACACTGATTCCAAAGCGCTTGGCAATCGAATAGAGCGTATCTTTGGGCTGAACGGTATAGGAACCCGCGAGTGCCACCAGACTCGAGACAAGCATCAGTAGTACAATCCATTTTTTCATTGGCTAACCAAGCGCAACCATGCCACAATACGCCCGAGTTTTTGGCTCAGATACGCGACCTTAGCCCACTGCACTTCTTCGGGCACAATTGTGGGCTTTTGCAACTCGAGAACTCGTACAACATCGTTACGGACGATATAGCGCCCTGTTTTAGCATTATCGTTGGGAGCGCTGTACAAATCGGCTTTGGCGCTCACGATGGCGCGAAAAACGGGCACGGTCCCACCTTTGGCATTTTGTTCATTCAATTCGGTGCTGATCACTTGCCCTTTGCTGTTATAGGTCGTGGTTTGATACATCAAAGTCTCGCGCTTGGGAAAACCAATCAGCACCACAGGGTCTTCGGACTTCAAGCGGTAAGGCTTGCCGCCCAAGAACTTGTACTGTGTGCCATACCAAGCTGGACCGGAACGCGCACTCGAAAAGAGTATTTTGTTTTTTGGGTCAAAACCCGGGTTGCTGACTTCAAAATCCTTGCCCTCGAGCAACTCGAGTCGCTTGGTTTTGGGGTTGTAGCGCTGGATTTGGTAAAAGACATTTACGCCGCCGTACCCAATACCGCTGGGAATACCCACATCATTAAAGCCATCAAAATCAAAATCCTCGACCAGCAAATCACCCAATACTAGCGAGCCTTCTGGGGCATCCTCGAGTGTGGGCAGTGCAAAGCGCTGTACGGTTGCGCCAATTTGTACTATCAGACTTTTTTTTGTCTTGCTGCTTTGCAGTGCAATTGTGCCACCGCGACTCGAGAGCGGCGCACTGGCTTTGATATCTTTGTCAAGCGAATAGCTGTATGTTGCTTCGCGCTGGGCAAACCCAAAACCAAAGCTCAAACAAAAAATGGTCAACAGAAGATGTTTTCGCATGGGTAGAGTATACCTCAAGCAACCTAATCGATCGTATCAAACTGACAATGAGCTGATACGCAGTACTTAGACTCCGAACGGGGGTGTCCGTAAAGCGAAAGATTGCGTGAAGCTGCTACCCTGTAATCACGTATAATCCGCCCAAAGCCCTGGGCATAACCTACAAGGAGAGCACAGTATGAAAAAAAGAAATATGCGTCGTGGAATACTCGCAGGAGCGCTCGCATTTGCGGCTGCTGCAGGTGTGGTCAGCGCCCAACAAAAGCAAGTCAATATTTTGTGCAGTGTAACGCTGCCGTGGTGTGAAGCGCTCGGACCCGCTTTCCAAAAAGAAACAGGTATCAAACTCAACTTTGTGCGTCTGTCTACCGCCGAGGGGTTGGCGCGCATCCGTGCAGAAAAAGCCAACCCGAGCTTTGATGCCTGGTTTGGCGGCACTGGCGACCCGCACTACGAAGCCTGGAGCAGTGGCTTGACCACTTTTTACAAAGTCAAAGACTACGATAACATTCGCCGCGATTTGCGCTTTGCCGTGGGCTTGTCTTATGTGCCAATCTATCAAGGCATCTTGGGCATTGGTATTAACCCGAACGTCTTCAAGGCAAAAAATCTGCCCCCACTCAAGTGCTGGGCAGACCTGGTCAAGCCAGCCTACAAGGGGCAGATTCAAATTGCTAACCCCAACACCTCGGGTACGGCGTATACCTTTATCAGCACGCTGGTCATACTCTTTGGCGAAGAAAAAGCCTTCGATTTGATGGCAAAAATGCACCCCAATGTCTCGGAGTACACGCGCAGCGGTGTTGCCCCTCGAGTCGCCTTGGGCAACGGCAGCGCGGCAATTGGTATTCAGTTCATGCACGATATGGTCGAGTTTAAAAAGCAGGGCTTCCCGATTCAAATCATCGCCCCCTGCGAGGGTACGGGATACGAAATCGGCGGTCTGAGCCTGATTAAGGGTGCGCGTAACGCCGCAAATGCCAAAGCCTTCATGGACTGGGCGGTTTCTCCTGCCGCGCAGAGTATTGGACCCAAAGTCGGTGCGTATAGCCTTCCAAGCAATATCAAGACGCCTGTAGACGACGATACTCCAAATCCAAAGGACTTCAAGCTGATTGCGTTTGATGCCAAGAAATGGGGTAATCCCGCCGTGCGCGACCCTCTGATTAAACGCTGGACAACGGAGATTTTTCCGTTACCAAGGTAACTAAAATTTCATGACAAACACCCGTTTGGTCTATAACCGTTCGTCTCGAGCTTCTATCCCCGCCGCCTTGGTTGCGGTGGGGGTTTTGTTTTTGCCTTTTGTACGTCCAGACCGTGCCTTTGAACTTTTGAACGCCGAGCTGCTCGCGTTGCGGCAAGCACCCTGGCTCGCTCTGCTCTTGCTCATCTCGAGCGGGGTTTTGACCGTGCTCGCGCTTTTGCGCCTACCGATGGTGGCTCGAGGCTACAGCCTGATTGGAATTTCGCTGGGCACACTGGTTACGCTATTTAGTTGGTTGGCGAGCACCGGTAGCAATTTTGGGCTTGGGGCGCTGTGCGCCCTGGTGTGCTTGGTCTTGGTGCTCGGGGTGGGTTTGTCGGAAACGGGGCTCGTTCAAGCCGACCCCTTTATTGCCTCGAGCATCCTGCTGTGTGGTTTATTTGTTGCGCTATTCATCGCTTTTCCGCTGGTTGTGGTTTTGCGCGAAAGCGTTATCGTCGAAGGTCAGTTGACCTTCAAAAAAGTGGTGAGCACGCTTTCAAGCCCACTTTTTATGGTGCTCGAGAACAAATTTACACCGCGCTCCGAGACTGCAATTATTTTTGGCATCACGGTTTTTGGAGCGTTTGTAGGTTTGGGGTTGGGTTTTTGGCGTAAGCTCAAAATGTTTGCCTTGTTCGCTGCGCTGTGTGCGGGCGCGATTGTGAGTTTTATCGTCGCTGCTGGGGTGTTGGGGCGCGGTGCATTTGCCACAAGCCTCTATTTGGCTTTGATTGTTGCGCCGACTGCGGTCTTTTTTGGTTTAATTTTTGCAATTCTCGAGCAGCGCTGCCGTGCGGCTTGGGTGCGCGGAATCTTAAGTATTGTCGGCATTCTACCGATGATTACACCGCCTTTTGTTTTGGCGTTCGCCCTCGAGAACTGGTTTGGTTCGCAGGGGTTGATTACCAATAGCATCTTTGGCATAGACACCAACTATTTTAAGGGTGTGACCGGCGTTGCCATCGCGCAGATTTTGGCATTCACTCCTGTTGCCTACCTGACCCTGCGCGGCAGTGTGCAGGGCTTGAATCCCGCGCTCGAGGAAGCCGCACAGACGATGCGCTCAAGCCCCTGGGTGGTTTTTCGCAAAATTACCCTACCGCTTTTGCGTCCGGGTCTGGCGGCGGCATTTTTGCTCACCATCATCGAATCCTTAGCCGATTTTGCCAACCCGATTTTGCTTGGCGGAGACCGCAGCTTCTTGGCGACCGAAGTCTATTTGGCGCTCACAGGACGCTTCGACCCGCACGAAGCGAGTGTTTACGGTGGCGTGCTCTTGATTTTGGTTTTAATTATTTTAGGCTTGCAGCGCGTCTGGCTCGGGAGCACCAGCTTTGTGACGGTCACAGGCAAGCCCGGTTCGGGCAATTTTTCACTGTTGCCGCGCTGGCTCGAGAACACCCTACAAGGCGTTTTGGGCTTTTGGGGGTTGCTGGTTGCACTGCTTTACGGCTCGGTGTTTTACGGCAGTTTTGTGAAAATCTGGGGTGTAAATAACGAATTTACTCTACAGCACTACATTGACTTTAGTGGTACAGGCTTAGAGGTACTTGGGCGCACCGCGCAGGTTGCTGCGGTGAGTGCCGTGCTTGCGACGCTTTTGGGTTTTTTAATCGCCTACTTAGTCACGCGCCAGCATTTTTTTGGCAAGAATGCGCTCGAGACCACGAGCATGCTTTCTTTTGCAACACCCGGGACAGTCATGGGTGTTGCTTATGTGATTGCCTTCAACGTCGGACCGTGGCTTTTGACTGGAACGTTTGCGGTGCTCGTGCTAGCGCTGATTTTTCGCAATATGCCGGCGAGCATTCGCAGTGTGATTGCTGGTCTCAGTCAGATAGATAAAGCGCTCGATGAAGCGAGCACCTTGCTGCGCGCGCCCTCGAGCACAACACTCGCTCGCGTATTGCTGCCGCTTTTGATTCCACAGCTTCTGTCGGGTATTGTTTTTGCTTTTGTGCGCGGTATGACCGCGATTTCGCAGATTATCTTTTTGGTCAGCCCCGGCAATTTGCTCGCAACTGTTTTGATGCTCTCGTGGCTTGAGCAGGGCAACCTCGGCAGAGCTGCTGCGATGTCTACCGTGATGATTTTGGGCTTGCTCGGCTTGATTTTATTGCTGATTGCCTTCAGCAAGCGCTTCTCGAGGAATGGCACCGGCTTGGAGGGCATTGGCTGAGTGCTTTGCAAAAAATAAAAGCACTTTAGGCATACGCGCACAGCTCGCCAAAAATCGAGGATTTTCGTCCACAACCAAAATGCGATAAACCACCTGTCCTGGAGTACTCCATGAGTCAAAACAACGCCGTTCCTGTCCGTCTCGAGAACATCAATAAGCGCTTTGGCAGCGTCACCGCCGTCGAAACGGTCTCGCTCGAGTTGCCCGCTGGGCAATTGGTTACCTTGCTTGGACCCTCTGGCTGTGGCAAAACCACAATCCTGCGCATGGTCGCCGGTTTGGAGCGCCCCTCGAGCGGCAAAATCTTTTTCGGGCAAGACGATGTCACCCAACTTCCCGCCTACCTGCGCGATGTGACGATGATGTTCCAAAGCTACGCGCTTTTTCCGCATATGAATGTCTTTGAGAACATCGCTTACGGTTTACGCGTGACCAAGCGCCCACTCGAGGAAATCCGCGAGCGCGTCACAGCTGTGGTAGCGCAGGTTGGCTTACAAAATCTCGAGCAGCGCGCTGTACAAGCGCTTTCGGGTGGACAGCAGCAGCGCGTTGCCTTGGCGAGGGCGCTGATTATGCAGCCCCGAGTGCTGCTTTTCGACGAACCGCTCTCGAATCTCGACGCCAAACTGCGCAAGCGCGTGCGCGAAGAAATCCGCGAGTTGCAACAAAGGTTTGGTATTACGAGTCTGTACGTGACACACGATCAAGAAGAAGCAATGGCAATCTCCGATGTGGTGGTGGTGATGCGCGCCGGAGTTATTGAGCAAAGAGGTACGCCAAGAGAACTCTACCAAGCACCAAAAACCCGCTTTGTAGCAGATTTTATCGGGCGAGCCAATTTTCTCGAGGGTCATTTCGATGGCGGCAGTGTGACTGTGGGCGATTATCGCTTTGCGCACCAACAAAACCTGCAATCGGGCAAAGTCACGGTGATGGTGCGACCAGAATCGCTGCGCGTCGCGCACGAGGGTCAGGGCTTGAGCGGCACGATGCGCAGTGTCGCGTTCTTGGGCACAACCACCGAACTGAGCATACAAACCCCTGTTGGTGTACTCGAGGGTGTGATTGCTGGCGATGCTCCGTTGCTTGCCAAGGTGGGCGAACAGGTGCGCGTTCAATTTGCGACCGAAGGGGTTTACTGCATCGCTGAATAGCGATTGTGCACCGAAGCAAAATGTTGGTCTGGTTGGGGTCGTTTTGTATCACATGGTGTTGACAAACAACCCCTAGACTCAGGCCATGGTTGCTTCGGATTCTGCTGCTCGAGCGACATTTGAAGGGCGGCTTGAACAGCAAGAGCTAATGGTTGTGGTCGAGCGCTTCTCGAGGTTGGTCACACCGGGTTGGATCGAGTTTCGTCCTGGCGGCTTAGCCCTGCGCCTGCACCGCGGTGCGGTGGTTGGGTCTCGAGGTGGCGAACCGCTCGGAGCAATACTCTTGGGTCGGGGTATGGTCAGCGAACTCGAGCTGGCGCAGGCGCTTGGTTTGTCAAAGGAAAACGGCAAAAGTTTGGGCGTGGTGCTCACAGAACGCCCGTTTTTCGTTCCGGAAAGCCTGATTCAAGATTGCCTACGCCAACAGATCGAGGGGGTCGTTGACCGCCTCGAAGCCGAACAACAACAGTATTTTCGCTTTTTTCGTGCCAATTCGCCAACGGGTTTGTACGTGCGACTCGAGATTCAAAGCCTCAAAGAGCGCAAACAAAACCTCGCTGCCACCTCGAATTTGCCGCTCGAAGAGGTCTACCGCCTGGCAATCGCGCCCGAAGAAGACGAGGTTCACCTCAGTGCGGACGAATGGCGGGTTTGCCGCTTGCTCACGGGGCGGCGCACCCTGCGCCAAGTTCTGGAGCGTTCCGAAAGCGAGCAAAGCAGCTACGCGCGCGCACACAAGGCACTCGAGTCGCTGCTCCGTCGCGGCTTGCTCGAGACATCGGTAGTCTCTGGTTTACGCACCATTTTTTTGCGGCGTAAAAAAGAAATCCCCGCTTCATACCACCCGCCGGCTGGGATTGTTTCAAACCTCTTTTTTAAGAACCTCGACGGCAAGCGCGACACGCGCGCTATCGGCGATGAGTTACGGCTCGAGCCGGACAAAATCGCACTGATTGTCGCTGGGTTGTTTCGCGATGGCGTGGTCGAAGTGGTTCAGGGCGAGAGCGAACTCAAGCGTCTGCTCGAAGATTACTGAATCCCGAAGGAAGGAAGGAAGGTTGCGC
>JBKBVO010000131.1:0-7174 GCA_046289535.1 Deinococcales bacterium | reverse complement strand
CTATAAACGCATGGTCATCGAGATGCGCAAGGCTAGAGCGCTCGAGAACTTTCCCAAGCGCACCGAAGCAGATTTATATATCTTTATGATGGATCACCGCTATAACCTCTCGCAACACTATGGGCAGGATGTCGGTTCTAAAGTCGCAGCACAAAGTTTTGTGCGGCACAACAGAGTCCCGTGGTATCAGCGCGTGTGGGGCAGACTTCTGGGCAGCAAACACTAGCGTCTCGAGACCAAAAATGCTACAAGTAAAATCAGACCCGCAAGAACCCACCTCGAGCTAGGCTTTGCAAACCAGTCTCCGAGCGGGCTTTTTTGCCTGCCAACAGCAGTGCCTTTGGTATCGCCACGCATCTCGCGCACCGAGAGACTTTGGGCTTTTTTAAGCATTGTCACAGCTTCGCTACGCTTGCCTTGTTTTTTCATCACTGCGGCGAGATTGTTATAAACCACGCTGTAATCTGAGTTTAAGCGAATCACTTCACGGTAACGGCTTTCGGCTTCTTGTAAATGCCCTGCCTCGAGTTCAAGGTTGCCAAGGTTGGTCATGGCTCGGTAGTGGCGTGGGTCATTTGCAAGTGCCGCTTGGAAATGGCTACGCGCTGCATCGCGCTGCTCAAGAATTGCTGCAAGCACACCCATTTGGTTTTCAGCTTCGGCTTTGGTTAAAATATGGGTGGCTTTTTGTAAAGCGTCACGAATTTTATTTTCGCCCTCGCGCCAGTTTTGTTCAGCTTCTATAAGTGCCGCCACGGACTCATCTAGCCCAAGAGTTGTGAGCTTGAGTAGCGCCCAACCTTCTTTGGAGGTTTTAGCCGCTCCAGTGTAGTTTTTAGCACGTAAAGCATCCATAAAATCAATGATTCCCAACAGTGCCCGCTCGAGTTCAGGGTTATGTTTGCCGACAAGTTCAAGGGCGCGCAGTTTACCTAATGCCATCTCCCATTCACGGTTTTGTAAATGGCTTTGCAGGTTACGCTCAATTTCAGCAGTGGCTTGAACGGGGTCAATCATCGTCGCCCCCTACACGAACCGCTTGGGGAATGGGCTTTTGAAAGTTTTTTTCGCCTGCCAAAATTGGAATTTTGAGCCAATTCTCGAGCGGTGGAATAGGACAAGACCAACCATCTGAATAGGCGCAATAAGGGTTATACGCCAAATTAAAATCAAGTTCTACTGTGCCATTGTGCAGTCTAGCCTCGAGGTAGCGCCCCGAGCCGTAGGTTTCGCTACCGCTTGTAGCGTCACGGAAAGGGATAAAAAGCTCTGTATCGTCTGTGCCTTCAGGAATAAACGCCGCTAGCCGTGTCTCTAAAAACTCGAGCCAACCTAAACGCAAGTACACCCGCTCTGAGCCGCTCGAGGTTTGCATTACGGTTGCACTTTGCTCTGGGTCGGGTATGAAGGTGCACACAAAGCGCAGCGCGGGATTTGGTGGGAAATACGCCAAACCCGCAAACGAAACGCGAAGTTCGGGTTTTAAGGGCGAGTTGCGTGAGCGGAAAAATTGATCTTTTTCGGCACGAAATTGCTCGAGATTCATGTTCATTAGAGTATGCCCAAAATACAAATGAGGGAAGTGTCAAGAGCGTGGCAAGAAGGGCGATCGTTGTATGCTCCAATGAACGCCCAAACGTATCTTGCCGTGTGTCTATTGCTGCTTGCCGAGCGTCGGAAATGGACTTTGAGCAGAAATTCCTTACAACCTTTGAATACTTATTCATTCATTAAAATTGAAAAAGCCTTTTGCGTGCAGCTTCCACCTCAGTATCAGAATGCCTTGCAACCAAACTTGATTGTCGATACTCAAATAAACCGTATCCAATGTGTCACAGCTTGAGTTCCTCAATTATGTCATGCTACACTGTGCCTGCTTGGGTAACAGGCTCGAGCAAAAGCTTATGAACTACTTTTTCTATCAAGCTACTCGAACCCCTTGCGGGGTCTGATCGTCTTGTATGTCGGTTGGCTCGAGTGGCGCTCTTTGTTGTGCCTCGAGTTTTGGTGTAAAGAATTCCACTTTTATTGAACGAGGTACACAGTGCAAATTTATCTTCCAGATGGCAAAGCGCTCGAGTTACAGGCAGGAGCAACCGCATTCGACGCCGCCAAACAAATTGGTCCCAAGCTCGCCGAACAAGCCATCGGCGCTCGTGTGGATGGCAAATTATCAGACATTTTTACCCCGCTTCCAGATGGCGCAAAACTCGAGATTCTGACCACACGCCGCCCCGCCGAAGCCATAGACCTGATGCGTCACACCCTGGCACACGTGATGGCACAGGCAATTCTCGAGTTATACAGCACAAAAGGTTTTGCAAAAGACCGCATTAAAATGGGCGTAGGACCCGTGATCGAAAACGGCTTTTACTACGATTTTGACCTCCCCGAACCGTTAAAGTTCGAAGAACTCGAGGCGCTTGAAGCCAAGATGCGCGAGATCATTGGGCGCGACTTGCCGCTCTCGAGATACGAAGTCACACGCGAACAAGCCCTCGCCGAATTTAGCGGGCGCGACCGCTACAAGACAGAATTGATCGAAGGATTACCCGACAATGAGCCAATCACGTTTTATCGTCAGGGCAGCAAAGACGATTTCACCGACCTATGCCGTGGTCCGCATATTCCACGCACGGGCTTGATTGCACCACACTTCAAGCTAACCGCTACTTCGGGCGCGTACTGGCGCGGTTCGGAGAAAAACCCTATGCTGCAACGCATTTATGGGGTAGCGTTTGCCACAGCTGCCGAGCTTGAAAAATACCTTTGGCAGCAAGAAGAAGCCAAAAAGCGCGACCACCGCAAACTGGGCAAGGAAATGGATTTATTCACTTTTTCCGACGAAGTTGGGCAGGGTTTGCCTTTGTGGTTGCCCAAAGGCGCATTTATCCGCAAGAAACTTGAAGACTACATGTACGAAAAAGAGCAAGAATACGGCTATGACTACGTAATTAGCCCACATATTACCAAAGAAGCACTTTACCACCGCTCTGGGCACCTGCCTTACTATGCCGATGGAATGTACGCCCCTATCGAAATCGAAGGCGAAAACTACTACCTTAAACCGATGAACTGCCCACATCACCACATGATTTTTGCAGCTCGTCCCAAATCTTACCGCGACCTGCCTGTTCGCTTTGCCGAGTTTGGTACGGTGTACCGCTTCGAGCTTTCTGGTGCTTTAACGGGCTTGGCGCGAGTGCGTGGCTTTACTCAAAACGATGCGCATATTTACTGTGCTAAATCGCAAGTCAAAGAAGAGTTTATTAAAGTCATTCAACTCTTTGAAGAAGTCTATACAGATTTTGGTATCTCGGACTACTGGTTTAGGCTTTCGCTTCCCGATTTCGAGAACAACCCCGAAAAGTTTGGCGAGCCAGGTCCGCAATGGGACGAATCCATTGCTGCTATCCGCGCTGCACTCGAGGAAACAGGAGCGCAGTATGTCGAAGGGATTGGCGAAGCTACTTTTTACGGACCAAAACTTGATGTACAGCTGCGCACAGTCGTTGGCAAAGAAGAATCCATTGCCACCAACCAACTTGATTTCATTGTGCCAAGTCGCTTTAACTTAGAATTCACCAACAAAGAAGGTGAAAAAGAAACCCCCGTGGTCATTCACCGTGCAATCATGGGCAGCTTTGACCGCTTTTTTGCATTTTATCTCGAGCATACCGCAGGGAATTTTCCCGTTTGGCTTGCTCCCGAGCAAGCGCGAATTATCACCATCTCAGACAGACACCTCGAGTACGCCAGGCAACTCGAGTCCGAGTTTCAAAGACAAAAATTGCGCGTTTCTGTGGACACAAGTGGCGAGCGAATGCAAGCCAAAATCCGCGACGCCGAACTGCAAAAAGTGCCCTACATCTTGGTCGTAGGCGATAAGGAAATGGCAGAGAATGCTGTTTCTGTGCGCGAGCATGGCAAAGGTGACCGAGGCAAACTCGAGGTGGCAGCGTTTTTAAGTGAGGTCAATCTGCGAATCGCGCAAAGAGATTAATTCTAACCCCATATGCCACGCACCCATGCTGAACGCATTCCCCTGGGTGGCTCGAGTGGACTCGAGTCTCGTGGGTTTGCCTTGCGTGAATACTTAGGCTCCCTACATGCTGCACTCGAGGATGGCTTGGGGTTTGCATTTGCCCCTGTGCGCTTACTGGTTTTAAGCAACGCAGACTGGGCAAGCGCTAATAAGTACCCCTACGGCTTTACTTTTTTTCGTCGCTTGCGCGACGGTACGGGCATTATCTTTGCCCCTGCCGACTACCCTCAAAGACTGCTTTGGGTATTTCGGATCATTCAAGCCAATGCCACGCAAAAACCAAGCTCGAGTTTAGAAATGTTTTTTGATTTAACCCTCGGACACGAACTTGGACACGCCGCCGCCGAGCAGTTGGGAATTCGCACTCATGTACGCTGGCTAGATGAATTTTTGGCGACCTACCTTTATCTGATGGCGCTCAAAAGCACCCTGCCCCAAAGCCTTGATATTGCACTCGAGTGGGGGCAAGTGCTGGCGAATTCCAACCTGCACTGTGCGCTTGCTGATGTCGCCCTACAAAAGCCAAGCCATAGCAAAAACGCCAAGCGCCGCAAGCAGCAAAACCTCGAAACAAGCACGCCGCGCCACGACCTTGGTGCGTTTGAATACCCACTTGTGCGCCTACCTCTTGCCAACCAAGCATGGTATCAGGCAAGGTTTACGCTCTTTGCCGCACAATTACTCGAGCGACACGGTTGGGGATTTGTTGTACGGCTGCGCGAAGTACTACCAAACGCCGAAACAAGAGGAGCCGTCTCGAGAGCATTGGTGAGACTCGAACCAAGTTTTAAGGGATGGTTCGCTTCGTTTGGAGGTTAAGACTACGAGTTATGAAAGCTTTATGCTCCAACTTTGATAGATCTCAGACACACAAGCTTGTAGGTCATGCTTTGCTCCAGAAGTTTTTGTAGCCTTCAGGTGCAGCCTTGGTCAAATGCTGCTCTAAGACTAAATAGCCCTACCAGAATCACGGTGCAAGCCGTTCACGTTGCCAAACGGCATTCTCGAGCCTATACACAATGCGGTCGTGCAGGCGTGCACTTCTCCCCTGCCAGAACTCAAAACAATCCGGAATTAAACGAAAACCACCCCAATGCTCGGGGCGCGGCACAGCATCGGGGTACCTTTGGCGCAAGTCTTGCACCATCTGCTCGAGTTCTGGGCGAGTAATCGGCTGACTCTGTGGGCTGGCTGCACTGGCATAGCGCGATTCAAGTGGGCGCGAAGCAAAATACTGGTCAGACTGAACCGCGCTCACCTTCTCGAGCCGCCCTTCGATGCGCACTTGGCGCTCGAGCGCACCCCACCAAAAATTGGCACAACCATAACTGTTACTGGCGATATCTCTGCCTTTCCGAGACAGATAGTTAGTGTAAAAGACCAAGCCTGAATCAATGGCGCGCAACAAAACCATACGGCTCGAGGGGCGCGAGGAGCACACTGTGGAAATACACATTGCGTTTGGTTCGTGAATACCTGCTTCGGTGGCGTGTTCCAACCACTGCTCGAGTTGCAAAAACGGATTTTCAAGCAAATCACTAAGCTCCAAACTACCTTTGGTATAGTCTTTGCGCGTCTCGAGCGGTTGCATAACCTCAGCTTACACCTCGGGTGTAGGGGCAAATTTACACCCAAGGCTCAAGGGTAGTAGTGCTGTGTTTTAGTTAATAATCTACAATCTACTTGGCAATGCCCGTGCGGTTAGGGTCAGTGGTCACAATATAAGGCATGTTGGTTTGGTAGTACTTACCGCTCGGGTCAAACCAGTAGATGTATTCGCCTCCATTACCTTGTCCCTGACCAGATTCGGCTCGAGTCACTTTGCCGTCAACTTCGCCACGCATCACTTGGGTACCGTTTAGGGAGTACACCGAAATGTAGTGGCGCTGATTGGCGAGGTTTAAGACATCGCGGCGAATTTGATTTTGCTGTTCTGCGCTACAGGCAGCCAAAAAGACCAAGAGTGCAGCTGGAAGTAAAAATTTTTTCATCTTAAAGTTTCCTCCTACCTGCCACTATACGCGCTTTTTCAGCAAAAAGTTGCCAGATTTTTAATCTCGAGGCTAAAAGCATTTGTCACAAATCTGTCAACCTCTGTAGACAAGACCCTGAGAAGTGATATTGTTTGTGCTAACACAAATACCATCCCTGCAAAAACCTAGGGTTTGGGTTTGTTGTTTCCTTGGAGGAAGTATGAATAAAAAAGCGCTATACACAACACTGGCGGTTGGTTGTGGCACGATGCTCGCTTTTGCGGCTGTGCCAAGTAATACTTTGGTCAGCATGACAATTGGTGATGTCACCACCCACGACCCAAGCCAAGCCTACGACACGGCTTCGTCGTAATGCTCAATTATGCACTGCGTCGCTTGGCAATCCTGCCGCTGGTGATACTTGCACTTACGCTGATGATTGTCGGGTTGTTGCAGTTTTTACCACCAGCCCAACGCGCGGTAAGTTTTATTAAATCAGAAAACCAGATGCGAAATTTGGATTTGATCATCAAAGAAAATGGTCTCGACCAGCCCTTCTATGTGCAGTATGGCAACTGGCTCAAGAATGCCCTCAGTGGCAATTTAGGTTTTTCCAAAGCGAGTAACCTTCCAGTCTTAGCGACCATTGTGCAACGTTTTCCTGCCACCTTCGAACTGGCTATCTTTGCTTGCTTGCTCATTTTGCCACTTGCGATTTGGCTTGGCACACTGAGCGCACTTGGCAAAGACCGATTGCTCGATCAAGTGATTCGTGTGCTTTCGGTGATTGGCTATAGCCTCCCGACCTTTGTGGTGGGTATTTTGCTTTTGGTCGTGTTCTATGGCGCAACCGGTCTGCTGCCAGGCTTTGGGCGCACCAACACTGTACTCGCCATCACCGACCCCGTTCCTGTTGTAACGGGGATGATCACCGTGGATTCAATACTCGCCGGCAAGTGGAATGTACTGCTCAATGCCTTGCAACACATGATTTTGCCAGTCATCACCCTCGCGACCATTCAGGTGGCAAGCACCCTCAAGGTGATGCGCAATCAGTTGCTCGATGTGCTTAAATCTGATTATGTACGCACTGCACGAGCAAAAGGGTTAGCACCTCGAGTCGTCCATCTCAAGCACGCACGCCGCAATGCCATTT
>JBKBVO010000130.1:0-7218 GCA_046289535.1 Deinococcales bacterium | reverse complement strand
CGCTTTTAATGGACTTGGGGCGCAATCGTGTTGGGCAGTTTGGTCTAGCGCAGTCTGGAGCACTCGATGCCAAAAGCGCCACTCGAGCCAATGGCTTGGTGGGCAACCCAGCCAATACCCCACTGCTCGAGTTAACCTTAACGGGCGGGGTCTGGACTGCACTGCGCGATGTGGTACTTGGGTTTGCAGGATATGGCATGATACCCAAAGTGGACGGCGAAAGCATCGCGCCTGCCCGTAGTTTTTTGCTGCGCCAAGGGCAGAAGCTCGAGTTTATCCCCACGCAAAACGGTGTGCGCGCTTATTTAGCAATCGCTGGCGGTTTCGAGGCACAACGCTTTTGGGGTAGTGCCAGCACTGATATACGCGCTGGTCTAGGCACAGTACTCAAAGCCGGTACGGTCTTGGGCAGCGCCAAGCCCAAGGCGACTCGAGCAGGCTATGCTCTTGGTCAGCCCGCACTTGCGCCCGCTCGTGTGCGCTTGCTCGAGGGGGCGCAACCCGACCAAAAAACCATGCAAGCGCTCTGTGCTCAGAGTTTCATACTCGAACGAAGCGACCGCATGGGGCTACAACTGCAAGGGCAGTCCGACCAGTCATTACAAGGAGGCGATGTCATCAGCGAAGCCACGCCACTCGGAGCGCTGCAAATCAGCTCGAGCGGTAAGGTTTTGCTGCTCCTGCACGATCGTGGGCGAATTGGAGGTTATGCCAAGCCTGCATTGTTACACCCTGCCGACCTTTGGCGTATGGCACAGCTTCGCACCGGTGAAAGGGTACATTTTTATACTCAGTCTAAGTAGATTTGTCAGCCCGAGCGGGCAAGCTTTAAGGCGAAGCACGTCTCCATGTCCTGCCGTGCTAGAATCCGCAAATTCAGTACTCCTGCAGGCTCGAGAAACCCCGAGCGCTGCACTGTGCTTCGAGGAGGATAAATACATGGATCCCAAGGACCTCAAAAGAATTTTAGATGCCCTAAAAGATGCCGAAGTCTCGGAATTTAATCTCGAGACCGCCGACTACAAAATGAATATCAAGCGTGGTGCAGAAGTGGTACACGTTGCTGCCCCCGCCCCGATTGTGATGGCGGCGCCACAACCAATTGTGCCTGCTCTGCCCGCTGTCGCTCCTGCGGCAGTCGCCGCTCCTGAAGCTCCAGCTCCAACCGAAAAAGTTGTTGCTCCAGGGCATCAAGTCAAAGCCCCAATCGTTGGCACTTTCTATCGTGCAAGTAGCCCTGATGCCGCACCTTTTGTGCAGGTTGGCGATAAAGTCGAGGTTGGGCAAGTCCTGTGCATCATCGAAGCGATGAAACTGATGAACGAAATCGAATCCGACAAGGCTGGCATTGTGCGCGAAATTCTAGTGCAAAATGCTCAACCCGTAGAGTACGGACAAGCGCTTTTTGTAATTGAATAGCGATTATTTCTGTAATTGAATAGCGATTAGCTGCTAGCTCGAGCGGCATTTATGCGGTTCAAAAAGCTGGGAATCAGCAGCGAGCAGCCAGGAGCCTTTTATGTTCAAAAAAATCTTAATTGCCAACCGTGGCGAAATTGCACTACGTGTGATTCGTACCGCCAAAGAAATGGGCATCAAGACTGTGCTGGTTTACTCGGAAGCCGATGCAGAAAGCCTGCCCGTGCTTTTAGCCGATGAATCGGTTTGTGTTGGACCGCCCGCTTCGAGCGGTTCGTACTTAAATATCCCCAATGTGCTCTCGGCTGCGGTGATGACTGGGGCAGAGGCCATTCACCCCGGGTATGGGTTTTTGTCCGAAAATCCAGACTTTGCCGAAAAATGCCGTGACCACGGGATTGTATTCATTGGACCAACCCCAGAGTCAATGCACGCTTTGGGTTCCAAAGCTGGCGGGCGCGAGATTGCACGCCTTTCTAATGTACCAACCGTGCCCGGTACGGGGGTGCTCGAGTCCACAGAAGACGCGATAAACCACGCCGAAAAAATTGGCTACCCAGTGCTATTAAAAGCCAGCGCTGGCGGTGGTGGGCGTGGACAGAAAATCGTGCGCTCGAGTGAAGAAATGCGGACTGCTTTTAGCCAAGCTGCCCAAGAAGCCCAAGCTTACTTTAGTGACCCCGCATTGATTATGGAGAAGTTCATCACCGAATTTAGACACGTTGAGGTACAGATAATTGGTGACGGACAAGGTCATGTGATTCACGTTGGCGAACGCGATTGCAGCATTCAGCGGCGCAATCAAAAGCTGATTGAAGAAGCCCCCAGCACCCTCCCTGCCGACCTGCGCGACGAGATTCTGGCGGCAGGAGTACGGCTTGCCAAACACGTCAATTATTCCGGAGCGGGAACTTTAGAGTTTATCGTGGACTCGGACGACAATTTCTATTTTATGGAAATGAATACCCGCATCCAAGTCGAACACTGTGTATCTGAAGCAATCTCGAGACTGGATTTTGTGCGCTTGCAAATCGAAATTGCCGCGGGTAAGGGCTTAAAGCTCCAGCAGTCCGACATTCGGCTCGAGGGGCATGCGATTGAGTGCCGCATCAACGCCGAAGACCCCACCAAGGACTTTCGCCCCGCCGCAGGCAAGCTCGAGAGCGTGCACTTTGCGGGCGGACCAGGCGTGCGCATAGACAGCCACGTTTTTACGGGCTACAGCATTCCGCCACACTACGACAGTCTGATTGGCAAACTGATTTGCTGGTCTCCAACAAGGGAGATGGCGATTGCGCGCACCAAGCGCGCGCTTGAAGAAAGTGTAATCCAGGGTGTGAAAACCACAATTCCGCTTTACATTAAAATCATGGACAACGCTTATTACCAACGCGGTGTGGTGCAGACCAATTTTCTCAAAACGCGCATGGGAATCTAAATTTAAAAGTTGGATTTTTCACCACCTAAACTGCTCGAGGTGTCGTAGGCTAGGATTATGGTGCGAACCTCGAGATGGCAAGTTGGAGCCATACTGCTTCTAGGTATCACGGCGTGTGGGACAACCCCAGACCCATTCGTTCTGGATATTCTTGGGCAAGTCAATGCAGCTCGAGCCAGCACTCGCACCTGCGGCAGCAAGAGCTACCCCAGTGTTCCTGCGCTAACTTGGAACAGCAAGCTGCAAGCGGCTGCCCGAGGGCATAATCAGGATATGTTCGAGAACAAGTTTTTCAGCCATACGGGTTCAAACGGCTCGAGTCTGGGCGAAAGAATCAAAGCCCAAGGCTATGCCTACAGCACTGCAGGAGAGAACATTGCATGGGGGCAGCCCACAACCCAAAGTGTGATGGATGCGTGGCTCAAAAGCGCAGGGCACTGCGCGAATATTATGAATGCCAATTACACTGAAATCGGCGTGGCGGTTTTGTATCCGAGCGATAAACCCAAAAGCCCCTATTGGACAATGAATTTAGCAAAGCCATCTGCTGCAAAAGCCTCGAGTGAATCAGTTGGGCAATAGCCAGACCTCGAGCCAATCACCAACTGCCCTTGTCTCATGCGGCGGCACCAGTGCTAGCGCATTGCTCTGCACTAAACTGCGCAACACCTGCGAGCTTTGGTTGCTAAACGCCGCCACACCGTAGTGCTCGCCTGTCCATGTCAGGTTTGCACGCCACAAACCAAGCTTTGCTCCAGCACCTTTAAACGGCGTACTGGCTTGGGCACGCACAGTGGTCAGTGTATCTGGACAGCCCATACGCCGCAACAGCGCAGCACGCACCACCACATCAAAAATCACCAAACTCGAGACAGGATTGCCCGGCAAGCCAAACACAGGCAGGTCATGCAGCATCCCTAACATCGGTGGACCACCTGGCTTAACTTTAATGCGCCAAAAAATCGGCTTTCCTTCGGTCTCGAGCAGTTTACGCACAAAATCGCGCTCGCCCATCGAAACCCCACCAATGGTCAAGAGCAAATCTGCACCACTTGCCTCGAGCATCGCTTTGTGCAGCGACTTGAGGTTATCCTCGACCTTAGGCAGCAGTACAGGTTCTGCACCCAACTCGAGCAACTTGGCGTACAAGCCATAACTACCAGCATTGTAGACCGCGCCTTCGGGCAGAGGTTCACCAGGCTCATAGATTTCATCGCCTGTTGGCAAAATGGCAACTTTAGGGCGCTTAAACACGGGGATTTTGGCGTGTCCCATTGCCGCAGCCAGCGCAAGCTGTGCACCGTTTAAGCGTGTACCTTCTTGCAAGTAAACCCTGCCTGTCTCGAGGTCTTGCCCTGTGTGGCGAATTTCAGGTTGGGCGGGGTGCAAGAGCAGCACATCGTCTCCATCTCGAGCCGTGTGTTCTACCGCAGCAATACCTGTTGCGCCTTTGGGTACTGCCCCGCCCGTAAAGACCTTAACCGCCTGTTGTGGTTGCAGCACATCCGTGTAGGCTTTTGCACCTGCTGCAACTTCACCCACCAAGCGCAGCCGCACAGGGTTGGTGGGGGTAGCGTTCAGGGTTGACTCGAGATGCACCGCAAAACCGTCTAGGGCACTATCGTCGGTATTGGGGTGATTGACAAGGCTAGTGAGATCTGCCGCCAAAACTCGTCCTGATGCCTCGAGCAGGGGAACGGTTTCGGTCTCGAGTTGGGGAAGTACGCTGTAAAGCGTTTCAATGGCTTGAGAAATGGTCAGGTCAGTTTGCATAGGCGGAGTATACAAAAATGCCCTTTGCAAATCTCGGTTGGTGTAGTACAATCCCAAAGCCCGTTAGTCGGGTACGCGCCCGACACACCCCATAGCAGTCAAAATACTGTGCCAGGGGGAGGGAAGGAGTTTTCTATGGCAAAAGATGGTCCACGTATTATCATCAAAATGATGTCCTCCGCCGGAACTGGCTACTTTTATGCTTCCGAGAAAAATCGCCGCAACACCACCGCGAAACTCGAGCTCAAGAAGTACGATCCAATCGCCCGCAAGCATGTTGTGTTCAAAGAGCAGAAGATCTAAATGAACTACTTCCGCGAAGCATGGGAGGAGTTGAAGCGTGTATCCTGGCCTTCTCGAGATGAGGTGGTGCAGGGTACATCCACGGTTTTGCTGTTTTTGGGCATCATGACCCTGATTCTTTGGGCAATGGATACCGTGTTTCAGTTGGGTCTGACCAACGGTTTATTCCGTCTGGCATCGGGGGGCTAAAGCATGGCAATCGAGTGGTACGCCGTTCACACCTATGTTGGGCAAGAAGACAAGGTTTCTGCTCACGTCGAGCAACGTGCTCGCGCTCTGGGCATGTACGGCAATAAAATTTTTCAGGTTTTAATCCCCACCGAAGAAACCGCCGAAGCCGGTAAGGTCGGTAAAGACGGCAAAAGACTAATTGAACGCAAAAAGACCTACCAAGGTTATGTGTTTGTACAAATGGATGTCGTAGACCCCGAAGAACCCGATAAGCTCAACGAAGCTTGGGAAACCGTACGCGGCACCCCTGGCGTGACCGGGTTCGTTGGCACCAAAAACCCGCAGCGCCCAAGCGACTTGTTTCCTTTAACCATAGACGAAGTCAATAACCTCTTAAAACAGGTTGGCATCATCGAGGAAGCCAAGGTTAAAAAAGCAACGGTCAAGGTTTCTTTCAAGGAAGGCGACCAGGTCAAAGTCACCTCTGGCCCGTTCTCGGATTTTACGGGTGTGGTCTCCGAGGTCAACGCCGAGCGCAGCAAGCTAAAGGTCTTGGTCAGCATCTTCGGACGCGAAACCCCAGTGGAGCTCGAGTTTTCGCAGGTGAGCCGCAGTTAGTTTTTGCGGATAGGGAAGTGGCTCATTGGCTCGAGGTTTGAAACCATAGGTATGAAGCAAAAATGCTAGTACCTTGGCTAGCTAGAAGCCAGTTGCTAGAAGCTAGTGGCTGGTTAACAACACTTCGCGTTAAGCACCCAGCCTCGAGTCAAGCTCGGGGGGCGGGGAGCGAAGGAGGAAAATATGGCAAAGAAAGTTACCGGTTTTGTGAAGCTTCAGCTTCCAGCAGGCAAAGCAACCCCAGCGCCACCCGTCGGTCCAGCACTTGGTCAGCACGGCGCGAATATCATGCAGTTTTGTAAGGATTTCAATGCTGCGACCGCCAATCAAGGTGATGCCATCATCCCAGTGGAAATTACCATTTACGCCGACCGCAGCTTTAGCTTGGTCTTCAAAACTCCACCCATGAGCTACTTGATTCGCAAAGCCTCGGGCATTGCCAAGGGTTCGGGTGCTCCAAATAAGAGTAAAGTTGGCAAATTAAGCTGGGCGCAAGTTTTAGAGATTGCCAAGACCAAAATGCCAGACCTGACGGCTGCTGATTTAGAAGCTGCCGCAAATACTGTTGCTGGAACTGCCCGCAGCATGGGCGTGACTGTCGAAGGGAGACCACAATGAGCGGAAAACGTTATAAGGCACTTGCCTCCAAAGTGGACTCGAGCAAGCAATACGAAGTCAGCGAAGCCGCGGCGCTGGTCAAAACCCTTGCTTCGGCAAAATTCGATGAAACCGTAGAAGTTCATGCGCGTTTAGGCATCGACCCACGCAAGTCTGACCAGAATGTGCGCGGTACAGTCGCCTTGCCACACGGCACTGGTCGTACCGTGCGTGTTTTGGCGCTAACCAAAGGCGACGGCATTGCTGCTGCCGAAGGCGCTGGTGCTGACCATGTTGGTGGCGACGAATTAATCGCTAAAATCGCCGAAGGCTGGTTGGACTTTGATGCCGTTGTTGCCACCCCAGATATGATGGCAGCCATCGGTAGCAAGCTCGGGCGTATTCTCGGACCTCGCGGTCTGTTGCCAAACCCCAAGAGCGGCACTGTTGGTACCAACATCGCTGACCTTGTCAAGAGCTTAAAAGCGGGTCAAATCGAGTTCCGCAACGACAAAACAGGCGTGGTTCACGCTCCGATTGGCAAAGCGAGCTTTGATGCCAAGAAACTCGAGGAGAACCTCACGGCTTTCCAGAGCGCACTCGAAGCAGCCAAGCCAAGCGCAGCCAAGGGCGTGTTTGTGCGTAGCTTGTTCTTGACCACCACCATGGGTCCAAGCGTTAAGGTTTTGACCTCGAACAAATAAGAATTTATCAAAAAGCGCGCCCAACGCGGGCGCGCTTTTGCATTTGGTGTGCCTAATACCGCCAGAAGAGCTGCACCGCGAAAACCACACCCCACTGGTGAGGCTACGGCAAATATGTATTTGCCTTTCCCAAAACAGTGCGCCTCTAGTCTCTGTCAAACTTCACACGGCTCGAGTCTTGCCATTTTTCAATCT
>JBKBVO010000129.1:0-7243 GCA_046289535.1 Deinococcales bacterium | reverse complement strand
AATCAGTCAAACAACAGCGTATCTCTGGCTGACAGTTGCTTTTGTGGTGATGCTTTTTGGCGAACAAGCATAGGTAATCTCCGAAGAGTCGTCTGCATAGCAGCAGCCTAAAACCAGGCGTACCCTACTGTCATGCGACCAAAGTCCTAGCGCACAACTTCATGGACCAGATGTGGCAGTTCTTTGGCAAAAATGCCTTTCCATGCTGTTTTTACGGCATTCAGCGAACCCGGCATGGCAAAGATAAGGCATTTTCCGCCCTTGGCTAGACCACCTGTAGCCCGAGAGAGCATCGCAGCAGCACCCACTTCTTGGTAAGAGAGCATGCGAAAGAGTTCACCAAAGCCAGGCATTGGCTTCTCGAGCAGACTTTCGATCACAGGGATGGTGTTATCGCGTTTGGTAATCCCTGTGCCGCCTGTAGAAAAAATAACTTGTACATCTGTGCTCAACCATTGCTCGAGTTGTGCCAAGATTGCCTCGGGGTCATCTTTGACAATGGCTCGAGCCAAGACCAGATGCTCTTGCTCGAGCAAGGCTTGTGCTAAAAAAGCGCCGCTTGAATCGGTCTCGAGGGTGCGGCTATCGGAAATGGTTAAAACCGCAGCACGAATTTGTTTTTGGGCTGTTTGACGGTGCTGTTCGCTGGACATAGACTAGATTGTAGGGCTGCCTTAAAAGGCATGTGCCTTAAAAGTCTAAAAAGCGTATACTGTGCAAAATGGGTGCGCTACATGGCTAATCAGACCTATGATCTTGTGTGTGAAGCGCTTTCGCGGATTATTTCTCGAAAAGCGGCGGAAAACATTGTTTCTGACGCACTCAGGGGAGCAAAATTATCGTTGCAAGATGTGCGCCCCGAGCAGATGCAAACGCTCCTCAAAAGCGTGATTTTTGCGCGGCTTCAGCAGATTATTCCGGTAGCTCAAGCCAAAGGCGAAATACGCCAAATTTTGAATACGCTCGAGACACAATTCCGTTTTCGGGCTTTTTCTCCCGAAATTGAGGAAGGTTGGAATGCGTTGCGTAAAGAGTTTAAGCGCCTCCCTAATCCCAAGACACCTCGCGCCGAGCGGCTTGCTAAAAATATCGCCGATTTGCCCAATCAAGCCGACCCTGCGCGGATTCTCGATGAACTTTGGGTGGAACTCGACTTGTTGCAACTTGAAGCCTCGGGCAACAGCCCCACTCCTGCCGAACCGCATTTTCAAGGCGATTTACTGCTCGAGAGTGGCGAGTTTGCGGCACTGAATTTTGAGTTGGACCTACCAGAGAATGCAAGCCCTGTTTTTGGTCGTCCTGGTACGGGGTTGGGGGTGCGTGTTCCACAAGAAGACCCTGTATTACGCTCAAGTCTTGATGAAGAGATGCTGCGCTCGAGTGCTGCGGGTTTGCAGCACTCGGGTAGTGTACGTGTGGGTGCGCAACTGGCTAGCCAAGATCTCAATCTCACCATTGTAGATGAGCCGCTTGATTTTCCTCGTGCTGAAGTGCCACCTCTGGAAATCAATCTAGATAGTCTCATTGAAATTCCGTCTCCTGCTTTGGCTGTTCAAGCAGAAGTCGTCCAACGCCCTCAAAAACCGCCAATTTCACTCGAGAGCACGGAAGCAAAAGAAGCACTTTTGACGCGTTTTGCACTTGAGGAAGGTGTGACTGGGGTTTTGTTGTGTAAACGCAGTGGCGAGGTGTTGATGTCGCGCCTCTCGAGTGGAACTCCTCAGCATTTGGCATCGGTGGTTGCTGCGACTACAATACTTTTAAGTAAACGCCGCTCTTTTAAGGTCTTTTATGCCCATCTCGAGACGGTGAGCGCATTTGTTGCACCGATAGGTCAAAATATCCTCGCTGTCCTTGCCGATGCGAGTGTGAACGTTGGAAGGGTTTTTACTGAGTTAGAATCACTAAAGGAGAGCGCATGATACTGTTGCGAATTGTTCTTGTTTGGCTTTTGATGTTTGGGAGTGCAAATGCTGCCAATCTGCTTTCAGGGTATAACGGTATAAGTGCAAATCTCGGGGCGGCAGCGGCAACCTTGGGGTCTAACCCTCGTGCTTCGGTGAGCCAGTTAGAAGTTGCCCGAGATACTTTTCGGCGTATAAGTTCCGAGATTCGTGCGCAAAAATTGATTCCGGGCGGAAACCGAGCTTTTGACCAAGCCCGCACTGCGATCTCGCGTGGCAGCCGTATTGATCTCGAGGCACAAAGTCTGCAAATCCGCCGTATTTTGGAGCGTGCGCTCTACGAAGAACTGTTTTTTGAAATGGTGGGTAAAAAAGCCAGCGCCGTGCAGTATGCTGCGGTCTTAGGAAGGGCTTTTGAATTGTCCAGCGCCCAACAAGCCGAGCTCAAAAACAGTGTGGCAGGCGGGCAATCCAACCGTGCTCGTGCACTCTTAGAAATAGGTATAGCCGATTTAATGCAGCGCAGTTTGCAGAATGCAAGCAATAATTTTGCCAATCAGACTGCCACTTTTTCCAGCACGGCTCGAGCAGCGAGCGCTTTTTTGGTGATTCAAGATTCGCCGCGTGTTGCAGGGCTTTCGGTAGGGCGTTTTTCTGAAGTCTTGGGTTTGCTCGCAAGCGGTGACCGTGGAGGTTATCGCAGTGGTGTGAATAGTTTGCTTGGGCAGGTCAAAGCATTTGGTACGCAAGCCAGAGCGCTCTTAAACAGTAGCCGACAGGCGGCAAAACCCAAACCTGCAGCCAAACCCGCAGCCAAGCCTGTAGCCAAACCTGTAGCCAAACCTGTAGCCAAACCCGCAGCCAAACCCGCAGCAGCAATCCGACCAAGCCCCACTGTAGCCGCAGTGCCAACCACTCAAGCCATTATCAGCGAATTGAGTAAAGTCGGAATTGGGCAAGCACAAGCGCGCCGTCTGGCAGGCGACCTTGCCGAGCAGGGATACTCGAGTTTTGCTGGGGCTGTAGATTCGGTTTCTCTGAAGTTGGCGACCGCGCTTTCAGATATTCAAAATGCCCGCATAGATTCGGGACGAGAGGCAATCAGTAGCGCTAAGGTATTATTCGACCGGTCAGTGCGCCCAGTTGTTGCTGTAGCAGACCAAAATCTTGCAACTCGAGCCAGCACGCTTTTTGCCTCTACCGAAGCTGCTGCAGGTTTGCGCCCTGTGGATGTCACAACACTACTTGGCGAAGTTGATGCGATTCGTAAGTGGTCTCAGGGGCAGGCAGTTTCTGGTTTACAAGCATTTACTTCTAATGTTCAGTCGTTTTGGATGGGTGGTGGTGCACTTGGGAGCTTGGGCATACGCGGCATTGCCTTTTTATTGGTAGCGCTGATGTTTGCCTACCCAATCTATTTGTTGCGCCTTGCCTTTGGTGGACGCAACCCATACTGGAATTACATTGGAATTGCGATGTTCTTGTTGTTTTTACCCCCACTGATCGAGGGGATTGCTTGGTTGGGGTCGTTAATTGCCCAAGGCGCAAATATACCTCTGCTCAATAGCCTTGCTCATTTTTCGGTACTGCAGAACCCGCTTGCCCAGATGGTTTGGGTATTCACCCTGATTTTGACTGTGGTGTTTGCAACCATGGGTTTTCGCGGTATTGCTACGCAATTTGGTTTGATTCGTACGCGCACCCCTGTAACTGGCGAAGTGGTCAGTAAAACGAGCACTGCAGATAATCTCAAATCTCCCACTAACCCAACCAACGGTGGCGCAGGGCGCACAATTGTAGAATGGGATGAGGAGTTCTAATGATCTATCCCGTCCTCATAAAATACCTCGATAGCGATGTTGCACTCAAAAATGCCAAAACCAGCCTCGATGAGGGTTTGATGCGTTTGGGTAAAAATCCCAACAATGCCAGCGCAAGGGATATCGAGAAAATTCTGAAATCTAACGTCTATAAGCAATTACAAGTCACCCTACCGCCTGCAAGTGCCAAAGCCTTGGTGCAAAAGGTTTTGGACGAGCTCTTAAAACTCGAAAAACAATTTGGGAGCGAAACTCCACCACAAAAAGACCCCGCTCTCGAGCGCCAAGCCGAAGCCCTTGGCAAACTCGAAGAAAGTCTGAAGCGCTTTAATTTGTATTTCGATTGGGCAGAAGTGACCAAGTTAAAGAGCCAACTTAGCGTCATTAAAGAACAACATGCAAATGCCAAAGCTGTGCCTGTGGTGGTGCGCGATGCCCAAAATCAACTCGAGGCGCTTGAGCGTAAACTCCAAGATTTGTTGGTGCGTCAAGCTCAAGATATTGCTGAATTGCAAACAGGGTTTGAAAAAGTGAAATCCATTGGTGGTCCTCGAGTCAAGCGTCTCGAGGGCGTGATTGCGCAGATTGTCGAAGCCCAACGAGAACACACCCTGGCGACAGGCGAAGTCGAACGTGCTCGAAAGTTAGTGATTGAGTTACGCAAACTGATTGAATCGAGCGTGGTTTCGGTGCCACCTGTGGTTAAAAGTTCCACGGTTTTGCCTTCTACCGTCTCGCAAATTAGATTACCTGTCACCAGCACTGAAGACGATGCAATCATCGTTGATGACTCTGTGGTATCACAATCAAGCGATGCCGTAGTTGAAATCGAAGGTTTGGACGATGAGAGTCTCGATATTGACATTGACTTCCCTGAGCTTGAACTCAGCCCCGAGCAATCTGAGCGCGTCAAGGACATTGAACTTGCCGAGGATGCGCGTTTGCTCGAGAGTATCTTGAGCGAGTTTAGCCCTTTGTTTGAATTGCAGCCCGAACACAGAAAGGAATTCGAGAACCTCCAGCGCCAAAATTTGGAGCGTGTGGTACAAACCCCAGCCATTCAAGCCTTGCGTCCTGTGTTGGAATCGAGCTACAGCAACTTGCTAGCACAGCAGCAGCAGCAGCTTGAAACCATGCAGCAAAGCCTGCAACGCTTTAGCGAACTCGATACTTCTGAAGCTGCAATGACAGCCCAGATTGCAGCAGGGATGTTGCAAAGTGGTACTTTGGTCGGTGATGAACTCAAGAAAATCGAAGACCTGCTGCGCGGCTACGAGCGCCAATTTGTGCAACTCGAGCAGCAAAAAGCCGAAGAGGCAGCACGGATCGAGCGTTTATTGCAGCGCCAAGCCAATCTGATTGGCGAGATGCAAGGCGCACTCGAGACCTTTGCACCGCTTGGTAGTGCACAAAATGCCAAATTTTCGCAGTTGCTTACCGAACTCGAGGTGGCGACTCAATTGCGCCAACCGCGTGAAGATTTAAGTAAAAGTTTAGCCGAGGAGCTCTTGCGCTTAGAGCGTGAACTCGAGGCATTTCAAGCCGCGCAGCGCGCCGAAGAAGCCCGACTTGCCGAAGAAGCTCGCCAAAAAGCCGAAGAAGCTCGACTTGCCGAAGAAGCTCGCCAAGAAGCTCTGCGCCAAGAAGCGGCACGGGTCGAACGCGAACGTATTCAAGCACTCGAGCGCGCCGAAGCTGAGCGCTTAGAGCGTGAACGGATCGAACGCGAGCGCCGCGAAGCCGAAGAGCGCGAACGTCAGCGCAAAGAAGCCGAACGTTTGGCAACCGAGGAGCGCGAGCGTCAGCGCCAAGAAGCTGAACGCCGCGCACTGATTGCACGCGAGGGTGGAATGCTGCGGGCGATGCGTTTGTCTTTGGCAGCACTGCCCGATTTGCCCGAACTCGCAAGTGAACATGCTTCGCTCGAGGCGCAATTGGGGCTTGCTGCAAAACAACTTGAAGCTGGAACACCGATTACAGGCAACATCGAAGCCTTTAAGGTTGGTTTGGAGCATTTAGGTAAACGCGCTCGGCAAGTCTATCTTGAGCGGCTTGAGGATTTTGAACGTCGCGCTCAGGAACTCGAGGCAATCGAGGTGCTCGATAATATCAACACTGCTAAACAGGGCTTAGATGTTGGTAATTTCCCAGACCTTGCTGCACTCGAGTCGGAGATACGTGCTAGCCGTGAAGCAAGGCTCTCAGGGCAACGCCGCGAATTAACCGAGCTCGAAAGTGCCCTAAAAGATTTTGCAGGCAATCCACAAAGTGTGCTGCTTCAGACTCAGGTGGCTGCTGCACGTGGCAGACACGAGGCTGGCGTGCTGACCAATCTTGCACCACTTTGGGATGAACTCGAAAACCTGCGTATTGCCGAAGAAGCTGCGGTTGTGGCTTGGCGTACTCGCGCTGAAAACGTGTTGCGCGAAGTGAATCAATATCGCCAAATGGGCGGCGAGACTGTGCGCCAACTCTTGCGCCTGAGCACGGTCTTGGCTGCCGAACCGGGTACACGCCTGACTCCGGAAACCCGTCTGAAACTCGAGCGCACCTTGGAAGAAGCCGAGCGATTGTTGCAGGTGGCGCGTCAGGAAGCTGAGGCGGCAACGGCTGTGGCTGCTGCTCTGCGCGATGTTGGTCAAATAGATGATCTTTTAGGTATTTTTGGTGGAGATAGCCAAGTGTTACAGCAAGCGGTTATTGAAGCCAAGACTGCGCCAAGTGAAGAAGAAATTTTCGTAGCACCTGTGGTCGTTGCCCAAAACTCGAGTCATTCTCCTGCTGCAGTGTGGGTTTCCGAAGTCAGTAAAGAGCGCGGTGTGGCGAGTGCAGCCCTGATTGCCGCCTCTGGCGAGCTTCAAGCAGGTAGCGTCCACGAGCCGCAAAAAATTGCTAATCTGCTCTTGGAAATGGACAAATACCAAAGAGAACTCGCCAAAGAACTTGAGCGTCGTCCTGCGCGAATCTGTACTATCGAACAAAGCGGCAGCACATTTTTAGCGATATTTTTGTCGGGTGAACTCGAGACCAAACACTTTATTGCTGTCAAAATAGACGATGTTGCGGTCATGAGCCGAATTTTTGCCAATGCCCAAAGGGATTTTGAATCGCTGCGCAATTGGTCACAAGGAATGTAATTATTATGCAACGAGACCGTCTTAAATTAAATGTGCATGTTGGGCAAGAATCGCACTTGCAACGTTCTGGAACCGATACTGAATATATTTCGCCAAGTATCGAGTACGCTACGCCTCGAGTCAAACTGATTCAAGAAGCCGACAACGCCATTCGGCGTGACCTCGAGCCGTACCCAAGAGCACTTTTGGGATACGAATTGCTGACCAAAGACGAAGAAGCCCTTGCTAATTGGGATATGGCAAATTTTATTACCGTGCGCAAGCTAGGCTATAATGATCACGGGCGGGTGCACGCCTTTGTGACCGGAGCCGCGAGCCTTGCATTGCTCGAGTTATTGCTCGAAGCTGGTGTGCGCGGTGATGTGCTCGAGTCTGGCAGCGG
>JBKBVO010000128.1:0-7257 GCA_046289535.1 Deinococcales bacterium | reverse complement strand
GTTTGCCGTGGTTGTTGGGGAATTTGCAGCAACACTGATACTCACTCGTCCCGAGTGGACAACGCTCTCAACGCTCATCTACCAGCGATTAAGCCGTCCCAACCAAATGGGCGAAGCCTGCGCTTTGGCAGTCATCTTGCTGCTGCTCACGATGCTGGGACTTTGGGCAATTTTTAAGAAGTAATCCTAGCTCAAAATTCAGGGCTTCTTCACGAGAGCGGACGCGCCAACCAGCCGCCAGCAAACAGCAATAATGCCGCCAGCAAAAAACTCGAGCCTAACTTCTCCCCCAAAAGCAATGCCCCCAATAAACTCCCCACCACAGGCTGGGCAAAAAAGGCAATCCCCGACAAAACACTGCCTGCTCTCGAGACCCCATAAACCCAGAACGCAAACGCGATTGCCGTAGAGACAATACCCAAATACAAGACCCCAAAAACAACGGCGAGTGAAATAGCTTCAAAACGAATCGGAGTAAGCTCGAGCGGCATAAGCAGCAGTGTTACAACAAATCCAATCAGGCTTGCCCAAGCGGTCACCGCAAAGGCATCCAGTTGCGCAACAGTCTGCCCACCAACAAAACCAAGTATGCCCCAAGTCAATGCCGCCAAAACCAACCAAAGTATTCCAGGTATATCACCGTTGCCACCAAAACCAGAGAGCAGGTATACCGCAACCATCCCCAATCCTAAACCTACCCAAGCTCGGGGGGGCACTGTCTCGAGTCTAAGTCCTGCTGCAATTGCCACCGTAAAGAGCGGTGAAGCGGTGGTTATAAGGCTACCCAGCGCTGCTCCAGCCAGCTTGGTTCCCATAAACTGCGCCGAAATACTGATGGCATAGCCAACCACACCCATCATAACGACCCTAGACCATGCTGCTTTTGGAATCCGCAACGACCGGCGCAGCAGCATAAAAAGTACAAAAATCGTCAATGCCGAAATCAGCATTCGGATAGATACCAATGGCAGTGGTGGTATGACCTCGAGTACCACTTTAGAAATGACATACATTCCACCCCAGATAGCACTGGCAAGTAAAGCAGCCATAAATCCTTTTTGCGTATCGGGCATGATGCAAAAGATAGCATTTGGGAAGGCTTCCAAAAATCCCAAGCATTGACACATTCTGCACTGCAAACCTATACTGAATACACTGTGAAAATCACCCTGTCACTTTCGCCCTCAACACACCGCTACAGGGCGGCATTTGTGTGTATAGGAGGCTTGGCATGAATGTCACATACTCGAGCGAAGAAATTCTACGCGGCTTAAAGCACTATCGGCGTATCGCCAAACAAGACCTGTTGCGCGCCCCCGAGACACCCAACCCCGATGCCTTTACCCGCCATGCAGAAAGCCGTCGCGAAATTTATGGGCAACTTGCAGAGCTTGCGGAAACTGGCGCAGCAGAAGATGTTGTCGCAAAAGCACTCGAGATTTATAAAACCTTACCTTTTGTTTCTGGCACCGCCGAAGATGCGCATCCAGATATTAAAGGCAGGGAGAATGCCCTAGAAAATTTCTTTTTAATGATTGGGCTAGACCCCAAAATACGCCGCGAGGCAAGACGCGAACGCAAATCACTCGAGTAGGTTCATCCAAGTTCAATCTCGAGCCTGACCGTCGGACTTTATGGTGCGCCCCTCCAGCCACGGGCGCGGTGGTGTTGGGGTCTTGCGCGTAACCCAGAGATGTGTACTCGGGGCGTATGGAAAGCCGTATGGAGAGCATTATTTTAGCCAGTATCGTCACGCTAGACCCACAAAGCCCAAGCGCTGAAGCGGTGTTGATTTCGCACGGCAAAATTCGCCATGTGGGGTTGCTCGAGGATTGCCGTGCCATAGCACCCAAAGCCGAAACCCAAGACCTGCGCGGCATGTATTTAACCCCCGGGCTGACCGATGCCCACATTCACCTCACTGGTTATGGTTTCGCACTCGAACGACTGGATTTAAGTCAAGCCCATACGCTCGAGGCAGGTTTGGCGCTGGTTTCCGAGCGCAGCAGGAGCGTTCCCACGGGCACTTGGATTGTTGGTGGTGGCGTTTTTCCAAACCGTTGGAGTAGTACCCGTTATCCGACTGCCGCCGACCTCGACCGAGTGAGTCCAAACCATCCAGTGTACATTCGCACTCGAGACGGACACGCGGCATGGGTCAACACTCTCGCGCTCAAGTTAGCAGGGATACACGCAGGCACACCCGAACCCGAGGGTGGCAAAATCGTGCGCGATGCAAATGGCAACCCCACAGGAATGCTGCTTGAATCAAGCGCTTTCGGCTTGGTAGCTCGGGTTGTGCCGGAGCCAACACCACAAGATTGTGTCGCTGCGACGCGCCGCGCCAGCCAACAACTGGAAGCATGGGGCTACACAGCAGTGCATACCATGGCAGCCGAACCAGCAGATTTTCTGCGCTCAATTGGAGAACTCGAGCAAAAAGGCGAATTACCTTTGCGCGTTTGGGCATCCATCCCCCATTCAGAACTCGAGCAGATACAAGCCGTGGGCTTGCGTGGCGGCATGGGCGGACGGGTAAAGCTCTCGGGAATCAAATTTTTTACCGATGGCGCATTGGGTTCACGCACTGCATGGATGATAAAACCGTACCTTGGCACAAACGACACTGGCGTAGTCATTGATACCCCTGCGGTATTTTTAGAACGTGCCAAAATGGCACTCGGACTCGGTTTTTGCCCTGTGGTTCATGCGATTGGCGACCGTGCCAATCATGAAATTTTAAATGCACTCGAGCAGCTTGCACCGCTCGCAAGGGCGCGTGGGGTGCGTCTACGCCTCGAGCATGCACAGCACCTGCTGCCCGAGGATATACCACGCTTTGGGCGTTTGGGGATTGTGGTCAGCCCACAACCGATTCACTTGGTAGACGATGCCGTACCGGTGTATGCACTTTTGGGCGAGGCTCGCGCCAAAACCACCTATGCCTTGAAGAGCTTGCTCGAGTCAGGGGCGGTATTGGCACTTGGTTCGGATGCTTATGTTGCAAACCCGGAACCGATTTTAGGGTTCAAGGCGGCAGTAGAGCGCATTGGGGCAGATGGGCAGGTGTTCCTGCCCGAAGAACGCCTCACCCCACTCGAGACGCTGAGGGGTTACACCCACGGGGCAGCAATGGCGGCAGGGTGGGAGTCTTGGTATGGGCAAGTGAAGCAGGGCTATGCAGCCGATTTTACGCTTTGGGAAAAAGACCCGAGTCTCGAGGTAAGCCAGCCCATACGGGCATTAAGGGTTTAGTGTGCAACAGGCGTGGGCGTTCAATACAGCGCGTGGCTTTAAACGAATCCTGCGTTTACAAAAAAGTAGGCTGGTGGGAAGTTGCACTTTTGCCCTATTGAAAGAAACTCAAGACCTAAAACAAAACACGCTCCAAACCATAAGCTTGGGCGCGTTTTAAGTTTTTTTCCTTACAACCCAGCGCCAATTTCATTCGCAGCACTGATAACACCCTTCGCCAACGCCTTATCAAGGTCAATTTTCGCCTTGATGCGCTTGAGCGTCGTGACTTCCTCGAGTGCGCGCTGGTCTAGCGTATCGGTAATAAACTTGATTTGGTCTTGAATGCCGGGAATAACAATCTGCTCGAGCGCATTCACACGGCGCGAGGTTTTTTTAATTTCCTCACCAATGCGTCGCAGCTTATTTTCGGTAGCAGCCACTTTAATGATTGCTTCTACCAAGTTCTGAAACTGCTCTGCTGCTTCAAGTGTACGCGCCCCTGACCCAATTGGCGAGAAGGGCAATTCCTTAGAAAAAGTCGGCTGACCAATCTTGGGGATTTTTACACCATAAATGCTCTCGACTTCCAACTCGAGGCTTAAGCCGCTCGGCTTTGCCAAAGCAAGGCTTTCGACTGCTTCTGGAGAATCCCAAGCCTTTGCCACAAACAGCGCAAAATAGGCATCCTTGGAAGACTGCTGAAGCATTTCCCGAGCCGCCAAAGATTCACGCACCAAAGCAAAAAATTCGCCAATCAGCGCATCGCGTTTGCGCTTTAGAAGGTCAGCACCCTGCACCGCCAAGCGCCTCGAGCCACGACGCGCCAGCAAATTAGAGCGGGTTGGACTGATTTGTTCTGCCATAAGTAGCTCCTCGCTTCTAGCTGCTAGCCCTTGGCTTTTCTAGCTCGAGAGGCAATTTGATACTTTACCTTGCGTCTCGAGCTAGTTGCGCGTGGCTAACAGCGAGCGGCTGTCACGCAGTAACCAATTCACTGAGCTTTTGCGTGCCGTAGTTGCTCTCGATGTATTCCTTACGAATACGCTTGAGTTCGCTCTTGGGGAATTCAGAAAGAAGCGCCCATGCGATATTCAAGCTATCCTCGATCGAGCGGTTACTCTGCCCCTGGTTCAAGAAGACCTTCTCGAAGGCATCAGCGAAACGCAAGTAGCGCTTGTCGTTTTCGGTCAGCGCATCTTCACCGGTAATCGCGACCAAACGGCGCAAGTCCATACCACGAGCATAAGAAGCGAACAATTGGTCTGCAACTTCTTTGTGGTCAACGCGGGTCTTGCCCTTACCAATCCCGTTGTTCATCAAACGCGAAAGGCTTGGTTGAACATTGATTGGGGGGTAAATACCAGCGCTGGCGAGGTTACGTGCCACAAAAATCTGACCTTCAGTGATATAACCCGTCAAGTCCGGAATCGGGTGGGTGATATCATCGCCAGGCATCGAAAGGATTGGAATTTGCGTCACTGAGCCAGGCTTACCGTGAATCACACCTGCACGCTCGTAAAGCGAAGCAAGGTCGGTGTACATATAACCTGGGTAGCCACGACGACCGGGGATTTCTTCACGCGCGCCACCAATCTCGCGCAGCGCTTCGCAGTAGTTGGTCAGGTCGGTGAGAATCACCAATACGTGGTAGCCGTGCTCAAAGGCGAGGTATTCGGCGGCGGTCAGCGCCATACGTGGGGTCAGGAGGCGCTCGACGGTCGGGTCGTCGGCTTTGTTCAAAAACAGCACCGAGCGCGCCAAAGCGCCCGTTTGCTCGAAGCCAGTAATGAATTGGCTGGCTTCGCGCTGGGTAATACCCATTGCTGCAAAGACCACCGCAAAGCCCTCACCCTCACCAAGCACCTTGGCTTGACGTGCGATTTGCAGCGCAAGGTCGTTGTGCGGCAGACCAGATGCCGAGAAAATTGGCAGCTTTTGCCCACGCACAAGAGTGATGTTTACATCAATGCTCGAGATGCCGGTCTGGATGAATTCTTCTGGCTTTTCTCGAGACACGGGATTGATTGCACTACCGTTGATAGGCAACCGCTTGTCGGCGACAACTGGTGGCAAACCGTCAATCGGCTTACCGATACCGTTAAACCGGCGACCAATCATCTCCTTGGAAACCCCCAAACGGGCGACATCCTCGACTAGGGACACTGTGGTTTTAGCAAGGTCTAACCCCGAGGTTTCCTCGAAAACTTGCAGCACGGTGTAGTCGTCGGAAACTTCAATCACCTGCCCGCCACGCACGCGCTTTGTACCATCGGTGATATCCACGATCGCGCCGTAGGGCAGGTCGGCTGCCGCCTTGAGGAACAAAAGCGGACCAGAAACGTAATCAACGGCGTTGTACTCTTTGGTCAGTAAGCTCATACACGCCTCCTTTAGGCTCTCGCCCTGAATGCCGTCTCGAGCATCTTCATGTACTCGGCTTGATAGGCGGGGAATTCGTCCTCGGGCACAAAGCGGGCGCGTCCGACCTTTTCGATGGTTGTAGCATCGTCCAGGAAGTCAGAAATTGCACCACCCTTGGCAAGCATACTCTCGCCTGCTTTGTACAGCTCGAGCATCATGTTCATCATGCCGTAGGCTTTTTGCATGCTGCATGAGGCATCTACTTTGTCAAAACCATTTTGCTGCAAGAAGTCTTCGCGCACAATGCGTCCGACCTCGAGCGCCAAACGCTCGGCATCGGCGAGTGCATCCGGACCAACCAACTGCACCACTTCTTGCAGTGCGGCTTCTTTTTGCAAGAGGTTTATCAGCGCGGTACGCTTTTCTGGATAATCCTTGGCGATATTCTCGCGGTACCAAGGCTCGAGAATATTGTTAAAGAGGCTGTAGCTGTTCGCCCAGTTGATTGCAGGGAAGTGACGCGCACGCGCAAGGCTTGCGTCCAGCGCCCAGAATGCGCCAGTAATACGCAAAGTAGATTGGGTCACAGGCTCGGACAAGTCGCCACCTGCAGGAGAAACAGCACCAATCACCGAAACGCTCCCTGTATCGCCAGCCAGGGTAGTCACGCGACCAGCGCGTTCGTAGAAGCTGGACAAGCGCGAAGCCAGGTAAGGTGGGTAGCCTTCTTCGGCAGGCATTTCTTGCAAGCGCGAAGCGATTTCGCGCAACGCTTCTGCCCAACGGCTCGTGGAGTCTGCCATCATCGAAACGGCATAGCCTTGGTCACGGAAGTATTCCGCCAAGGTGATACCACAATAAAGCGAGGCTTCACGTGCCGCCACCGGCATATTGCTGGTGTTAGCAAGCAGAATAGTGCGCTCCATCAGTGGGCGACCAGTCTTTGGATCCTCGAGTTCGGGGAATTCCACAAGCACATCGGTCATCTCGTTACCGCGCTCACCACAACCAACGTAAACCACGATATCGGCATTGCCGTACTTGGCAACACTTTGTTGGGTCACGGTTTTGCCACTTCCGAAAGGTCCTGGAATCGCGGCGGTACCACCTGCGGTCAGGGGGCAGAGCACATCCAAAATTCGCATACCGGTCAAGAATGGCAAGTTTGGATCGAGCTTTTTTGCCACAGGGCGCGGACGACGCACCGCCCAATTGTGGTACATGCGCAGTTCGGTTCCATCCTCGAGCGTCGCCATCACTTCGTCAATGGTGTACTCACCCGCCGGCGCAATGCTCTTGATAGTACCCGAGACATCTGGTGGAACAAGAATCTTGTGCACAAACTGGAATTCGGGCACCGAGCCGATACTCGAGCCACCCTCGACATAGTCGCCAACCTTGGCAGTCGGAGTAAACTGCCACTTCTGAGTTCTCGAGAGCGATTTGACGTTCACACCGCGTGCGATAAAGTCGCCCGAGGCTTCACGGATTTTGTCCAGCGGACGCTGAATCCCGTCAAACACACCGTTAAGCATGCCCGGTCCAAGTTCAACCGCCAAGGGCAAGAAGGTCGATAGCGCTCCGGTGCAACTGGGCAGCGCACGCGAACTGTCGCTGGTGGCACCGCGCGATCTGGCGCTGACGCTGCCGCGCACTGCC
>JBKBVO010000127.1:0-7514 GCA_046289535.1 Deinococcales bacterium | reverse complement strand
GGCGGTATCCGCTCAGCTCTGGCGAGCGCCGACTCGAGCCGCGCCCCTTGGTTGGTTAAAAAATCCGATCCAAAAAGCCAAGGGATTGCCACCCTGTAAGCGAGCCTCGAGCCGCCGACTTGCAATGCCGCTAGGACACTTTGAATCTTGGTCTCGAGCGCTAAATCAAGCCGTGCGAGGCTATCTACCAAGGTGAGCGAAAGAATTTTTTTGGGGTATTTACCAGCAAAAGTCAGAGCTAAAACCCCGCCCCCAGAATGCCCTACCAAATGAACTTTTTCTGTGGTGAGCGACTCGAGTAGTTGGTTTTGTTGCGCTTCAAGTGTGTCCTCTATAGGGCGGTTGGGTGCAATAACGTAGAACTTTGACTCGAGTAGGCGCACGGTTTCTTTCCAAGCAGTAGCATCGTTTAATTCGCCGTGCAGCAGAACAACTGTTTCCATGTGCGCAGTCTAGCGCTTTTGATACACTGACCCAATGGACTTTACGACCCCTCAAAAAATAGATTTCGCAAGCTATCAAACGCAGTCACGCAAAACTGCCCAAGTTGTGGATTGCACCCATGCTATCACCTACCCGACCCTTGGCTTGGTCAGCGAGGCAGGCGAGCTTGCAGGTAAGGTCAAAAAAATCTTCCGCGATAAAGGTAGTGTGATTACGGAGCAAGACCGCGAAGCCCTAAAGGGCGAACTTGGCGATGTTTTGTGGTACCTAACCCAGCTCTGTACCGAACTAGATCTCACACTCGAGGAAGTGGCAGAACACAACCTCAAAAAGCTATTTTCTCGACTCGAGCGCGGCAAAATTGGCGGCGATGGCGACACGCGTTAGTTTTTATACAAACTGACGCGGTCAAGCATTGCGGGTCCGTAGCCGGATGTTTTTTCGAGCAACACGCTCGCTTCACCGCTCGAGTCGCTCACAAAGGTCAGCTCTATCTTTTGGGGCGCGAGTGATTGTTTGATGGTTTGCTTGATTGTGTTGTTGCCACTACCACCTAGGCGCACGCCGAACACAGCTGTTTCATATGGGTCGCGCACGCGCACAAAAGCCTGGAGTTTGTAGCTGGTATTGGGGAGCAAACCCGTCATTTTCTGTGAAATCCAGCCTCTAGAGTAAATGGCTGCCGCCGAATTACCCGAGTACAACAAGCCACTGTACAGATTTTTTTCGATATAAGCCCCTTGTTTTAACCAGCCGACAAAATCGCGCTCAAAGTTGCCGTTCGCCACAAGGTCAGAACGTCCAGGGCGGGGTGGACTGGGGTTAAAACCTGGCAGGCTGAGTAACAAACGCTCGATATCTAAACGTCCTTGACCGTGCAGCCAAGCAGCTTCGCTTTTCGAGTAAACATCCCAGTAGACCATTTGTTTATCGAGCGTATCGTACAGGTACTCTCCCAACCCTGCGCGCACACTGGGGCTGTTTGTTTCACTCAAAGCAAGTGCCAGAGCGCCTGCAACCAGTGGCGTGGCAAACGACGTACCGCTGGCACGAAGCGTGCGTCTGTTGGGCGCAAAAGTCGTCAGTGCTTCTCCTGGCGCAATAACAGTCACATCCATACCACGATTCGTGAAACTCGAGAGTGCTTCTGTGGTGCCCGAGGAGCTACCAACACTAAACAAAAATTCATCAGCCCCCGACCAATTCGTCATGCGCGCAGGGAAATCAGCGCTGTCAAGACGACCGCGGTTACCTGCAGCAGCGAAAATATACACTTGGTTCTGCTTGGCGCGTTGCATCATCAGGTACAGTGCTTCGGAGAACTGCCCTGCACCCAAAGAGATGTTAATCACCTTTGCACCTTTGCTTATCGCAAAGTCTATGGCGGCAATCACGTTGTCTAGGTCGCCTTTGCCATCGGGTCCCAAAACGCGCAGGGGCATAATCAATGCATCCGGGGCGACTTGGGCAATCAAGCCAGCAACAGCGGTACCGTGCCCGTACGCCAGACCGGGAACTTCCTGCGGGATGCTATCGTTATCTACGAAGTCCCAGCGTTGGTTGGCAGGCACAAGGCTGGTGAAGCCAGGGTGTGCAAGGTCAATTCCGGTGTCAATCACAGCAACAGTAACACCGCGCCCGAACCGGCTCGAGATTGCGTGGGCTTGCGGCAAACGAATGGTCCCGAGCGAAGCGCGATTTTCAGCAGGTAAGGGCGGCAGACTCTGCCCGCTTGACCACGTGCCCCAACCGCTTGACCACGTGCCCCAACCGCTTGACCACGAACTCCAACCGCTCATACCCACGTTCGAAGCACCAACTTGTGCGCCGTTTAGGTGCAGCCCACCTGGCTGCTCGAGTGTAAGTTTGGCATCATCAGAAGCTAAGGTTTTGTTGGTTTCGACAGATAGCACACTGGTATCGCTTGCATCTGGTCTGCGCGATGTGCTGATGATCGCAAAATCGCTCTCGAGCGAAAGAACCCGCCCACCGTAGCGCGCCACCAGCGATTCGGCGGTGTCGCCGCTTTGCGGCTTAACGCTGACCACAAGACGCTGGTCACTCAGTTGTGGCTCTGGTGAGCCTGAACAAGCGACCAAAAACAAAGGCACGGATAAACCGATGAAAATACGCCAAACAAATCTCATGAGTCCGACTCTAAAAGGTGAGCTGTCACAGCAAACTTACAGTCATAGATGAAGTTTTTACATTTTTGATCTGCGCTTGGATATCGAATACCCTACCTTTTTAGCTTTCAAACACAGCGTATTTGTAAAAATGTTGAAAATCTCACAGATGAATATTTCTTTACAATAGACACGATTTTGCACACTGTGCAAAAATGCTAGACTTTTTGCGACTATGGGTAGAGCGACTTCTGCTAAAAGTCTCAATCGCAAGGCTTGGGAAGTGCGTATGCATCAACCGGAGCGAAGTCTTGCGTTGGTCGAGCAGGCTTTAGCGCTTGCCACAGCAGAAAACAACCAACTCGAGCGCGGCTATGCATTGCGCACTCTGGGGCTGTTACAACGCGAACGGTCACAGTTATCAGAAGCGCTCACGAGCTTGATTGAAGCCTACGATATCGCTTTACAACATGGAATTTTGGGTTTACAGCGCGATATCGCGAACCTCTTAAGCTCGACCTATGCCATTTTTGGCAATATCCAAATGGCGCTCGAGTACACCCAAAAAGCGCTTGGAATCAATCGCCAACTCAACGATGTGGCAGGGCAAGTGAGCAACCTGATTAACCTTGGCAACATCTACGAGCTTTCAGGGCGCCTGACAGAGACTGAAGCGGTGCTTCTGGAAGCAATCGAGATGGCGACAAACATTGGTGATATGCGGCGCACTGCCGAAGCGCGCGGCAACTTGGGGATCAGCTACACAAGATTGCAGCGCTACAGCGAGGCGGTTTCGTGCCTTAGACAGGCTTTGGCTCTAGCCACCGAGTTGAATATTCCAATGTTGGTCAGTCGGGTAAAAGTAAATTTGGCAGAAGCACTGATTCACTTGGCAGAGTATCAGGAAGCATGCGCGCTCCTGAGCACAACCGAAGCGCTATTGAGTGAAAATCATATCTTTGAGGGAGTAGCGCACTGCCGTCTCAATTTGGGGTTTTTGTATCAGCGCCGACGCGATTTGAAGCAAGCCCTTGTCCACCTCGAGTCGGGTTTGGAATTGTGTCAACAGCACAGTATGAAAAACCTCGAGGCGCAATTTCACGATTATATCTCGCAAACGCACGAACAATCCGGCGATTTCAGCGCTGCGCTGAAGCATTACAAGCTCTACCACCAAACCGAACGTGAGCTGCGCCGCCTCGAGACCGAGCGCCAGCTCAATGCCATCAGCGCCCAACGCGAACTCGACCGCGCCCGCGCCGAAGCCGAACTTGAGCGCATGCGGCGCGTCGAAATGGGGCGATTGGTCGAGCAACTCGAGCAGCAAACCATCACCGACCCGCTCACAGGATTATACAATCGCCGCTACCTCGAAGAATTTTTATCGCGCAAGTTTTTGGAGGCGCAAGTCGAGCATAAAACCCTTTCCGTCGCGATGCTCGACATCGATAACTTTAAATACGTCAACGACCATTTCGGACACGCGATTGGCGATGGGGTCTTAAAAATCGTTGCAACCCTTGTCAAAGATGGTTTGCGGCTTGGAGATATCGCCGCGCGCTACGGTGGCGAGGAGTTCTCTTTGGTTTTGAGTGCCAATCTCGAGCAGGCTTTGCACGCTTGTGAGCGCCTGCGCTTGAAAATCCAGACACACGCTTGGGCAGATGTTCACCCAGACCTGAGTGTGACCGTTACCATTGGCATTTGCGCCGATACCACACTCGAGAACCACGAAAAGATGCTCGGCGCAGCAGACGAAAAACTATACTTTGGCAAGCGAAATGGCAAAAACCAGGTGCGAGTCTAAAAATCCCAATACTTCGGTACACCCGCTTGCGCAAGCGCGAGGGTTCCGAATCGCGCCAGCCCAGCTTTGTCCGGAGCCTCGAGGTGATAGCGAAAATTCCACAAATAATGCTGCACAATGCGCTCGGGCAAGCCCAAGCGCGCTGCCTCGAGCGCAGCGATTTCGCTCAGGTGCCCGATGCCGTAGCGCCGCGCGCGACGCATCGCGAGTACCAACTCGAGCGGTGGAGGGTTGTCTTTGTGTGTTGCCCAGACCGCAAACACAAAGGGCATGGCGGTGTGCTCGTACCACGACATCGCGAGGTCGGTGACTTGCACCTCGCGCCCGCTCGAGAGCCGACCCACACTGGGGAGTCTGAACATCTGCACTGTTTCGGAAATCGGACCGCAGAGTCGGTACCAGGCTGTCAGTGCGGCATCGCCAATAAAAAGCGCGGCGGGGTAACGCTCGAGCAGACGCTCGAGCCGGTCTTCGACGCGCACCAAGTTGGCTTCGATACCATCGAGCAGTAGCAGTGTCTCGAGCAATTTGACACTGGTTGCGCTGTGTGTTGTGACGGCAATCTCGCAGCCGTACAACTCCTGCCACGGCACGGTATGGAACAAGCTCACGCTGTACACGGGTCCCAAAACCGCAATTGAAAAGTCGGGCAGAGCGCGCAGTTGGTCGGCATGCTGCAAAAACTCGAATGCCGAAATATTGGCGAGGTCTACCTCGCCACCGAGCAGCGCCGCGTTGATTTGAGTGGGAACACCGCGCAGCCAAGCGGTCTCGAGCGCCGCGAGTTCGGACTCGAGCGTGTGCAGCAGCGGTGCAACGTTGGTGTACTGAATAATCCCGAGGCGGGTCATGGCGCAAGTCTACAGCACGCTCTTATACAAACTCGAGACTGTAAGCGACAAATTCACACATGGGATGTGAAGTGTATCCTCATTCTCGAGCACATCGTATTGCCAAGTGCCATCGGGGTTACGACAGTAGGTTTCGGCGCGAATCGCATCTTGGGCGAGCAGCACATAGGGTTACAGGCTGGAGAGGTAAGGTAACGCAATAATTTCTCGCCTCGGTCTATGGGTTCAGTGCTTTCAAATAAGACTTCGACGAGAACGCAAGGCTGCTTAAAAAATCGGCGCTCGAGTTTGTCTTCATGACAGGAGAGCATCACATCTGGGTAGTAACACACCTCACCAATTAGAATTGACGACTTCGCAATTGGTGTCTTCGCTTGCCTCGAGCAATCTAGCTGCCAAGCGTAAGACGATTTGGGCATGTTGTACTGAGCTTCCTGTCATTAAAAACATCTGTCCATCTACAAATTCATGGCGGTTTTGTGCGGCTGCCTCGAGTTCAAAATAGGCTTCTACGCTTTGTACGATGTGCACCGGAGTTCCAACTCGAGCCATGGCAAACAAGGTATCATAGAGTGCGTGAAAACCCACATTATTGTGCTCGATAGCGTTGGTGTTGGCGCAATGCCAGACGCGCATCTGTTTTCTGCTACCCCACAGCACCCGCGCGGCGACGAGGGTGCGCACACCCTCAACCATATTCTCGAGCAAACGGGGGTTCGTTTGCCAAACCTCGAGCAACTCGGTTTGGGGCATATCCCCACTGTCAAAGCAGAAAAAGTCGCCCAGCCAAGCGGTAGCTATGGCAGAATGCTCGAGGTCAGCAAGGGCAAGGATACCAGCACCGGGCATTGGGAGTTGATGGGTATTCACTTAAAAGACCCTTTTCAGGTTTTTCCACAGGGTTTTCCGCAAGCCGTCATGGATGCTTTTTCCGCAGCAATCGGGCGGGGCTGGCTGTGTAACCTGCCCTACAGTGGCACCGAAGTAATCAAGGACTACGGCGCAGCACACCTCGAGACTGGGGCGGCGATTGTGTATACCAGCGCCGATAGCGTGTTCCAGATTGCTGCACATACCGAGCGTGTGCCACTCGAGACACTTTATGCGTGGTGCGAAGCAGCTCGAGCGATTCTGCAAGGGCAGTACGCTGTCGCGCGGGTCATCGCTCGCCCGTTTCGCGGCACACACCCTTTTGAGCGTGCTAGCGAGCACCGCAAGGATTATTCGCTCGAGCCACCGCCCAACGCACTCGATGCGCTTTTTGCGGCGGGTTTGGATGTGATTGGGCTTGGCAAAATCCCCGATATTTACGCCGGGCGGGGCTTTACCCAAAGCATTCACACCGACAACAACACCGATGGCATCAATAAAATGCTGCAAACCATGCACTCGGATTTTAATGGCTTGGCGTTTTTGAATCTGGTGGACTTCGATGCCAAATTTGGGCATCGGCGCGATGTAGCAGGCTATGCCAACGCGCTTGTGGAATTCGATAGCCGCTTGCCCGAAATTTTGGCGGCGGTCTCGAGTGGGGATGCGCTCTACATTGTTTCTGACCACGGCAATGACCCAACCTGGTTTGGCACCGACCACACCCGCGAATATGCAATGTTGCTCGAGTACCGCCCGGGTGTGGTCGGCAGAGATTTGGGTGAGCGCACCAGTTTTGCCGACCTTGCGGCAACGGTGTGTAAAAATTTGGGTGTAGCGTGGAGCGGGCATGGTACGGCGATTTGACACAGCAACGCAGCGCCTGATAGGCTCTGCGCCAATGAAAGACCGCTGCCTCGCTCTAGTCCTATGCCCCTCGAGGGTTGCGGCTTAGTTGTTGTTCTCTATCCGCCTACCCTCGAGTCTGTGGCTCGAGGGTTTTTTATTCGAGGTGTTCATGCCAAAGCGCGCCCATATTCACTCCGAACGACTATCTCGCTTTTTCTTTGATTTGTTCTCTGCCCTTTTTTCTTTTCTTTCAAGGAGTTCTTATGCGACATATTAAAATTTTTGATACCACTTTGCGTGACGGTGAACAAAGCCCCGGCGTGGCGCTGAGCGTGCCCCAAAAACTCGAGATTGCTCACGGGTTGGCACGCATGGGTGTGGACATCATCGAGGCGGGTTTTCCGATTACCAGCCAAGGCGATTTTGACTGCGTCAACCGTATTGCGCGTGAAGTGCGTGGCACAACGATTTGTGGGCTGGCACGCACCCACAAAAAAGATATTGAAACGGCTGCGCGCGCACTCGAGACCGCCGATAGCTGGCGTATTCACACCTTTACTAGTGCTT
>JBKBVO010000126.1:0-7536 GCA_046289535.1 Deinococcales bacterium | reverse complement strand
CCACCCCCAAAATTGAAGCTGGAGGCAAATTTAGTGCTACCTGTACTGCTGGAAGCCGTTTTGTTGCCAAAGCCAGTGTGACCCTGCGCCAACTCTCTGAAACTGGTCCGACGGTCAACGACCCACCGATGCACAACACCCGTCATTTTCCTGCCTATGACGGTACGATTCCCGATGTTTATGAGCTGGTTCACGCTGGGGGATTTGACCGCTCTGCGACCCCAATTTGGGAAGGCGACGCAACCCTCACCCTAGGCTCGGACACAATAGAAGACCTGAACGCTATTGCCCCAAAGGAAATCCTGAACGGTTACCGCTTTAGTTTTGGCTATACCGTACATGGAGGCAAAGTGCTCGAGCAGCAAGACAAAAGTGTATTTGACAGTTAGGCAACCCATAGAGGATTACCCCATGAAACACGCTCGTATTCTGCACAACAACCAAATCCACAACGCCATTCTCGAGGGGAGTACGCTTGTGCTCGAGAACGGCGAAAAAGTCCCGGAGAGTGCTGCCCAGTTTTTGTCGCCTGTTGCTCCACGCCAGATTTTTGCAACTCACCTCACCTACCGCTCGCGCTGCATCGAGTACCAGATGCAAAAATTGCCCGATGCCCCTGCTTGGTTTGTCAAGCCGCTTGGTACAGTTTCACATCACAAGGCAGACGTGGCGCGTCCAAAAGGTTGCCAATACTTGAATTACGAGGGCGAACTCGCGGTTTTGATTGGTAAACGCTGCCAAAACGTTTTGCCCAAAGAGGCACTCGAATATGTTGCTGGCTACACCATTTGCAACGACTTTGGAGTACACGATTTTCGCCATGCAGACCGTGGGGCAATGGTGCGAGTCAAAGGACAAGATGGCTTTGCTCCACTTGGACCCTACTTGGTGGATGCTCAAGACCTCAATCCTGAGGCACTCGAGCTGCGTACTTTTGTCAATGGCGAGCTGGTTCAGCAAAGCCATCTGGGCGAAGATTTAATGTTTAAGGTCGCCTACCAAATTGCCGATCTTGCCCGTTTGATTACCCTCGAGCCGGGAGATTTACTGCTTACGGGTACACCCGCACATTCGCGCCCAGTGAATATCGGCGATGTTGTTGCGGTAGAAATTACGGGTATCGGGCGGCTCGAGAACCAGATTGTCGAACTCGAGCGTGAACTTGTAGCGGTTGGCATTCAACCACAGGTCACTGCTGCAACACTGCATGTAGCACTGGCAATTCCCGAAGATGAAGCCGAGCGGCGCGTTTCAGGAGGCGTTGCATGAAACTGATTTATGGCATTCACCATGCTGCGGTGCGGGTTACCAACCTAGAAGAGGCATTTGCGCGTTGGTCGCATCTGCTCGGTCTACATGGCGAAATCGTAGACAGCGAGGGGTTTTTGCGTTGTCAGCATGAAGATTATTGTCTGCGCTTAGTCTCCTCAAATTTGCCCGGAATTGAATACATTGCCTATGAACTCGAGCCTGGCATTACACTCGAAATAGCAGAAACTGTACTGAAAGAGCGCCATGTGTTTGCACAAGAAATCAGTGTCGGATTGCGTGGCATTGGCTTGCAGGTGCTTGACCCCGAAAACAATAAAGTTGTGTTGCTCGAGCGCGTGCGCCCAACCGAGCCTCGAGTTCCAGAGTGGCAATACTCGAGTCGCACCCCTGCGTTTCATCCGCGCAAATTTGGACATTGCAATTTTTTAACTCAAGATGTAGAAAAACTCACCAACTGGTATATCGAAAAACTTGGATTTCGCCTCACCGACCGAATTGGCAGCGAAGGTGTCTGGCTGCATGTCAACTCTGACCACCATGTTTTGGCATTTCTCGAAAAAGGGTTTTCGCATATCCACCATTTGGCGTTTGAATTGCAAGATTGGAGCGCCTTTCGCGTCGCGCTTGATCATTTAGGCAAAAACAAGCGCCACATCGTTTGGGGACCAGGGCGGCACGGAATGGCACGAAATTTGTATGCCTACTTTCGGATGCCCGAAGAAGATATGTTTATCGAACTGTGCGGCGACCTCGAGCAGCTTGCCAGCGACCACCAACCACGCCAATACCCCGATGATGCCCACGCGAGCAATGTTTGGGGAATTTTACCGCCAAGGTCTTATTTTCGTTTTGATGCCGAAGCCATTGCGCTCGAGGATGCCCAATTTGAAGCCTATAACGGAGCAGTGACCACATGAACCGACTCAAGACAGCACGCCAGATGTTGGTACAGCAATCCAGCCTCGAGCAGCAGCATCCTTGTCCCCACGATTTGCTCGAGCAAAAATTGCTCGAGATTGCCCAAGTGCACGGGTATAAAACTCACGAGCCATTGCCCCACAAGGATGCAGCGCATCGTATCTTTGTAGCAAAAAGCCCTGATTCACAAGTGCAGGAGCTTCTATGAATGCTCGAGTGTCCCTGCCCCTCGACATCCCACGCCGCGAGTTGCTCGAAAAAGCTGCTGAGGTTATCGCCCAAGCATGGCAAAGTTTTGATCAGGCAAGAGCAAAGGAGCCCGATGTTGGACAAGACCTGCGCCAACTTGCCTTAGAGGGCTTGTACAACACGCCGATGCCAGCTTTGGCGGCGCTCGAGCAAGCAAAGCGCTACTTAGATACCAGCCTTGCCCAAGCCCGCCCACGTTATTTTGCTTTTGTCGGCTCGAGTGGGCTAGAAGTTGGTGTGCTTGCCGATGCTTTAGCTAGCACCTTTGATGTCAATTTGGCAACCACTGCGCGTAGTGCAGACCTGATCGAAGCTCAAGCCTTGCGTCTTGGTGCAGAACTGATTGGTTACCCGTTCGCCTCTGGGGCGTTTACCTCTGGGGGTATGGTCTCGAATCTAACCGCGCTAACGGCAGCCAGAGAACGCGCCTTGCCAAATTCGCGCCATACGGGATTGCACAACCGCCCGGGTGCTTTGTACTGCTCTTCAGAAGCGCATTATTCGGTGCGGCGCGCTGCCGAAGTTTTGGGTATTGGCGCAAATTTTGTGCGCTCACTGCCCATAGACGCATTACATCGTCTCGAGCCAAATGCTCTCGAGTCTGCAATCAAAGAGGATTTACAAAATGGCATCACCCCTATAGCAATTGTGGCTACAGCAGGTACGACCTTGACAGGAGCAGTAGACCCAATTCTGGAGTTGGCACAAATCGCCCAACGATACGATGTCTGGCTCCATGTAGATGGTGCCTACGGCTTGCCCGGCGCGGCGGCTCCAAGTGTGCGTCATCGCTTTGCCGGACTCGAGTTAGCCGATTCGGTTGCCGTAGATGCTCACAAATGGCTTTATTTACCTAAAGCCTGTAGTTTGGTTTTGGTGCGCGACCCCCATGCCCTCCCCAGGGCTTTTTCGCATAACGAGTCGTATATGCTACACGATCAAGACCAGCCGCTCAACCCCGTAGATTCAACTCTCGAGTATTCGCGTCCATTTCGTGCGCTCAAACTTTGGATGGCACTTCGAGTTCACGGTGCCGACCAATACCGTGCTGCCATCGAACGAAACCTCGAGCAAGCTCGTCTCTGCGCTCAACTCGTGCGCGATGCCCCAGACCTAGAATTGCTGCTCGAGCCGCAGCTTTCCACTGTGCCGTTTCGCCATGTGCCAGAGCATCTGCGCGATAACGAATCTGCGCTCAATGCCCACAACTTAGCCCTTGTGAAAGCCATGCAAGAAGACGGAAGAGTTTACATCTCGAGTGCTTTAGTGGATGGAAAAACCTGCCTGCGCCCATGCTTTGTCAATTTCAGAACCTCCGAAGACGATGTTCGTGTGCTGCTCGAAGTCACGCAAGAACTGGCAAAGATTCTTAGTCCCTGACATTGCCCTAAACTATACCAAAAGGAGTACCCATGGCAGATTACCATCGCATCCGTGCCCTGTTCCCAGACCACCTCGGACTGGCTCGGGGGAAGTACCTCCCCGCACATATCGCGCACAAAGGTACACGGCATTGTATTTCGCTGTTTGCGCTGGCGTTTGACCGCACCATGGTTCCTGCCCCCGGCGCTCAATTGCTCGAAGGGCTGCCCGATATAGACTTGCATTTCAACCCCGAGGAAATCCGCCAAGGTTGGGAAGCCAATACAGGCGTGGTTGTCGGCGATTTATCATTTCGTGGAGAACCGTTAGCGATTGCACCGCGCAATGTGCTCAAGAAAGCAGTGTCCGATTGGCAAGCACTCGGTTATAACCCTAAGGTTGGTATCGAACTCGAGGCGATGGTTTTAGAGCCAGACAGTGCTGGAGGCTGGCGCGAGTGGTCTACACCCACTGCCTATGTCTATGGCACGGGCTTGGCTGTAGACCCAGTAGGCTTACTCGATGACATCATGGCAATGGCTGCACAATGCGCGCTGCCCATTGAAAGTATCAATTCCGAGTACGACACTCCTGCTTTTGAACTCACGCTCGAGTATAACGATGCCCTCAAAGCTGTAGACGACATCTTTTTATTTAAGCTGATGGCAAGAGAACTCGCCGCTCGCAAGGGCTTACTCCTCACCTTTATGGGTAAACCTTTTGCCGACAGAGGCGGCAATGGGTTTCATGTCAATCTGTCGCTTGAAGATAAAAATGGCAAAAATGCCTTTGCCGACCCAAACTGTAAAGATGGACTCTCGAGTCTTGCCAAGCAGTGTGTTGCTGGCTTAATCGAGCACCACGAAGGAATGGCAGCAATTTGTGCCCCAACTGTGAATGCCTACAAGCGTTTACGACCTGCGCAACTGGCGGGTTATTGGGCAAACTGGGGTTACGACCACCGAGGCGCAACCGTGCGAATCCCCGCCGAACGTGGTGCCGGTACGCGTATCGAACACCGTATGTCCGATGGAGCAACCAATCCCTATTTGGCGACCGCTACTGTTTTGCAAGCTGCGCGTCTTGGTGTGCTCGAGAAGTTAGAGCCTCAAGCCCCTGAAGAGCAAGATTGCTTAGAGCACCAATCCACTACACGCCATGTTCCCAACGACCTGTCACAGGCACTTGATGCGCTGGTTGCAGATAAGCCTTTAGTGGCTGCACTAGGAGCAGAAATCGTTGATCAATTTGAAGCTGTGAAGCGTGCCGAGTGGGATAAATTCACGGCAGCCGTGACCGATTGGGAGAAGAATTATTACCTGCCATTCCTGTAAACCATAACACCACCTACTGCCAAAGAGGAGTTCCCATGCACGAAATCCTAAGCCACGATACCTACACCAAAGGCGTTCCTCACGCTGCCTTTAAGGCACTGCGTGACCAATCTGGCATTCCCTTTATCCCCGAACCCGATGGACGCGGATTCTGGGCAATCACGCGCTACGATGATGTCCTCGAGGTCAGCAAAAACCCCCAAATTTTCTCGAGCGCACACGGTATTCGCCTAGAGGATATGAACGCCGAAGAAAACGAAGCGCGTCGCACAATGATGGAACTTGACCCACCACAGCACACAGCGTATCGGCGTTTGGTGCAGCCACCATTCTCGAGACGCGAGGTGCTGGCATACGAAGGTGCGGTGCGCTTACTGGCAAAAGAGGTGATCGAAAACATTTGCGGAACACCCGAATTTGATTTTGTACAGCATATTGCAAGAGAACTGCCGATGCGCATGCTTGGTAGCCTGCTTGGGGTTCCCGACCAAGATGGGCACTGGCTTGTGGAAAAAGGCGATGCACTGATTGGCAATACCGACCCCGAATTCACCCAACACGTAATAGACCAAACCAGTACCGAAGAATTTCGCTTGATGCCTTTTCGCTCTCCAGCTGGTTTAGAGTTGTTTCGCTATGCGGGTCAAGAAGCGGCTCATCGCCGTAAAAACCCCAAAAACGACCTGATTACGCGTTTGCTCGAGCCAAAAATAGACGGTCAGCCGCTTTCAGATCAAGAATTTAAGAACTTTTTTACTTTGCTTGTCGCCGCAGGCAACGACACCACGCGTTACACCATGGCAGCCGGTCTCGAGGCATTGATACAGCACCCCGAACAACTCGAGACTCTGCGCCAAGACCTAAACTTGATGGATACTGCAGTTGAAGAAATCCTGCGCTGGGGGAGTGTCACCATGCACTTTAGGCGCACCGCCATTCAAGACACGGTTCTGGCTGGCACGCCAATCAAATCAGGAGATAAAGTGGTGATGTTTTATATTGCCGCCAACTTCGACGAGCGCCAGTTTGCCCACCCCAATCAGTTTGATATCCGTCGAACACCAAATGAGCACCTTGCTTTTGGACTCAAAAGCCCGCACAAGTGCTTGGGCGAACACTTGGCGCGACTCGAGATTAAAGTCTTGTTTGAAGAACTGCTGCCTCGAGTGAAAGCTATTTCATTAAACGGCAAACCCGAGCGTCTGCGCTCAAATTTTATCTCGGGGATTAAGCACTTGCCGGTACGGGTAGACTGGGTTTAGCGTCGTCCCTTGACCAACCAATCAGTTTCAGGCACACCACTGCGGGCATTGATAACGCGCGACAGCGTAAACAAAAAATCCGACAAACGGTTGAGGTAAAGCACAACCTCGTGGTTGTTTTGCTCGAGGGCTTCGAGGCGTAGAACCTCGCGCTCTGCGCGTCGGGCGATGGTTCGCGCCAAATGTAGTGCAGCGGCGGCAGGTGTGCCACTTGGATGAATAAAGCCTGTAAATTCTGGACACTCGAGTTGGTACTTGTCTATCAATTGCTCAAGTTTTGTAACATCTTCGCGATCAATACGCACAAGATTTTTTTCGTACTGCGAGCCACTTGGTGTGGCAAGGTCTGCACCAACGTCAAACAGTGCATTTTGAATTTGCGCCAGCACAGCATCGAGTTCGTCGTCCTCTAGGCTTGCTCGAGCCATGCCAATGGCACTATTGCATTCGTCCACTGTGCCGTAGGCTTCAACGCGTTGTGCTGTTTTGGGTACTCGCTCGCCACCATACAATCCTGTTTCTCCGCTATCGCCTGTTTTGGTGTAAATTTTCACCCGCGCATTCTCGAGTCTTTAACTCGCTTTCACAAGAGCCGAGGATACAAGGTGTACTTGCCAGCAGAAGTCGGGTTTAAGGCTGTGTAAGCCAGAAACGGATTTCTCCTTCTAGGGTTTGTTTAGGCTCTAGAACTCGGTGCCCAGTGTTTTCGATACCATTTGCGGCAAGATTAAAGGCGTTGGTAGCATGAGTGATTGGCTCGAGCGCGATGGTTTGGTCTGGTGCTCCTGTAAAGACCACAAAATGCCCAAAAACTTCAGACGCTAAGATATGCAGCGTGCAATCTTCCCAAGCCAATTCGGCGCTGCCCGCCCACCCCGCAAAAACATGATCAATTTTTCGGCTCTCGAGTGCCTTTGCTTGGTGAAAATCAAGCCATTCTGGAATCGCTTCGGCAGCGCGTTGTGGCACATTGCTTGAGTCGGTTAAGTAAACACCCTGAGCAGCAAAGCGTAAACTCGGATTCTGAGCACGTCTGACAAAATAGGGGTGAATTCCAAAACCCACGGGCATTGCACAAGTTCCAGTGTTCTGTAAAAGCATTTCTACGCTATACACAGCGCCCTCGAGTTTGTGTGTCA
>JBKBVO010000125.1:0-7547 GCA_046289535.1 Deinococcales bacterium | reverse complement strand
GTGGCGATTTTGGCTCTCAATTCCGGGTTGCTCAGGCGCACAAAGCTATACATTTGCGCTGTGGCATCGGTGGGGGCGTGTTGGGCGCAATGCAAAATTTGCTCGAGATGACCAGGCTCGAGTGGTTGGTTTTTGTATTTGCGGATGGTGCGGTGTCTGGCAAAGACTTCGAGGCGAGGGTCTAGATTCATGCAGGTACTTTAACAAAGAAAAAGCGCAGCCATTTTGGGGCTGCGCCACTTTAGGTTCTATGCACTTTATTGATAGTCCCAAGTTCCATCCCCACAACCCGTCACATTCCATGTGAGGGTGTTGAGCCCATCGGTGAACCGGACACTACCCCCGCTGACCATACTATCCCTGCCACACAGTGGAAAATTCACTTGAAGCCCTCCGGACTTGAATGTCAACTCCGAAATGTAATTCTGGTTTGCAGTCGCCACCTTGAAATTGAATTTAGCGACAAACTTCAGCTGCCCTTTGGCAAAGCGCGTACTCGCCGTCGAGCTTGGGTCAGGAATGTATTCAAGTTCGCCATTAAAGGCGTATTCGTATGTCGAAAAATCAGGGGCCGTCTGACCATCGTCATTATTACTATCAATCTCGGCAAAGAACTTGAAATCCTGACTCACGCGGTATTTGCCACTCGGTGCAGCACGCACACGCGCAACATAACCGATACGCAATAAAATAGAGTTCGACGCATTGTCGGTATACATAAAAGTCAAGTCCTTGACATCCGCATCATATCCGCTGTTTGGGTCGTTGTCGTCTTGGTCTTTGAGTATCACGCGACCAGTCAGAGAAGCCGCAGCGCCCTTGTACGATGCCGCGATACAGTCGAAGGTATAGTCAAAAAAACTCGGTATACCGTCGCCATCGGCATCAATAATACTTTTGGTACCACAGTCCGCACCCGCCGCCTGAGTCCCCAGACTGGCTTGGGGTCTCGAGAAGGCTTGGGCAATCCCACCCGGAATCTTGGCGAGCTGCTCGCCAAGACGCGCATTGCCAGCCGCCGATTGCTGCACAAAACGCACCGCACCCGTCAAATCTACGGGAGCACCGCGCAAAAACTGCGTCGCGCTAGCCACGGCACTCGGAGCAAAAACCTTCATATTGTTGGCATTGCCTTGGTCGAGCGGACGGGACGTGCCACACGCCGTAATCAGGGCAAGTGCACCCAAAAACACAAGTTGCGTACTCAATTTCATGACCGCATGCTAGCAGAGCATCACAAAACTAGATGAGAAACGCGCAAGTCTTTTTTTAATCTTCACTCAAAGAAAGGGCGACATCCCGCGCCAGGACCCCAATCGGCGAACTCTGGTATTGCTGTGCAAGCTGACGCAATTTTTGCCTCACCTCCGCCGTCCAATCGGAGAGCACCAATTCGATGAACTCAGCATAAGACCGAACCAATTGATCGCTCAGCGAGGGGTCTTCGGCTTTGCCCTCGAGCAGCTTTTGCAAAGCGACGGCATCGTGCAAGCCCAAGCGCCATGCAGCGTGCACCCGCACAAGCGCCCAGTGCCAGTCCGAGTCATGAATCGGCTGTGCGGTCTGCTCCCATGCCTTCTGATAATCGCCAAAAGAGAGCGCAAGCAGGGCTTTGGTCAGTAGGTAATACCCATAACCAACAGCATCGGCTTCGATTTCAGGCACTTCCAAAACAAAACCGTCGCCAAGTTCGATGGTAATCCTTGTCTCCCAAACCCGAGCGACCAATTCTCGAGGGTGGTCGCGCACCATTTGGAATTCCTCGCGCGCATCGCTCAGGCGATTTTGTGCGTAAAGGCAGAGTGCATGGTTAAAAAGCGCGTATTTCTCTATGGTTTGCAAGCCAAAGCGCCTCGCGAGCGTCAGTGTCCGCTCGAGATTGGCTTGGGCTTCGTCAAAATCCGAATCCTGCATCAAAATGAGTGCCTTATTAATTTCCAAACCCACGAGGTTGCGCATATTACCGACAACTTCTGCATATTTGGCGGCTTTTGACCAGGCTTCAAAAGCCTCCTTGCGAAAATTGGTGTTGTAGTACGCCACACCCAGGTCGTTCCAAGCGGTGGAGCGCACGTGGTTATTATCGGTGTACTCAGCAATTTTTGTTGCAATCCGCCCCAGACTGAGCTTGCGTTGTGGCTGTGTCGTGACCAACGCTAAAACTGTGATGGCACGCACCAAATCTTCTGGGTTTTGGTTGTGTTTAGCGCTCTTCACGGCATCGAGCGCATAACGACGCGCCTGTGCCGGATTTTTTTGACGCAGCAATGCGCTCAATTCGACACACAGAAGCGAATACAGCGGTTCGCTCGGTTTTGGTACGCCAATCAGCTCGAGCGCATTTTGGGTTTCGCCCGAAAAACGCATGGCGCGCACCAAGTCCACTTTGGCTTTGGCAATCAGCTCCGCACTGCGCGGCAACCACTGGGCATGGTCAATCACATCACGGCGCAAATTTTGGGCTTCGGGAATACGCCCTGTAAACTCGAGCACCACCGCCAGATGATACTTGGTCTGCACGAGCAGCAATTGCTGTACCTCGCTCGCGGAATTTTCTACTTCAAGATGCATCCCTGACTCGAGCGCCAAACGGTAAGCGCGTTCGGCTTGCGGGTAGGCGAACGCCGCCTGCGCCTCTCGCCCTGCCTGCACCGCCAACTCGAGCGCCTTAGCATAATCTTCGGCAGCAAAGCAGTGCTCGGCAAGCTCGAGCGCTTCGGCTTTGCCAGCGCGCAAGGCAGCCGCTTTGGCATGCAGACGTTTGCGCTTGAGACGCATGATTCCAGCGCGCAGCAGCTCCGAATACAAGGGGTGAGTAAAACGAAAACCCTCGCCATTAGAGGCGGGTATCTCTGCAACCAGCCGCGCTCGAGAGAGGCTCTCGAGCGCATCGAGGGCATCATCGTCGCGCCACTCGAGCATGGCACGAGCATCCTCGAACCAAAACACCCGCCCAAGCACACTCGCTGCGCGCGCAAACTCGAGCACATTGGGGTCGAGCACCGCCAAACGGTGCGCGAGCAGTTCGCCAAGGCTTTCTGGCACACCTGTCAGGCTTCTATCCCACTCAAAAACTTGCGCACGGCGACGAATTGCACCGTTCTCGAGCATAGCTTTTAAGCGCTCTTCCAAGACCCACGGGTTGCCGCCCGCATGACTCACCAATTCCTGCTCAAGCGCAGGTTCGATTTCTCCACCCAAGAGCGCGCGCAAGAGTTCGGACATCTGTTCGTCGGTCAGGGCACCCAAAGCGAGCGTCTTGCGGCTTTTGGGAAAGCCCTTTGGCGCATGCTGCCCCTCGGGCAAATCCTCGATGCGATAAGTGGCAATCACCCGCGCTTCGGGTGCAGCGCGCAAGGCGTGAGCGAGCATCGCCAGGGTGCTTTCGTCTGCCCAATGCAGATTCTCGAATGCCACAACAGTCAGGCTCGAGATGCGTTCTAAAAGTTCAGTAAACGCCTCAAACAGACGCAAGCGTGCGACTTCAGCGGGCATGTTGGGGTCTGAAGGCAGCGCAACACCAAATTGCGGCGCAATGCGCGCAAGCTCGAACTTTGAGTTTGGAGAAAGCTCCTCAAAAACAAAGCGATAGTACTTTTCCAAGTTTTCAATCAAGCGCTTGACCGCACCAAAAGGGGTTGGGTCGTCGGCAATCGCTTCGCCGATACCAAGCCGCGCCCCCGAAAGCTGTGCGCGCTCAGCCAGTGTACGCAAAAGTTTAGTTTTACCCGTACCGACATCGCCCGTGACCACGTACAAACCCGTCAGACCAGACTCGAACAAAGCCACCAGGGTCTCGAGTTCGGATTCGCGCCCAATAAGCGGTGCAAGCAGCAGGGCATCGGCTCGAGCCGCCACCGACTCGAGTTCGATGGTTCGACCACTCTGTACCTCGAGTGAGCGCAGCAGCGCTTCGCGCACCGCCTCGGCGCTCGAAGGGCGATCGTTGGGGTTTTTAGCAAGCAGCGCCAAACAGATATTCTCGAGCGCCTCGGGAACGTTAGGGTTGCGCTCGCGCGGCGGGGTCGGGGCTTGTTGGATGTGCTGCAACACAACCTGCACAATGCTTTCGCCGATGAATGGCGGCTGCCCGGTGAGCGCCCAGTACAGCACTGCCCCGAGCGAATACAAATCGGCACGGTAGTCGAGTTGTGCGCCTCTGCACTGCTCTGGACTCATGTAGAGCGCTGTACCGACCATTGCCCCAGCCTTTGTGAGCGCGACCGTACCCTCGAGGGTTTTGGCAAGCCCAAAATCCATCAGTTTGGGTTCGCCTTCGGTGGTCACACGGATATTTTCGGGCTTGAGGTCGCGGTGAATCACCCCTCGAGCATGTACCGCCCCGAGTGCGTCCGCAATCCCTGCAAACATCTTGGCGATTTGCTCAAAGTCCGGCTTGCCAAGCAGCCATTCAGATAAATCCTGTCCTCTGACGAACTCCATCACCAAAAATGGCACGCCGCGCTCTTCGCCAAGCTCGAGTACGCGCACCACATTGGGGTGCGCGATTTGCGAAAGGCTTCTGAATTCGCGGCGCATGCGCGCACCACCACTGAGCGCGACCATCTCGTGCATTTTTTTGATGGCTACCAAGGTATTTGTTTGCGTGTCCATCGCCAGGCTGACCTGCCCCATAGCACCCGCTCCCAATTCACGCATGAACTGGTAACGCTGGTTAGAAAGCGTGGACATAAACTTATTATGACTGGTTTTGGTGACAAATTTATATGGGTACAACACCCCCGACAGTGGGGTATACTCGGCAGCGATGGTTCAGCACACCCGGCTCGAGAACGGTTTAGCCCTGCTGCTCGAGCCTGTACCCAGTTCGGCGTTGGTTTGTTTTGAGTTGCTTGTGCCGCTCGGGTCAGTCAACGAACCCATCGCAGGCTGCTCGAGCGTACAAGAAGAGTGGCTTGGGCGCGGTGCAGCGGGCAAAAGCGCAAAGGAAATCGAGGATGCGTGGGACGAACGCGGCATCCTTCGCAGCAGCGAGGTCGGACTCGAGTCGCTCGAACTGAGCGTCACCTGTTTGGCGCAAGATGCCGATTATGCCCTTGGTTTGCTTGCCGATTGGGTTTTGCGTCCCAATTTTTGTACACAAGATTTCCCACCGGCACTCGAGTTAGCCAAAGCCGCACTTGAAAGTTTAGAAGATACACCCGACGAGATTCTCGTGCAGCGCCTGTGGGACAGTGCTTTTCAGAGTCCGCATCGGCGCAGTCCCTACGGCAATCGCGAAGGCTTTGCAGCGCTACAACCCGAACAGGTCAGGCAGGATTACTTCAGGCGCGCAACGCCGCAAGGCTCGATTCTTGCCGCAAGCGGGGCGCTGCGCTGGGAAGATTTTTTCAGGCTGGCGCAGACCCGCTTTCGCGCTTGGCGAGGAAAAGCGCCAGAACTGCACGAGGTGGTTTGGAATCCAGCACGCAGCGTATTCGAACCACGCGACACCGCCCAAACGCAAATCGGAATGATCATGCCGATTATGCCATACATGGCGGAGGGCTACTTTGCTTCGCGCTTTGCGCTTGAAGTCTTGGGCGGCGGTAACTCGAGCCGGCTTTTTTATGAAGTGCGCGAAAAGCGCGGTCTGGTTTACGGGATTCACGCCAGCAACAGTTTCATGCGTGGTGCGGGGACGCTCGATATCTTTGCCAGCTGCACACCAAGCCACACCAGAGAAACCCTGCACGTCATCTACAGCGAACTCGAGCGCTGGAAAGCCGGCATCAGCCAAGCCGAATTCGAGCGCGCAAAAGTGTGTATCGAAAGCAATCTCGCCCTGAGCAGCGAATCGGTCGGAGCGCGAGCGGCGGCACTGATGCGCGATCAACACCTGCTCGAGCGAGCGCGCAGCCAGAGCGAAGTCGAACAAGGGCTTGCGCACATCCGTTTAGACGATGTCAACGCTTGGCTCGCCGCACTTGACCTGAACCGGCTGCACACCTGTGTGCTCGGTGTCGAGGTCGCGCTGTGAACCCGCAATACGCACGGCTCGAGAATGGTCTCGAGGTCATCGCTCAGCCGCTACCACATGCCAAAAGTGTAGCGGTCTCGCTGGCTGTGCGCTCCGGTGCACGCTCGGACAAACTCGCCGGCACGGCGCACTTTTTGGAGCACATGATGTTCAAAAGCGGGCGACTTGACACGCTCGAGCTCGCCAACGCCTTCGATGCGATTGGCGCACAGGTCAATGCCTTTACCGCGCACGAACTGACAAGCTACAGCAGTTTTGGATTGCCCAAAACCCAAAGCCGCCAATGCGAGCTGCTCTTTACAATGCTGCAGCCGCAACTCCTGCCCGAGGAAATCGAACTCGAGCGCGAAGTGATTCTCGAGGAAATCGAACTCTACCGCGACGACCCAATGAGTGTAGCGCTCGAGCAAAGCAGCGCCATCTATTTTGCCAAGCACCCTCTGGGCAAGCCTGTGATTGGTCGGCGCGAGAGTGTCAGGCGACTCCAACAACACCACTTGCAGCGCTTTTTGTCGCAACACTACAGCGCGCAAAACATGGTTCTGGGTGTGTGCGGCGTGTACGATTGGCAAACCCTGCTCAGCGACGCGCAGCACTTCTCGCACGGTCTAGCCCAAGGTGAGCGGCAGGTCTACCACGCACAGCACTTTGTGCCACAAACGGGTATAGTGCGCTTTCGGTACGAGGCGGCGCTGTGCCAAATCAGTCTTTTGGCGCGAGGTTTTCGCGCCAAAGACCCGCTCGAGTTAGCTGCCGTCGCGGGTGCAAAAATCCTTGGCGAGGCGGAAAACTCGAGGCTCGCTTGGGCTTTGGTACACCGTGGGCTTGCGCTCTCGCTGAATCTCGAGCACGAAGGACACAGCGATGTAGGCGCTTTTTATGGCACGCTCGAGTGCAGCCCAAACGAGCAGGAAAATTGTCTTGAGCTGCTGCTGCAAACCCTAGATCACGCCCGTCGGCACGGTGTGGAGGCGCACGAACTCGCACGCCTCAAACGCAGGCTTGAAGTCGGGCTGGCGCTGCGCCTCGAGACCCCGAGCGCTTGGCTTGGCGCCTTTGTCGAAGATTTCGTGCTGCAAGGCGATTTGCAATCGCCAGAAGAGGTATTGGCACAGATTCGCGCCATTCGCCTCGAGGATGTCAACCGCGCGCTGTGGGAATCCGGTTTGCACACGCCCTTGGTGCTCTCACTCGGGGCACATAAAACGGCTGGTGACTTGTGTTAGCTTGCCGCTGTGCTCAGATTGATTGGCATTGCCCTGCTTATGGCTGTTGTCAGCGCACAGGGGCTGGTGGGCGACTGGGAACAAGACGAGGTCGTGCAGGTCGCCGCAGCAGCAGACCTGAAGTTCGCCCTAGACGAACTGCTCTTGGAGTATAAAAAAGCCTACCCCAAGGCGCAGCGGGTCAATCTTTCGTACGGCTCGAGCGGTAACTTTTTTTCGCAAATCAAAAATGGCGCACCTTTTACCCTATACATGAGCGCCGACAGCAAGTACCCACTCGAGCTTGAGAAGGCTAATTTAATTGTGCAAAAAACGCGCAAGAGCTATGCCGTCGGGCGCTT
>JBKBVO010000124.1:0-7551 GCA_046289535.1 Deinococcales bacterium | reverse complement strand
ACGGCTGTTGCCAATTCGTGATTATTGGGACGTGACTGCATAACCTTCCTCTAACAAGTACAATAACTCAAATTCCATTTCTGCACTTAATCGCCCCAGCACAGCCAATTCCACGCTGCGCTCAAGCCCGTCCAAATGGCGCTTGGCTTGGGTTAGTGCAGCCACCGCCCACTTGGTATTGCCTAAAACCTCCCAAAAGTGCAGCGTCTCGAGGCTTATATTTTTGCCAGTGAGGGCGTTGTATTCGGCTAAATACGGCTCGAGTTCGCCAATTCCACCAAGGTGCAAATGATCTTGCCCAAAGCGCCATGCACGAATTAACGTCCAAGCCAAATCTTCGGCAGGGTCTCCTAGATGTGCGAATTCCCAATCCAGCACGGCAACCAGCTCCGTTTCCGAGACCATTAAGTTACCAATGCGAAAATCGCCATGCACCAGCACTTCCCCCTGACATGGTGGTTCGTGTTGCCGCAGCCAGAGCAGCGCGAGTTCAATAACGGGGTGGGCTTCAGGGACGCTATCAAGTTCTGCATACAAACGCTCGATGGCTCGAGCCGCACCAGTCTGAGCACCCGAATTGGGCAGAAACCCTAAACTCGAGGTATTTATAGCATGAATTTTGGCGAGTTCTTGTGCCATGCGCTTGGGCAGACTTTTTCTCGCCTGCTCGAATTCCGAGCGGCTGACCACACGCCGCCCCACAGCTTCGCCGCGCACGCGTTGAGATATAAAAGCTTCCCTGCCAAGCAGGTCGGGGAAATAGGCAATGGGTTTGGGCACGCTTACGCCCGCCCCAAAAGCCATCTCGAGCACCTTAAATTCCTGCTCGAGCGAAAGCTGCTCCATGTTCATTGCCCCGCCTCCAGCACGGCGCACAATAAGTTCATGAGTAATGCCGTGCTGCTCGAGGTCTAACAACCAGGCTTCTTTGCTTGCACCGCCCGCTAAAAGGTGCAGTTTTTGAATCTTACCCCCTGCAAAATGCGGCTCGAGCAGCGCCGCCAAAGCAGTTTGCATTTCTGTGGACATAGAAATAGTTTAACCGATAAAGCTACCTTTTATTTGGTTGACTCACAAACTACCCTTGAGTTGGTCTAAATGGTTTTGGTCGTGCTTTACAATAAACTCAAGCCACTTTCTCGAGCTGAACAGCGCTCAGGGTTGCCAGCAACTGCACGTTGCGGCTGCGTAGTGCAGTAAAAGCCTCGAGGCTGATTTGGGAGTCTCTTGTCGCATAATGGAGCGCCATTGAGTATAGGTGGCGTGCAGCATTTGTAGTTCGCACCTGCCGCTTTGAGCGCTGTCTCGAGGGCGAGAATACCTGCATTGATTCGGCTATCGTTTCCACCGTATATACCGAGCACGGCAGCTTTGATATTAGGTACTTTGGCAATGTCTGGAGCCGGTCCGTAAAACGGCACTGCTGCCAAGAGTTCACGCACTTCTGTCGCTAAACGCCAAGTTAAGCCTCCACCAAAACAGAAACCTGTTACACCAAGGCGTTGCGCTTGTGCGCTCGGCTGCGCTTTCAAAAACTTGATCGCCTCGAGTAAGTTAGCAACATGCTCGTCTCCCGAAGTTTGGGCAAGGTAACTCGAGATTTGTGCGGTATCGGTGTATTTTCTGCTCCTTTTACACGACCCGCCGATTGAGTTCTCCTGCCGCAAGCGAAATAAACAAAAAGATTCCAGCCAAAGCTGCCGCCAAATGTGTGACCTCGCCAAGGCGAGTGGTCCAGCCAATACTCCGCCCGAGGCTTTTATAAACTGCCTCGAGTTGTCCAGCGCTGCGTGCTTCAAAGTATTGCCCCCCTGTGATTTGGGCAATTTGTTTTAAAGTTTCAGGGTCAAATCCCACGAGAAAACCGCCACTCTCGAGGGTAATCATGCCTTGCTGGGTACCAAGACCAACGGTATAGACTTTCACTTGTTGCTCTTTGGCAAGAGTTGCCATTTCGATTGGGTCTGGCTCGCGGTTATTGCGCCCATCGGTGAGCAATACCACTGCAACAGGAGGGGGATTCTTCTCGAGCTTGGTTTGCCCATCAACCGAACGCCCAGGCAACGACCCCACCGACTCACGAATACCCGCGCCAATGGCAGTGCCGCGCCCCAAAGAAAGCTCGTCTATGGCTTTGAGAACTTCGCCATGTTCGTCTGTCGGCAAGATATTCACTGCCGCATATCCTGCAAAGCTCACCAAACCAACTTTTGTACCTTTGGGCAACTGCTTAATAAAAACCCGAGCAGCTTCTTGGGCAGCCGAAAAACGTGTTGGCAGGATATCTCTGGCATCCATCGAAAGCGAGACATCAAGCGTCAAAATGATTGTAGTGCGGTTATCTGGCACAGGTACGGGCGCATGAGGACGAGCCAACGCAACAATCCCAAACCCAAAAGCGAGCAAGAATAAGAATGTGGGCAAATCACGCCCCTTAGAGAACGGCTTTTGGGCAATCTGACGCAAGAACTCCGCATCTGGATGCAGCACTACACCTTCGGCTGGACGTGACTGCACACGCAAGTAGATAAACGCCAAAATTGGTAACAACAACAACCCCAACAACAACCAAGCCCAACTAAAGCTCATACCAGCCTCCTGTGCCAAAGCAGATTCATTGTTGCTGCAAGCAGCAAAAAGAACATCGCCATACCCGAAGCCGGTGCAGAAACCTCGAGCTTTGTAGGTTCAAAGCGAATTGCAGTTCCGAGTTCTTTGAATACTTTTTCCGCGTCAGCTTTTTCGGTGCCAACGGCTTGCCCTTCACCAAGCTGGGCAATCTGTTTTAAGGTTTCGGCATTAAACGGGATAAAAAAGTCCTGTCCGTCTATCCTCGAGACTGCACCACCTTGCTTACCGACAGCAACGGTATAGAGCTTGACCTTATAGGTCTTGGCAAATTGCGCCGCCAAGCGAACATCTGCGCCAACATTACCCACCCCATCGGATAAAATGAGCATTGCACCTGGGGGCAATTTTTCAATGTCTATGGGCTTTGCCTGTGGCGAAAGATTGGGAGATACTTGGTTATCCGTTGCCGCACCAGGTAAACCGCGCGGAATAATTGCATTAACACGCCCAGGCAAGGATTTCACCCCCGCAACAATCGGATCGGCAAGGCTCGTGGTATTTGAAGTTTTAACTTTCTCGAGTCGCTCCAATAACTGTGCTCGGTCAGTAGTTGCAGGCACAACGGCTGCCGCGCTTTCAGAAAAGGTCACCAGACCAATGAGTGTATCGCTTGGTGCAAGTTGAATAAAATCTTTAATTATGGTTTTTGCTAACTCCAAGCGGCTTGGCTCTACGTCCGTTGCCAGCATTGAACGGCTGGTATCGAGTGCGATCATCACAGCAGCTTTGTTTTGTGGCAAGGATAAAGTCGCACTTGGGCGCGACGCGGTAAACAACAACAATGCCAAAGCCAGAAGTTGCAAGACTCTGGGCGCATTGGAATGCACACGTGGCGCAGTTTTGATCGTGCTACCGAGCAGGTGAGCATCGGCATAGGCTTGTGCCGTATTTTTACGCCTAGCCTCGAGCCAAAATAGCCCGAACCACGCAAGCGGAACAAGCAGCAGCAACAACAGCATTTCGGGTGATGCAAAACTCATAGCATACCTCGCTTCATCTACGCCCTTTGCGGCGAATGGCAAATTTCAACAGAGGATTGACAATATCAAAAGCAGTAATCAATTCAAGTGAATCCACAGCTGCACGACGAAAGGCTTTTTGAATACGAACCTCGCGCTCGAGCACCATTTTTTGATGCGCGGCTCGTACAGTTTTATCCGAAGTATCTAGCCATGTTTCTTGCCCCGTTGTCGGGTCGCGGAAACGCGCCCCTCCAACTTTGGGCAGCTCGCGCTCTACAGGGTCTATGGTGCGCACACACACAAGGTCATGGCGCAATCCCAGACGGGTTAGGTTTTGTTGCCAATGCTCTGGGGCTTCGAGAAAATCCGAAACCACAAAAACCAAACCGCGCCGACGCAACGATTTTGCAACCTGCTCGAGCGCCTCACCCAAATGATTAGGCGTAACACTTTTGGCTTCGCCAAACTTCAAAAGTTCGTCCACAATTCGCAAAGCCTGTTGTCGCCCCGAACCTGCCGGAATCAATTTAACCCCATTACTGCCAACCACCAGTGCGCCCACTTTATCGCCATGCCGTGTACAAATTCGTGCTGCCAGCGCTGCGAACTCAGCTGCAAGTTGATATTTGGTCACGCGCCTGGTACCAAAGTGCATGCTCATGCTCGAGTCCACAATAATCCACGCGGTAATTTCACGCTCTTCACGATATTGGCGTACATGGATATTCCCCGAACGCGCGGTTACATTCCAATCTATGCGCCGTACTTCATCGCCAGGTTGATATTGCCGCACCTCGGCAAGGTCAAGGCTTGGACCGTAAAAAACCCCGGAATAATCCCCGAAGAAAAACCCATCCAAACGCTTCAATACAGTAAACTCGAGCTTGCGTAACAATTGTTCTGGCAGAGCGCGGTTGGCAGGTTTGATAACAGGTACAGGTGTGGCAATAGGTTCTCTAGGCGCTCGAGACCAGAACGGGCGGCGTGCTGTGCTCGACTCCTGTTCTCGAGGTGGGGCTATTTCGTCTACAGTCTGCACAAGGTAGCTCATTAGAGGTTCACTTCGATATTATTTATGCCGCTCGGAGGCACCGTATCGGCGGTGCGGTAAGGGTCGCCAATATGCACCCGTGGCAAAGAAATACCTTGAATAATTTGCTCGATCACATTTTCCATGCTCACCGAGCCGGCTAGGGCATCGTAGCTCGGGACAACGCGGTGACGCAACACATCAAACGCCAAGTCACGCACATCTTCAGGCAAGGCATATTCGCGTCCGCGCATAATCGCAAGCGCCTTTGCGCCTAAAATCAGGTTGACACTGGCTCGAGGGCTTGCACCAATCGAAATAAACTTTTTCAGATCGGGCAGCTTAACCTCGCTTGGGTCACGGGTAGCTCGAGCCAAACGCACCGCATATTCGGTCACACTCGGGTGGACATAAACCTGATCCGCCATGCGTTGCAAACCAATAAGCTCCTCGAGTGTAAGTTTAATATCCAGAGCATCAAATTTGCTCGAGACCCTGTCTACAACAGTCATTTCTTCATGGAAACCAGGGTAGCTAATCACCACCTTAAACATAAAGCGGTCAACCTGGGCTTCGGGCAGAAAGTAAGTGCCTTCGGATTCAATTGGGTTTTGCGTTGCCAGCACCAAAAACGGGTTAGGCAACTTAAAAGTCTGTTGCCCAATGGTCACTTGGCGCTCTTGCATTGCCTCGAGCAAGGCGCTCTGAATTTTAGCGGGGGCACGATTGATTTCGTCTGCAAGGATTAAATTTGCCATAATCGGACCTAGCTCGGTCTCGAATTTGGCTTCTTTTTGGTTGTAAATGCGTGTGCCAATCAGGTCGGCTGGCACAAGGTCTGGTGTAAATTGAATGCGCTTAAAGCTAGCACCAATAGCATCTGCGGTACTTTTGATTGCCAGAGTTTTGGCAAGCCCGGGCACACCTTCAATTAAAATATGACCCCGAGCAATCAGCGCCACCAACAAGCGCTCGAGCATGACATCTTGCCCAACAATAACGCGTTTGACTTCAAAAAGTAGGGTGCGAATTTTGGCGCTTGCCTCGAGAACTTCGGCGGGATTCAATGGTGTATTCATGCTGTCTCCAAAAAAAGAACTTGCGCGTATTGTGATGCAAGGCTGTGAATGCTGAGTGAAGTCACTGCGGCGTTTTCGCTACAAAGCGTTGCTCTTTGCTGTGTCAAACCCAACTAGCTGCGCGGCGTTGGGGTACTCGGAGAATTTGGCACAATGGGAATACTTGGACTCGAGGGTACATTGGGCGTGCTCGGTGCCGAAGGTGCATTGGGATTCAGTGGAAATAGCTCCTGAGCGCCGCCAGGCTGCCCGGGCTGGTTGCCCTGCCCTTGCCCTGGTTGTTGCCCCGGGCGCGGGAAGGTAAAAAGTTGACCATCTTGATAAATCATCACAGGGCAATCTTCTGGGGCTTGCCCTGGCTGTGGTTGCTGCCCTTGTCCTGGTTGTCGTCCCTGACCTTGGTTGGGGTTTAGTGGAATCAATTCTCTTGGGTCATTGGGCGCTTGCTGCCTTGGTTGGGCTTGGTTTTGCACCAACTGCATTTGCGTAGCAGCTCGAAGCTCGAGTATTCGAGTCTGTGGCGCGGTGCTACGCCCTAACCAGAAACCAGTTGCCAGTAAAGAAAAAGCAAAAACAGCCAATCCTACGTTTTTCATTTTTTTATTGTAGCGCATGGCGTGTGAGACGACTGAAAGCAAATTGGCATTGATCTGGTCTTCACCAATACCAAAGTTACCTGTTGTTTTAACGAAGCTCCAATGTACCAAGTTGATTAAAACCAAGTTGTGCGTCCCACATCTCTTGATTTGCCAAGCGAATCGCATATTCTGGGCGATTTTGCAGACTGGTTTCGGGGTCGTACAAATGCACATACAGTGTGTATATCCCTGTTTCCAAACCACTGGGCAATCTAATAACTGTCTCGAGTGAATGCTTGCCCGTGTGCCAAAAACGCGGATCAAAACGACGTTCAGCGCCAAGGTTGCCGTTGTGAAGCACAATTCTAGTTTGTTTATTGGTTTTATTGTGGCGCAACACCAAAGCCACTCCCCGAGGATTGTACGGTGCGGCATAGCCATCGTTTTGCAACTCGAGTTTTATTTTGAATTCTTGGCTGACCACACCTGGGAAACTGCTCGAGCGCAAACGAAACCGATATCCTAAGCGCTGTTTGACACTTTCTAAACACCCCTGAGACTGCCACAACTTGTACACATCTTCTAGGTATTCACGATTCAATACGCTGTAGCGCAGTCTTGCCAATTCGCTTTGTGCATTATTGCAGCCAACATAGGGCTGTGCATCTGTTCCGATGTTGCAGGTTTCTCCACCTTGAGGCAGATATAAGTTATCTGCCTCGAGATAGTTTTTGAGTGCTTCTCGAGCCGTTTGATCTTCTGGATATGTTCCCCAATCGGTACTGGAAGCCAAAAAGCAATCGTTATGTGCACCCATTCTGGCTTTGGGCAAAGTGCTATAGGCTTCGGCAGCGCTCAGTGGTTCAGTGCCATAAAATTGCTGCTTGTATAGAGGGTAGCGCATTGCCACCATTCGGCGGCTGGGCAGTGCCTGCAAAAGCCGATTCACAATCGCCTTAGAAGCATCGTTGATACGCGCATTGGGTTCGGAAGCGCTCCAAAGTCGTCTCGAGTATCTAAAAACAACTTGGTCGTTATAAACCTCAACAATCCAAGAGTCTGGGAACAAGGCTGAAAGCTGGGTGTCGAGTGACCTAATCAATTCGTCCAAAGCAATACTGTAAGTCTCTGTCCGATAATCCGCTGCTGTCTGCTGTTCAGTTCCACGGTTTAACACCAAGGGTGTTAAATTTTTCCTCGCTGGAAAATTGGTTAGTGCGGTGTTTAGGTACTCAACCACCACATTGGTTTTGCAGTTCTTTATAAGTGAC
>JBKBVO010000123.1:0-7562 GCA_046289535.1 Deinococcales bacterium | reverse complement strand
AAGCGCCAAGCACCACTGAATCCAGCCAATACCTTTTTCGAGGTCAAGCGCTTTATCGGTCGGCGCTGGGCAGAGGTGCGCGAAGAAGCAGGTCGCGCTCCATTCAAGGTTCTCGAGGGACCCAACGGCAGCGTACGCATCGAGACCTCGGATGGCTTAAAAGCCCCTGAAGAAATCAGTGCCATGGTGCTGCGCAAGATGGTAGACGACGCCTCGAGCAAGCTTGGCTATAAGGTTTCCGATGTGGTCATTACCGTTCCAGCATATTTTGACAACACCCAGCGCGAAGCCACCGCCGCCGCAGGTAAAATTGCAGGCTTGAATGTTTTGCGTATCATCAACGAGCCTACCGCTGCTGCACTGAGTTACGGCTTAGACAAAAAGGGCAACGAAAAGATTTTGGTCTTCGACTTAGGTGGCGGTACCTTCGATGTGACTGTACTCGAGATTGGCGATGGTGTCTTTGAAGTGAAATCCACCAATGGCGACACCCACCTCGGTGGTGCCGACATTGACCAACGCATCGTCAGTTGGCTGTCCAAGAGCTTTGAGGAAGAAAATAAATTTGATTTGCGCAAAGACCCACAAGCCTTGCAGCGCTTAATCGAAGCCGCCGAAAAAGCTAAAATTGAACTCTCGAGCGCTCTGGAAACCACCATTAGCTTGCCGTTTATCACCTTTGACCCCGAGACTCGCACCCCCTTGCACTTGGAAAAGAAACTCACTCGAGCGCAATTTGAAGGCTTGGTCTCCGACTTAATCGAGCGTTGCCGCAAGCCAGTTTTGCAAGCCCTTGAGGATGCTAAACTCTCTCCCAGCCAAATTGACGAAGTGATTTTGGTTGGTGGCAGCACCCGCATTCCAGCCGTCAAAGCCCTAGTCGAAAAACTGATGAACAAAACCCCCAACGAAAGCGTCAACCCCGACGAAGCCGTTGCTTTGGGTGCCGCTGTCCAAGCCGCTATTTTAAGTGGTGATGACTCTGTGGGCGATATTGTGCTGGTGGATGTCACTCCACTGACCTTGGGTGTAGAGGTCAAGGGTGGAATCGTCGCTCCGATGATTCCGCGCAACACTGCCGTACCGGCTAAAAAGACCGAAATTTATACCACTGCCGAAAATAACCAGCCTGGTGTGGAAATCAACATCCTCCAAGGCGAGCGCAGCATGGCAAACGATAACAAAAGCCTTGGGCGCTTTAAGCTCGAGGGTATCCCGCCTATGCCCGCAGGTGTGCCACAAATCGAAGTCACTTTCGATTTGGATGCCAACGGTATTTTGCGTGTCTCTGCCAAGGAAAAATCCACTGGCAAAGAAGCCAATATCCGCGTCGAGAACACCACCACACTGGGTAAAGACGAGATTGACCGCATGGTGCGTGAAGCCGAGCTGAACGCCGAAGCCGACAAAAATCGCCGCGAGAAAATCGAAAAGCGCAATGCGCTCGATGCGCTGCGAATCAACGCCGAAAAGCAGCTAACCGAAAGCGAGGGCGCACCCCAAGACCTCAAAGATAAGGTGCAAAATCTTGCCAACGAAGCCAAACTAGCGGTGCAAAATGATACCACCGATGATGCAAAAATCGAAACCTTGCACAAAGATCTCGAGGAGGCATTGCGCAACCTGATGCAAGCAGCTGTGCAGTCCCAACCTGGCAATGCTAATGCCCCAAGCGGCGAAGCCAAGAAGGACGATGACGTGATTGATGCCGATTTTAAGCCTGCTGGCTAAAAAAATCCAAAAGTTGTGGGTTTGGAGTCTCGAGATACTTTCGGGACTCTAAGTTCGTGGCAGGAACCTTTTTTCAAGGAGACTTATGACCGACACCCCAAAGGACAATCTCGAGCAAGAAGCTGTTGCAGATAGCCCCAACGATACCGAGTTACAAGGGCAAGTCACCGCACCTGAAGCCGATGAAGCCGCCTTCAAGCAAATCGAAGAAATGATGAAGCGCTTGGAGCGAGTAGATGAGCTTGAACGCGAGGTGGGCGAATGGAAAACCCGTTTTGTACGAATGCAAGACGATTTCGAGAACCACCGCCGCCGTACCGCCGAGGAAATCAAAGCTGCCAAAACCGAGGGAGCTGCCCAAGCCATCGAAGCCCTACTTGGTACCTACGACGATATCGCCCGTGCCACCGACGCTGGCGTCAAAGACCCAAGTACCCTGATTCCTGGCTTAAACGCAGTACGCGAAAATTTCTTAAAAAATCTCGAGAAATACGGCGCAGTAATGGTACCAGGCAAAGATTCGATTTTTGACCCCAACGTACACGAAGCCCTACAAGTTGTACCGGGCGCAACCGATGACCTGATTCTCGAGGTTCTCCAAGCCGGTTTTACCTTAAACGGAAAGCTGATTCGCCCTGCTCGAGTCATTGTCAGTAAGCAGATGAATTAGCCACTAGCTGGTAGCTACTAGCTTTTGGAATTTCGTAGTCTCGATGGTCAAAACCGTTATCGCACCCTTGAAAAATTCCAACGCCTTACCACCAGTAGCTAGGAGCTCAAAATGAATTACAAGGACTACTACAAAACCCTCGGAGTGGCGAAGTCCGCCACCGAGGATGAAATCAAAAGTGCTTATCGCAAACTCGCCAAGCAATATCATCCCGACAAAAATGCAGGTCATTCTGGTGCCGAAGCCAAATTCAAGGAAATCAACGAAGCCTACGAAGTCCTAGGTGATACCGAAAAGCGCAGAATCTATGATACCTACGGTGCAGAAGCCGCCAGCGGGCGCGTACCTCCGGGTGGTGGTGGGTACGCACACCAAGGCAATATGGGCGATTTTTCGGACTTTTTCCAGACGCTTTTTGGTGGTGGTTTTGGCGGGCGAGGCGGTTTTGGTGGTTTTTCGGGCAACCCTCAAGATATTTTTGGGCAGAGCGGTTTTCAGCGCCAAGCTCCCGATATTGAAGGTACGCTTTCGATTAGCCTTGCCGAAGCCTTTCACGGCACGACGCGCACCGTAGGTATTGGTGAAAAATCACTCGAGGTTAGCATTCCCAGGGGTGCACGCGACGGGCAGAAAATGCGCCTACGCGGGCAAGCCCCTGGCGGAGCAAATGTGCTTTTGACTCTAAAACTCGAAAAAGACCCCATTTTTAAACTCGAGAACGATGACTTGCGCGTAGTTTTAGATGTTCCTGCCCCAATTGCCGTTGTCGGTGGTACCGTACAAGCCATGACCCTTGAGGGGCGTGGCGAAGTCAATATACCACCGGGCAGCCAGTCGGGGCGGGTCTTGCGTTTGCGCGGACAGGGCTGGCACAAAAAAGATGGCAGCAGAGGCGATGCACTTTTGGAAATTCGTATCGTCGTGCCGCAAAACCCCAGTAAAGCCGAACTCGAGTTGTGGACGAAGTTGGCTGAATCTCAGTGATGACGACTCGAGTTCGGAAGCATAGATAAAGCGTTGATTCATGGATTTGATACACTATCAATCATGTCTAACCCGGATTTTCTAGGTCTGATTCATAGCCTCACTGCTAGTGCCGAAACCAGTTTGGGGCAGCTCAATGCCCTCACCGCGCGCATGAACCGTGACGGTGTTGCGCGCAGCCGTACAACCGCCGAGCGCAGTTTGCGTTTGCTTGAGGTTTTGGCGCAAAAGACTCGGGGCAACCTGAGCGCCGAAGAAGCCCAAACCCTTTCAAGCGCCGTCGAAAACGTGCGCCGCCTGCTTCAGGATACCCCACTCGAGCGTGCCGAAGCATGAGAGCAGTGGTGCAACGTGTCTCACGCGCGAGTGTGAGTGTGGATGGACAGCTGGTCTCGAGTATCGAGCGGGGTTTTTTGGTGCTTTTGGGTGTAAAGCAAGCTGATACCCGCGAAGACGCAGCGTATCTGGCGCGTAAAATCGCCAAACTGCGCGTATTTTCCGACCCGACTGGCAAAATGAATTGGGCGCTCGAGCAAGTTGATGGCGCGGTCTTGGCGGTTTCGCAATTTACGCTCTATGCCGACACCCGCGGCGGCAATCGCCCAAGTTTTACCCAAGCTGCAAGTGCAGAGGACGGTCGGCGCTTGTATCGTGAGTTTTGCGAGTTGCTGCGCGACCAAAATCTCGAGGTGCAAGAAGGAATTTTTCAAGCCGATATGAAAGTTGAATTATTGAACGATGGTCCAGTCACAATTTTGATTGACTCGAGTGAGCGGTTAAAGCCTTAACCACAAATCCTGAAAATTGCAAACGAGCAGTCTTAAAAGTTCAAAGATAAAAAAAGACTGCAAAACACAAAAATTGCCTTTACTGAAAAGCAAATTCTTAAAAGTCTTGATTTGTTATCTGAACAATAATTCATGAAAATGATGTTAAATCGCTGCAAGCCAAGCGGCATTTTTGTTTTGTGCCTGACGAACCTGCATTGTATGAAGACTCAACGCTCGAAGAACACGCTGTTTTTATGGTCCGAGTTTACGGTGTTATCGTGCCTTAATTCGTTTAGGATTAGCCCCGTTTGCGCCGCTTTCGGCGATGGCTTGGGGTTTTATTCAACAACTGCTGGTCTGGTGTGGGTTAGGACTGCTTCTTGGGGGCTTGTTCACGTTATTAGCCCCTAAAGTTTTAGGCTTGACCGCACCAATTGCTTGGCTACGACTGATGTTCTGGCTGATGGCTATTTATGCTTGGCGTTGGTTGAAATACTGCTTGCACCCTGATGTGGTGCGACTTAGTTTGGGATTGGTGGTGCTGTGTGTGGCCTATTGCTCCTCGAGAAAATCAGTGTTTGGTTAAATCAACCACCAAGCAGTCGAGAGTCGGCATATTTGGCTTCAGCGATTATATCGTTGACGGGATTTGCATCAAGTGTTCCTCTTCTCGAGATTGGGTTACAGCTTTTGATGATTCCGGTGACTCTTGTGCTTGGTAAAAACAAAAATTCCTAACGCATTGTCTGACCATTGACCGAATTGTGTTGGTATTTTTTGGCAACGCTAATTTGTTAGACTGCACGGCATGTACAAGGCTCGAGGACTTATTGAACGCTGGCGCAACAGGTTGCCAGTCTCTGAACATACCCCCATAATTTCTCTAGGCGAAGGCGATACCCCACTGGTTGAATTGCGCGGACCACCCGAGGCAAAAGAGCGCAGCATTCGCGTTTTTGCCAAATTCGATGGTACAAATCCCACCGGTAGCTTCAAAGACCGTGGTATGACCATGGCAGTCTCGAAGGCGCTCGAGGCGAGCGCACAAGCCATTGCTTGCGCCAGCACAGGCAATACCAGCGCGGCAGCTGCCGCCTATGCCTCTCGAGCGGGGGTAGATTGCATTATTGTTTTACCTGCAGGGTATGTGGCTGCTGGTAAAATTGCCCAGACCATCCTCATGGGAGCAAAGATTATTCAAATCGAAGGCAACTTTGATGATGCACTGCGCTTAGTGCGCGAACTTTGCGAAGTTACGCCGATTGCCTTGGTCAACAGTGTCAATCCTTTTCGTATCGAGGGTCAAAAAAGTATTGCTTTTGAGGTTGCCGAAGCATTTTCCTGGGATGCTCCCGAATATCACGCCTTGCCCGTTGGCAATGCAGGTAATATCACCGCGCACTGGAAAGGTTACTCTGAACTTTTAGCCGATGGCACGCTCACAAAAGCACCCAAAATGATTGGCTTTCAGGCTGCAGGCGCAGCTCCGATTGTGCTGGGGCACGCTGTCGAAAAGCCCGAGACCATTGCAACCGCTATCCGTATTGGCAACCCTGCGAGTTGGTGCTATGCACTCGATGCCAGAGATAATTCGGGCGGTGCCATCGAAGCTGTGACCGACGAAGAAATCTTAATAGCCTATCAATTTTTAGCAAAAGAAGGAATGTTTTGTGAACCCGCCAGTGCCGCTGGTTTTGCTGGAGCATGGCGCATGATCAAAGAAGGGCGTATAGAGGATGGCGCGAGAATTGTTTGCACCCTGACTGGGCACGGCTTAAAAGACCCGACCACAGCCAGTAAACTCGCTGCGCTCGAGACACCTGTGCCCGCTACGCTCGAGGCATTGCAACGAGCAATCGGCACATGAGCAGACATTACACCCAATGCTGTACTTTATGATTCGCTCAAACGTAGAGTGGGTGTTTGTCGAGCGCGGCTAGCCCGCCAAAAGTCGTGGTTTTTTGTTTACGGTAGGCAGCTTCGAGACGAACCTCGAGTGCTTCAAATCAGCCCAAAATGGCTTTTAATATCCTCTCAATCTGCATACTGGTCTCGGCATCTACATCTAAAAGTGGCGCTCTGGGGTAGCCAGCACTGACCTCGAGCAGACGCATAGCCGCTTTTAAGCCCGGTACGCCGTAATCTCGAGTTACAGCATAAGATAGGGGATTGGAAAGGCGTTGTAGCTCGAGTGCCTTGTCCATTTGTCCAGCCTTGAATGCCGCCATAATCTGTTGGAAAATTTGCGGAATGACGTTGCCCGCCGCGAGGATTGCCCCGTGAGCGCCGACCGTAAGTGCGGGCAACAGTGTCGGCGCATTGCCAGTGAGTAAATTGAAGCCTTCGGGCGTGAGCCGTCCAATTTCGGTGAAATTCATTATGTCGCCGCTCGAGTCTTTGACCCCTGCAATATTGGGGTGCATCCCGACTCGGCTAAACCAAGCAGGAGCATGGGCAATCCCCGAGACTTGCGGGATGTTATAGACATACACAGGCAGCGGAGAAGAATTGGCAACAGTCATAAAATGCGTCTCGAGCACATTTGGGGTCATATTGGCACGGTTGTAATAAGGCGCAAGCACCAAGACGGCATCTGCACCAGCCTCCGAGGCATCGCGGCAGCGCTCAATCACATGAGCTGTGGCTTCGCCCCCTGCGCCTGCAAGCATGATTTTGTCTTTAGGAATCGCTTCACGCGCTGCTTCCAGCACTTTTTGACGCTCGGCTTCGTCTAGGTATACGGCTTCGCCATTGCTGCCTAAAATCAAATACCCATCCACATGAGGACCAAGCCATGCAATCAAATTTTGCAGCGCAGGCAGATCGAGCGACCCATCGCGTTTAAACGGGGTTGGAACAGGCGGAAATAAACCCTTAAACATAGCTAGAAGTCTAGCACTGTTTTTAGATAAACTGTGCAAGATGTATTTTTCTTGCGCCAGAGACCTCGAGCAGTACGGTGCCCAATTGGCTTTGGGCTTAAAAAAAGGCGCGGTACTGATTTTATCAGGCGTGATGGGTGCAGGCAAAACCACATTCGTGCGCGGCTTACTGCGCGGCTTGGGGTCGGATGCGCTTGTCTCGAGTCCAACCTACACCTACATTCACGAATACCCTAGCCCTAAGGGTTTGGTGGTGCACATTGATGCCTATCGTCTCGAGAACCCAGACAAACTTTGGCAGATGGGTTTAGAGGACTATCTCGAGAATGCTTTTGCGGTCTTGATTGAATGGGGCGAAGGCTTAACCTTGGACGGTGCAACACGTTTGCATTTTAAGGTTGTTGCGGGTGGGCGCGAGGTTTTGCATGGATAAATCGCCAAAGCTCGAGCATTTTTTTTATTTCCAAACCCTATCCAGCACCATGGATCAGGCTCGGATGTTACTGCAAAACAAAATCCCAGAAT
>JBKBVO010000122.1:0-7583 GCA_046289535.1 Deinococcales bacterium | reverse complement strand
CCAGATTAACTTTGAAGTCGAACTGATTAAGCCAATCGCAATGGAAAAGGAACTTCGTTTTGCTATCCGTGAGGGTGGTCGCACGGTTGGTGCAGGCGTGGTGACAGAAATCCTCGAGTAATTTAAACCACCGCGTCTTGTTTGATAAAGGCGCGGTTTCTTATCGCCTCGAGCAGCCTCGAGAACACTTGGAGTCAGCATGGGACCTAAAATTCGTATCAAATTGCGTGGCTTTGACCACCGCTCGCTCGACTCGAGCGCCGCGAAAATCGTGGAGGCAGTCAAGCGCAGTGGCGCAGATGTGGCAGGACCAATTCCACTGCCAACCCGCATTCGTCGTTTTACCGTTATTCGCGGACCGTTCAAGCACAAAGACAGCCGCGAACACTTCGAGCTTCGCACCCACAATCGTTTGGTAGATATCACCAACCCAACTAAAAAGACTATCGAGTCTCTTAGCACCTTGGATTTGCCAAGCGGCGTAGAAATCGAAGTCAAGACCGTCGGAGGTGCATCGTGAAAGGCATCCTCGGCACAAAAATCGGCATGACCCAAATCTGGAAAAACGATAAAGTCGTTCCGGTCACGGTCGTGTTGGCGGGACCTTGTCCCGTAGTACAGCGTAAAACCCCAGCAACAGATGGGTACAGCGCCGTGCAAATCGGTTTTGGCGAAACCCGCAAAAAGAGCTTGAACAAGCCAGTACTTGGTCATCTCGAGAAGGCAAAAGCCGCCCCAGTGCGTTTCTTGCGCGAATTCCGCGATTATGCTCCAGAAGCCGATACGGTCACCGCCGACATCTTTGCCGCAGGCGAAAAAGTTGATGTAATGGGAACCAGCAAGGGTCGCGGTTTCACTGGTGTAATGAAGCGTTGGAGCTTCCAAGGCGGTCCAGCGAGCCACGGCGCAAAGAAGTGGCACCGTCGTGGTGGTTCGATTGGCGCGCGCAAGACCCCAGGTCGCGTCATTAAGGGTAAGAAAATGCCAGGTCATTATGGCGTGGAGCGCGTCACCACCCAAAACCTCGAGGTTGTCGAAGTGCGCCCAGAAGAGAATCTGCTCCTGATTAAAGGGGCAATTCCCGGCGCAAACGGTGGTCTTGTGGTAATCAAACAAGCCAAGAAGGGAGGGAAATAATGGCAACCGTTAATGTCGTGGGTAAGAACCCCAGCACCGTGGAGCTACAACTTCCCGAAGCAAAGACCCATGTCTTGTACGAGGTCGTGAATTGGCAACTCGCCAAGCGCCGCCGTGGTACAGCCAGCACCAAAACCCGCGCTGAAGTCTCGCGCACGGGCAAAAAGCTCTACAGCCAAAAGGGCACAGGCAATGCGCGTCACGGTGACCGCGCAGCCCCGATTTATGTTGGTGGTGGAGCAGCATTCGGTCCCAAACCACGCGATTACAGCTATACTCTACCCAAAAAAGTGCGTAAGCTCGGACTCGCAATGGCAGTCTCGAGCCGCGTTGCCGAAGGCAAAGTGCTTGCCGTGGACGGCTTTGACCTCGATGGCAAAACCAAGGGCTTTGTGGCTTGGGCACGCCAGAATGGTTTGGATGGCTCAGAACGTGTATTTTTGGTCACCAACGACGAAAACGCCATTCGTGCAGCCAAAAACCTGCCTTGGGTAACCGCCGTAAAAGCCGCTGGCTTAAACACCTACGACATCCTACGCCACCAGCAATTGGTTGCCGACAAGAGTGTGCTCGAGGCGTTAAACAGCGATAAGGCTGCCGCTCCAAAAACCGCCAAAGCTGCTGCTTCAAAAGCTGCTCCAGTTCCCGAAGCCCCTAAAGCTAAAAAGGCTGCAAGTAGCGATGACTTAAAGCGCATCGAAGGTATTGGTCCAAAAATCAACGACGCTCTGCTTGCTGCAGGCATTACGACCTTTGCTGAACTTGCCGACTCGAGCGAGGAAGCACTTAAGGCTGCACTCGAGTCCGCTGGCTTGCGCTTTGCGCCTAGCCTTAGCACTTGGGCAGAACAGGCAGGCTACTTGGCGCGCGGCGATGAGGCTGGTTTTATCGCCTTGACCGAGCGCTTAGTTGCTGGTCGCGCAGCGTCCACCGAAAACGGGGAAGGTGAAGCATGAATGCCGTTTACGACGTTATTCTCGAGCCAGTCTCGAGCGAGAAATCCATGAGTCTACTCGCCGAAGGCAAGTACACATTCTGGGTTCACCCCAAAGCCAACAAAACCCTTGTGAAGAATGCTATACAAAAGGCATTCAATGTTAAGGTCGTTGCAGTTAATATTCAAAACGTGCGTGGTACCCACAAGCGCGTGGGGCGTTTTAGTGGTTTGACTGCTGCTCGACGCAAAGCGATTGTGCAACTCGCAGAAGGGCAAAAAATTGAAGCCCTCGAGGTGGTGAGCTAATGCCAACCAAAGATTATCGTCCATACACAGCATCACGCCGTTACATCACAACGCTTGATTTTTCCAACCTGACCAAAAAGCGCCCTGAAAAGTCGCTCACAGTTCCCCTGCCTAAAACAGGTGGGCGCAGCAACACTGGGCGTATCACGAGCCGCTTCATCGGCGGCGGTCACAAGCGCTTGTACCGCGTCATCGACTTCAAACGGCGTGACAAAAGCGGTGTACCAGCCAAAGTTGCTAGCCTCGAGTACGACCCAAACCGCACCGCCAATATTGCACTCTTGCACTATGTGGACGGCGAAAAGCGCTACATCCTTGCACCGGATGGTTTAACTGTGGGTGCAAATGTCGTTTCTGGTCCAGAAGCCGAACCTCGAGTGGGCAATGCCTTGCCACTGCGCTTTATGCCCGTTGGTACGGTTATCCATAGTATCGAACTCGTGCCCGGACGAGGCGCAAAAATGGCGCGCAGCGCGGGGACCAGCGCTCAAGTCCAAGGTAAGGAAGGCGACTATGTTGTGTTGCGCCTCCCCTCGGGTGAGTTACGCCGTGTGCACACCGAGTGCTACGCCACAGTAGGCGTGGTGGGCAATGCCGATCACAAAAACGTGGTCATCGGTAAAGCAGGTCGCCAGCGTTGGCTCGGCAACAAGCCACACCAACGCGGTTCAGCTATGAATCCAGTGGATCACCCACACGGTGGTGGTGAAGGTCGCGCCCCAATCGGACGCACACCTGTTTCGCCGTGGGGTAAACCAGCAAAAGGTGCCAAAACGCGCAAGAAGCGCAACACCTCGAGCAAGTTCATCATTGCACGCCGTAAGGGTGCCAAGTAAGGCAAGGAAGGGTCGGGCAGCTTTGTCCGATACCCCCTTCGCTGCGCCGGTCTAAACCCCGGCAAGGAGATTCAGAATGCCAAGAAGTGCCAAGAAGGGTCCGTTCGTTGACCTCCATCTGCTCGAGAAGGTAGATGCGGCTGCCGCGAAAAACGATAAGCGTGTGATCAAAACCTGGTCGCGCCGCAGCACCGTCGTACCAGAAATGATTGGCATGACGCTCGCTGTACACAACGGCAAGCAGCATGTTCCGGTCTATATCTCGGAGAACATGGTCGGTCATAAGCTCGGCGAGTTTTCGCCCACTCGAGTCTTTAAGGGTCACAGTGGTGGCAAAGACGCAAAAGCGACGGGTAAGAAATAATGGAAAGTTCAGCCCACGCCAAATTTATTCGCATCACCCCACGCAAAATGCGTCTGGTGGTTGATGTCATCCGCGGTAAAAGCGTCAAAGAAGCCGAAGAGTTGTTGCGCTTTATCCCACGCGGGGCAAGCACCCCAATCGCCAAGGTCTTGAAGAGCGCCAAAGCCAATGCGGTCAACAACTCTGGGATGCTCGAGGATGAGTTATACGTCAAGACAGCTTTTGTCAATGAAGGTCCAACCTTAAAGCGCATTATCCCCCGCGCTCGTGGTCGTGGCGATGGACTACTCAAGCGCACTAGCCACCTGACCATCACCCTGTCGGAAATGCCTGAGAACAAGCGCAAAGGTGGTAAACGCTAATGGGAAATAAAATCAACCCACATGGTCTGCGTATCGGTATCAACAAGGAACACTCGAGCAAATGGTTTGCTGGCTCGAAGACCTACTCCAAGTTGCTTGTCGAAGACAGCAAAATCCGCAAAATTGTACAAAAAGAACTCGCCAATGCGGGTCTGGCGGCAATCAATATCGAGCGTGCTGCACACCAAGTCAATGTCACCGTCAAGGCAGCAAAACCCGGCATAGTGATTGGACAAAACGGCGCAAATATCAAAAAATTGCGCGATGACTTGTCAAATGTTGTTGGCGGCACCAGCACTGTTGCCGTCAATGTCGAAGAAGTCCCCAATGCCAATACCAGCGCGCCACTCGTCGCACAGCGTATCGCTGAACAAATCGAGCGCCGCTTTGCCTACAAGCGTGCCATGCAACAAGCTGTACAAAAGGTCATGGAATCAGGCGCAAAGGGCTGCAAAATTGTGGTTTCGGGGCGCCTGGGTGGAGCCGAGCAAGGACGCAAAGAAACCCGCATGGAAGGGCGTGTGCCACTGCACACCCTGCGTGCCGATCTCGATTACGGTTTTGCCGAAGCAACCACCACCTATGGCAAGCTCGGTATTAAGGTCATTGTCTTCAATGGCGAAGTCATTGGTAAGCAAGACGGTATCCGTCCGTCTCCTCGTCCAATGGCTCGAGGCAGCGAGAACAAAAGCGGCAGCGATGAGCGCCGCAACCGCGATAACCGCAGCCGTCCAGGCGCACGTGCCCGTCGTCCAGAAAAGGGAGGCGCATAATGTTATTGCCAAAACGCACAAAGTTCCGTAAACAAATGAAGGGGCGTATGCGCGGAGCCACCAAGGGCGGCGACTACATCGCCTTCGGTGACTACGGGTTGGTGGCTTTGGAAGCGGCTTGGATTCGTTCCAACCATATCGAAGCCTGCCGTATTACCATGAGCCGTTATTTTCGCCGTGGCGGTAAAATTTATATCCGCATCTTCCCCGACAAGCCAATCACTAAAAAGCCTGCCGAAACCCGAATGGGTTCGGGTAAAGGCGCAGTCGAATACTGGGTAGCTGTAGTCAAGCCGGGGCGTATTATGTTCGAGGTCGAAGGTGTGACCGAAGAACAAGCCCGTGAAGCCTTCCGCTTGGCTGGACACAAGCTTCCAATCAAGACCAAGTTTGCAAAGCGCGAGGTATACGATGAAGCGCAGTGAATCGCTAAAAGCATTTCGTGAGATGGACGTGGCTGGTCTCGAGAAAGCGGTCGCTAGCCGCAAGCAAGAACTGATGAACCTGCGTATCCAAAAAGTCATCAGTACCTTGCCCAATAACACCCGCCTGAATACCCTCCGCAAGGAAATCGCGCAACTCTTGACCATCGCTACCGAAAAGAAAAACGCTGGTCTGGCAACAAAGAAGGTGAAGTAAAGATGGCGCGTAAAACATTTATCGGTACAGTCGTATCCGACAAAGCCGACAAAACCATTTCGGTTAGGGTCGAACGCAAGTTCACCCACCCGCTCTACGGCAAGGTCGTGACCCGTTCCAAAAAGTACGCTACACACGACGAAAACAACGAATTTAAGACTGGTGATATCGTCGAAATCGTGGCGGTTCGCCCTATCAGCAAGACCAAAACCTGGAAAGTTCAGCGCTTGGTCGAGCGTCCCGCATAAAGAGGTCTGGGCATGATTCAACCATTTACAGAATTAGATGTTGCCGATAATACGGGCGCACGCAAGGTCATGTGTTTTCGCGTGATGGGCGGTTTGGCTCGTGGCTCAGGCAACCAAAAATACGCTGGCGTAGGCGATGTGATTATCGCAAGTGTCAAAGAATGCGCTCCACGCGGTACAGTCAAAAAAGGCGATGTCGTCAAGTGCGTTGTTGTGCGCACCGCTAAAGAAATCAAGCGCGCTGATGGCAGTGCGATTCGTTTTGACCGCAACGCTGCCGTAATCATCAACAAAGAAGGCGAGCCGCGCGGTACCCGCGTCTTTGGACCGATTGCACGCGAATTGCGCGACCGCAAGTTCATGAAAATCGTCTCGCTTGCACCGGAGGTTCTCTAATGCACGTCAAGACCGGAGATACCGTGAAAGTGTTGCGCGGCAAAGACCGTGGCAGCAAGGGCAAAGTCTTAAAAGTCTTGCCAAAAAGCTCAGAAGTGCTCGTTGAAGGCGTAAATATCGCTATCAAGGCGGTCAAGCCCTCTGAAGAAAACCGTCAAGGCGGCTTTATCCGCTTTGAAGCCCCAATCCACTCGAGCAAAGTGCAACTTGTGGACTCCGAGGGCAAAGCCACTCGGGTTGGCAGTAAAGTTGTCAACGGTAAGAAGGTGCGCATCAGCAAAAAGAGCGGCGTGACCATCGAAGAGAGCAGGTGAAATCATGGCAATGGAACGCTTAAAACAAAGCTACCAAACCAAAGTGCGCCCTGAATTGATGAAGCGCTTTAACTACAGCACTCCAATGGCAGTGCCAATGCTGGTCAAGGTTGTTGTCAATCAGGGCTTGGGCGAAGCTAAAGACGACAGTAAATTGCTCGAGAAAGCCGCCAAGGACATGGCCCTGATTACGCTACAAAAGCCAATCGTGACCAAATCTAAAAAGTCGGTCTCGAACTTCAAGCTGCGTGCCGGTCAGAATGTTGGCTTAAAGGTCACGCTTCGCGGCGAAAAGATGTATACCTTCCTCGAGAAGCTTTTGAACATCGCTCTACCGCGCATCCGCGATTTCCGCGGTATTAACCCCAACAGCTTCGACGGACGCGGCAATTACAATTTGGGTATCAAAGAGCAAATGGTCTTTCCTGAAATCACCTACGATATGGTCGATGCCACACGCGGTTTTGATATCACCGTTGTCACCACTGCCAAGAACGACGAAGAAGCGCGTGCACTGCTCGAAGGCTTGGGCTTTCCGTTTAAGAAGTAAGGAGTAGATAATGGCTATTCAATCTAAAAAAGCTCGCCAAAAGCAACGCGAAGCACTGGTTAAAAAATACGCTGCCAAGCGGGCTGCGCTCAAAGCGGCTGGCGATTATGTCGGTTTGCAGAGTATTCCACGCAATGCCAGCCCAGTGCGCTTGCGTAACCGTTGCGCCGAGACCGGTCGTCCGCGCGGTTATGTTGGTTTCTTTGGTCTAAGCCGCATTGTGCTGCGCGAGAAGGCGCACAAAGGTGAACTGCCAGGTGTCACCAAGTCCAGTTGGTAAAGAATCTAAGTTTGTTTTGTAATCCAAATACCCTTTTTCTAAAAAAATCAGAAAGAGGGTATTTTTGATGGTGGCAACTTCTCGAGACTTTTCGGTTTTGCCGATTGAGCCCGAGGTGCCAATGAAGAAAGGATTGTGTCTCAAAGGATCAAGTCTTCTCAAAATCAACTGAATATTCGCCAAATAAACTCAAGATTCCGTGGTATTCGGCAAACCCTCAAAGTCCCTCGTCAAACGCCGACAACGAGTCAGCCAAGCAAAAGACCTCTCAACTACCCAACGACGTGGCAAGATTACAAATCCATTCATCGAATCAGAACGCTTCACAATCTCGAGTAGAAAGTGGCAAAAGCTCCTGACCCACTCGAGTAATTGTCCTGCATAACCACCATCTGCCCAAACCAGTTTGAGCCTTGGAAAGCGTACTCGAGCCTTAAGAAT
>JBKBVO010000121.1:0-7715 GCA_046289535.1 Deinococcales bacterium | reverse complement strand
AAAGCATCAGTGCACTGCAAAATAAGCCGCCGAGCGACCCCTCGAGGGTTTTACTCGGGCTAATTTCTGGGGCGAGCTTGCGCTTGCCAATCAAGCCACCAATGGTATAGGCTCCGACATCTGAAGAAAATGCGCCAACAGCCGCAATCATCGTGTACCAAAAGCCCAAGTCTCCATTGGGGTAATAGCGCAATAACAAACCAAACGAGAGCAAAAACGGGATATACACCATCCCGAAAATACTGGTCATAATGCGCTCGAGTGGACGTTCGGAAGGGCGCACCACCTCGACGATCATCACCCAAAAGATGTATGCCCAGAGCACCACTTCGCGCCAGGGAATTCCTGCGGGGATAAACCAGATGCCATCGCGTAGCCAAGGTTGGCTGGCAAGCAGCATCAGCACTGCAAAGATATAGATGCTGCGCCCTCCTATCGCCAAGCCTGCCTTTCGTGCCATGTTGCGATACTCGTATAAGCCCATGCACACAGCAAAAGTAAGCAGTACGCTCAGGCTAAACCAACCCGCCCAAGTGAGCATCACAAGCACCGCAAAAGCAATCAGCGAAGAAATTGTGCGCTGCGGCAATTTATGAAACTTGCCAGACGAAGTTGTCATTGGGTCAAAGACTACCATGTGCGCAGCAGACTTGCATTTGTGGCAAACGCCCAAGACAAAGACGCTACACTGCCTGATGTGCAAAGCGGTATCAAAGAACTGCAAAAGGAATACCAAGATTATGTAATCGCGTGGCGTGTGCGCCGCTTGTTAGGGGGTAAGCTCAAACCGCAAGACTTCTTGAATCTACCACGCTACGCACAAAAACGCCTCAAGCGCCAGGAGTTGGCTCGAGCTTTGGTCACCCACAAACCGCTTTCGCTCGAGCGCTTGGGTGAAGTAGACGATCTGACCGATGAACTCTGTTTTGGGTTGTGGCGCAACCCGCGCGAAATCAATGACTTTTTGCGCTTGGTTTGGCGGCGCGGTGGACACCCCATTTTTGAACATAGCAGCGAGTTTGCCGCGCAGGTGCTTTCACCAACCGAGCGCCAACGGCTCGAGCGCCAGGGTCTCGAGGTCGCCGAATTTTACATGGCGTGTTTGCGCGTTGGTGCTGCAGCCCTCAACCCCGACGAAATGAGTGTGGCAGTCGAACGAGTCGAGCGCATGGCAGCTGCACTACCCATTTTTGTTGATGAACTCGCACTCTGAGCCATCTGCCATTTGCCAGTAAGCGTAGACTTGGAGGCATGTACAAGCTCAAGCCATGGCAGTGGGCGCTGGTTGGTGTTGGTCTCCTTATTTACTTTACGATTTCCACACTGCAAATATACGGCAATTTTTATCTGGGCTACCCACCGTATACCCCGGCTTGGCTGAATTACACCAAGCGTCCGCTCGAGCGCACACTGGTCTTGAGTAAACGCTCGAGTCTGAGAATTTGGGGTAACTTGCGTCAGGGGCGAGTAAAACTTAAAATTGATGGAGTTTTGGTGCGCTCTTGGGTCGAGGATTTTGATTTCCGCCAAACCCTGCCTGTGGGCACACACACCATGCGCCTCGAGATGGACGAAGCAACCGGAAGTTTGCAGTACAGCGTCGAATAAAGCTAAACTGCCGTATGCCTCAGATAAGCGCCCTTGTGTTGGGTGGCGGTCATCCCAACGACCCACTTGTGGCGGGCACAGGTGTTCCGGTCAAAGCTTTGCTCGAGATTGCGGGGCAGCCGATGGCAGTACACGTTTTGCAGGCACTGCAAGCTGGCGGTGTAGGTCAAATTGTCTATGTTGGTGCAATCACACCCGAACTTGAGCCTTTTTTACACGCACAAATTCCTGCGGTTGGCAAGATGCTCGAGAACCTACAAGCAGGTCTCGCGCCGCTGTTGCACGAACCTCGGGTACTGATTGCTACCGCCGATATACCGCTTTTAAGTGCTGCTGCCGTACAGGATGTCCTAGCCAGAGATTCTGGCGTGGGTTTGGTTTATCCTGTTGTGCCAAAATATGCCGCCGAAGCGGCTTTTGTAGGTGGTAAGCGCACTTATGCCAGATTGCGCGAAGGTGTATTTACGGGTGGTAATTTGTTTTTGCTCGAGCCGCGTTTGATTGGCGAATTTTTACCAAGGCTCGAGTATATTTTGGACAACCGCAAAAATGTACTGCGCCTGGCGGGGATGTTTGGGGTGGGAGCACTGCTCAAGCTACTCGTCGGACAACTCACAATCGACGAACTCGAGCGCACTGTCTCGAGAATTTTGGGTGTACCAGCCAAGGCGCTGATTACCGAATTCGCCGAAATCGGTTTTGATGTGGATAAGCCCGAAGATTTAGCGCTGGTGCGACAAAAACTGAGTTGAAGTTGTACCTCACGCCTAAAAGCGATTTACGTCGTGTTACACACGGATTTTACCCCTACCAAAGCAGCCAGTCTAGGGTGTAAACTGCTCACTTCTTATGGACGCACGCGAGCAGATACGACAACGCCTGGACATCAAAGAGGTGATTGGCGACTATGTCGCGCTCAAACCTGCAGGTGCGAATAAATTTAAGGGTTTATCGCCCTTTAGTAAAGAAAAAACCCCGAGCTTTCATGTAGACGTGGTCAAACAGCTCTGGTACTGCTTTTCGACCAAGCAGGGCGGCACGATGTTTGACTTTGTAATGAAAGTCGAGAATATCTCTTTCCGCGAAGCACTCGAGAAACTTGCGGCTCGAGCAGGTGTGACTTTAGAACCGCGTAGCCCCTCGGAGTCCGCAAATAAAAAGCGCGATTTATTCGAGGTCAATGCTTTTGCTGCCCAGTTTTTCCAGAGTCAGCTTGAGGATTCTCCTGCACTGGCATACCTCGAGCGGCGCGGAGTCAGTGCAGAGAGCATCAAAACCTTTGGTTTGGGTTTTGCCCCAGATACTTTTGATGGCTTGTTAAAATTTGCCAAGGCGCGTGGAATCTCCGAGCACGAACTGCTCGAGGCGGGTTTACTCTCGGAAAACACCGAGCGCGGTAGTGTGTATGACCGTTTCCGCAATCGTGTGATGTTCCCCATTAAGGACTACCTCGGGCGCGTGGTGGCATTTGGTGGGCGAGTTTTAGACGATTCCAAACCCAAGTACCTGAACAGCCCCGAAACCGAAGTGTTCAAAAAAGGTGAGACCCTTTACGGCTTAGACCTCGCACGCAAACATATCCAAGAAACAGGCGAAGTGGTGGTGGTCGAAGGCTACATGGATGTGCTGATGATGCACCAACATGGGTTGGCGGGTGCAGTAGCAAGCCTTGGTACAGCACTGACCCAAGACCACGCCCACTTGCTTGCTCGCCAAGGCGCACGGCGTTTGGCGATGATGTTCGACAACGATGCTGCCGGGCAACGCGCTACGCTTGCGGGACTAGACCAAGAAATCGGCAAGTTGTTTTTGGTGCGCGCGGTGTTGGCTCCGGGTGGCAAAGATGCCGCCGATATTTTACTCTCGGGCGGTAAAACCGAACTCGAGGCTGCACTCTCAGGTGGCTTAACCGAAGTGGAATTCAGGTTAAACGCCGCGCTCGAGAAATTTAACCCCAATACCTTAGATGGCAAGCGCAATATTTTGCAAATGCTTTTGCCGCGCTTGCGCCCTCGGGATGTTTTTGACCCGGTAGCACTCGAGTTGCAGCGTTTGGTGGCAGACCGCCTGATGCTCGAGCAAAGAATGCTCGAGACATATTTAAACCAAAATCGCCCCAAGCAAACCGCACCGCGTTTAGACGAAGTGCAAATGCGCGGCATGACCCGCACCAACTCGGGTGACGAAGTTAAACTGGCTAAGATTCTTATTCAGAACCCTGCTTTAATTGCTAAACTCGACGGTGAAGCGGCATTTGAAAGCCCACTTGTGGCAGAAGTGATCGAAGTGGCGCGCACTGCCACCAGCACCGAACAGATTTTAGAGCATTTCCGAGGTCGCCCCGAAGCGGGGATTTTGCTCGAGGGGCTGTTTGTGCCTAACCGCACAACCAACTATGCTTTTATTCCCTCACAGATAGCAGAAGAAAAAGTGGATGTTGCGGCAAACGAAATCGCGAGCCGCAAGCGTGAGGAAAAGCTGCGGCTCGAATTGGCAGAATTGAAAGCCCAAATTCCCAAAGCGCCACTCGAGCAGCAGATTGCGCTGGCGCGGCAGTGCAGCGAAGTGCAAAAAGCCATCGAAGCCGAGCGGCGCTTGCGCCTTCGGAATTCATGACCCCACTAGTTTAGGCGCTGTTTAGACTTGCGCGGTGCTTGCGGCAAATCCACTCGAGTGACGCTCATGGTGGCACGGCGGTACTCGAGTTGGGTTTTCACTGCCCGAGCGCGTTGTTCAACCAAAAGCGCACGCCGAATATTGCTCTGGCGCAATTCTTCGAGTTCAGCAAGCTCTTTTTTGGTTAGCAGCAACTCATTCACACGCTGTACGGCACGGCTACCGAGCTTGTCCTTCAATTCCTCGAGTTTGGCGCGGCTGGCATCGAGTGTGGCTTTTAGGCTCTCGAGTTCGTTTTTGAGGTGTTGTGCTGCGGCTTTGGGGTCTATCCCGTAGCGCCCTAAAATTGCATCGGTTTTTAAGCCTTCGGCTTGCAGCGCCAAAATCTGCTCCAAACGGTCGTAGGCAGGCTGCCCAAAACGTTTTTTGCCATCTTGTAAAAAGCTCTCTAAAACGCCCATTTGGATAAACAAATTGGCATTGCCAAAGGTTGTGCCAGCCAGTTCGGCGAGACGACTCGCAGTGACTCCTTGTTCGAGTTCGGTGCTTAACTCCATGCGCCTATTCTATCGGGATTTTTGCAGAAGGTACAGCCGCAAGGTGTATGCTCTCAAACGTGTCTTCTGAGGTAAACTCCAACACACAACGCTCGGCGGGTATTTTTGAGCCAGTGATACAAGGCTTACAAAGGCGCTTCAGGTGGTCGCGCAGTTATGCCACAGGGGTTTTAAATGGCTGGTTTTGCACAATGGGCGACGCTTTTTTGCATCCCGGTATTGTGCTTGCCAGTTTTGCGGCAGCACTTTCGGCTCCCAATTGGGTGATTGGGCTGCTGCCCGCTATTGCGGTGGGTGGCTGGTTGCTACCCCAAATTTTTGTCAGTGCTGCTGTGCGTCACATCCCGCGTAAAGTGGATGTTTACCGTGCTGCTAGTGTTGTGCGGACCACAGCCCTAACTACGATTGTACTCTCGACAGTGTTGTTTTCTGGTGTACCACAGCTTTTGTTGTCGGCGTTTTTGCTGGCACTGATTGCCAATAGCCTTGCCAGTGGCGTGAGCGGTCTGCCTTGGCTCGAAAGCGTGGGAAAAACCATTTCCGCCAAAGATCGCCCAGGCTTTTTTGGAATGCGAAATCTTTGGGGTGGCTTGCTGGCGCTGGGTGCAGGTTTTGCGATTCGCGCTATCCTGAGCTCGAGTCTGACTTTTCCTTGGGATTATGCGCTTATTTTTGCACTAGGAGCGATTACCTTTAGCCTTGGGTATTGGTTTTTTGGCTTGTCCGACGAACCGCCCGATGACCCACCGCAACCCAGAGCAGCAAATATCTGGGCGGATTTACTGGCTATTCCACAAACAATCAAAAACAATCCAGACTTTGCTAAGTATGTTTTTTATCGCGTGCTTTTTGCCAGTGCCACCATCGGTGATGCGTTTTTCACTGCCCATGCACTGCGAAATGTGGGCGTGGGCAAAGAAGCGATTGGCACTTTTTTGATTGCGGTTGGTATTATCGCTCCGCTATCAAACACCATTTGGAGCAGAACCGCACAGGCGTTTGGCTCGAGACGGATTATACGAATTGCGCTGGGTTTTACCTTTGCAGCACCACTTTTGGCGTTGTTGATGCCCAAAGGCGCTGGTCTATTTTTTGTGCTGGTCTTTGTTGCTCAATCCATAGGACACGCAGGGATTAACTTGGGTAACGCCAACTACATTTTGTCTTTGACCAGCACCGAAACCAGAGGTAAGTTTATTGGAACAGCCAATACCCTGGTGGGCATAGCGGTTTTTACCCCGATTTTTGGCGGTCAGATTGCCGATTCAGCAGGGTACTTGCCTGTTTTTGCACTGAGCGCAGTGCTTTATGGTTTAACCTATTGGGCGGCAGGGCAGTTGCGGCGCGATTTATGAAAAGCAGCTCATCAAAATGCGGTAGGTTAGTAGCATGAGGTTGGGTCTTGCTATGCTGGGTTTACTTTTGGTGGGTTGCACCCGCGAACTCGACCAGTTCTCGCCACAAATCGTGATTGTGCGCCCCAAATCCGACATCACCCCAAACTCGAGCGTGATGATTGAGGGTTATGCGTGGGACGACAAAGGAATTATTAAATTAACGGTAAACGGCAAAACCGATTTGCTCGCCAAAGGCGAATTTGCCAATCAGTACGGGCGCAAAATAGTGCGTTTTAAGTTTCCCGCCAAAGAACTCGAGGGCAATGCCCTAAAATACGAGCTTCGTGCCGTAGATGCCTCGCGCAATGCAGGTACGCGCGCGATTTCTGTGACTGTAGACCTGAAAAAACCAACAATCGAAATTCAAGGCATAGAGTCGCAAATAGACTCGGTGGTGGTGCGTGGACGAGCCACCGATAACCGCAAAGTGCAAACGGTATTTATCAACGGTGATCCAGTCAATGTTTCGCCGGGCAGCGAAGTGCAGTTTTATCGCGTGGTCAGGCGTTCTCGAGCTAAAACCATCAGCGTACGTGCTTTGGACGGAGTGGGCAACGAAGCAGTACGCATTATTGCTGTGCCAGCGCCACCACCTCCACCAGAGCCTGCCACTGTTGAGGGTGATAAAGGCACCGAGCGCCGATTCAATCGTCGTACCAGAGATGGTACAATCCGCCGTACCCCGTAAAAATTCATGGCTATAGCAAACACTACAGCAATTTATACCTTAGTATAAGTTCTTTTTTGAACCTTAACTGCCCGAGCTGCGTACACACAAGAGGGTACTAGGCTCAATGGTTGTGGGCACCAGACCTGTCATGTCAAAGGAGTAGTGGTAGTGAATGAAAAAGATATTTATTGGTTTAGGCGCAACACTGGCAATTGCGGGGTTCTCGAATGCCGCAAACGAAACCTGGAAGATCGTCGCCAACGAGGCGTTCAGCGTAGCGACTGTCGAGAGTAACAGCGATATCGAAAACTTCACCGGACGTACCTCGAAAATAAGTGGTGAAATCGTTTTTGACCGCAGTGCTAAGACTGGCAGTGTTTCTATAGTTGTGGATGGTAGCAGCATCGATACCGGTGTGCCGTTGCGCAACGAGCATATGCGCAGTGCCGACTGGCTCAACTTTGACAACAACAAGGACATCAAGTTTGTTTCGACTCGAGTTCGCAATACGAGCGGCGATAACTACTCTGTGACTGGTAACTTAACGATGCGCGGTGTGACCAAAGTCGTGACTGCAACAGGTAGCCTGAAATTGACCGCCGCCAGCAAAGTCACCGAAAGCATGGGAATTAAAGGCGATGTTGTGGCACTGAACACGAAGTTCTCGATTAAACTCAGCGATTTTGGCGTGAAGCACCCAGCAATTCAAGCTGGACGTGTGAATGACAAGCTGGACATTATTCTTCGCGTGGTTGCTACAAACAAGTAGAAAACTCGAGAGGTCACTTCAATGTGCAGTGACCTCATTTCTTATTTTATGACACTCAAACGATTAAAACCCCTTTTGCAAATCGCCACGATTTTAAG
>JBKBVO010000120.1:0-7766 GCA_046289535.1 Deinococcales bacterium | reverse complement strand
TATTAAGCCGCACAGTGTTCTCGAGGGAGCAATCGTTCATGGTGGTTCGGATATTGGACCATTTGCGCGGCTTCGGGCTGGCACAGTGCTGGAGCGCGGTGTACACATTGGCAATTTTGTGGAAATCAAAAATTCGCATTTGCGCGAGGGTGCAAAAGCTGGGCATCTTGCCTATATTGGCGATGCCAGCGTTGGGCGCGAGGTGAATTTTTCTGCAGGAGCAATCACCGCTAATTTTGATGGGTTAGATAAGCACCGTACCACCATTGAAGATGGCGCATTTGTTGGTACTAACGTCACTTTGGTTGCACCTGTGACCATTGCCCAAGGTGCATTTGTTGGTGCGGGTAGCACCATCACCACCAATTTGCCTGAAGGTTCGCTTGGGGTGACTCGAGCTTCACAAAAAACCCTAGAAGGCTGGGCGATAAAATACTGGAGCAAAAAACTTGAGAATGCTAAGCCCAATAAATTGCCCTACATCCGAACATGGCTCGAGTTGCGTAAATCCTCCTAGAACCTGACCTTGGGCTGACAGATATAAATAAAAACTGGAACATTGTTCTTCGTTACCGTATCCAAGATTCATCAAAAAGAGTAGGCTATAGAAAACGACCTTCCCGCCCTTCGCCCCCCATTTTTAAAAGGAGAACCATCATGCCTAACTTAGGACCACTCGAAATCATTGTTTTGCTTGTTTTGGCGCTTGTTTTCTTTGGTGCAAAACGCCTGCCCGAACTCGGTAAAGGTTTAGGTCAAGGCATCCGTGAATTCAAAAAAGCCAGCAAGGATATCCGCGCCGAACTCGACGATACCTTCAAGGATGATCCCAAACCGGTCAGCAACGGCGACAAAACCTGAAGTTTTATGGCAACTCGAGAACTCCCAGACACATTCAAGGAAGCGCCGCTCATTGATCATCTCGAGGAGTTGCGCCTGCGTATCATTTGGAGCGCAGCAGCTTGGATCATAGGTGGCATGGTTAGCTTTGCCAACCTCGGGTTTATTATTGACCTCTTAAAGCGCCCACTCGAGTTGTATACCAAAGCCAAAGGAATCGAGGTTGAATTGGTTTCTTTGCGTGTCACCGAACAACTTTCTGCTTCATTTATGGTGGCAGCATTGGGAGGTTTAATTTTGGCGATGCCAGTTTTGATTTATCAAATTTGGGCATTTGTTGCTCCGGGTTTGACCAAACGCGAACGTGGCTTTGCTTTCCCTTTCATTGGTGGCTCGATTCTGGCATTTGTAGCGGGCATTAGTTTTGCCTATTTTGTGGCATTGCCCTTTGCGATGCAATTTTTAATTGATTTTTTGCCAGGAGTGAAAGCGACACTCACGATTGGCGATTATGTATCGGATGTAGTGACACCCTTGGCGCTTTTCGGGTTGTTGTTTCAGCTTCCCGTTCTAATGTTTCTTCTGGCTAAAATTGGGATTATCTCGAGCGGATTTTTTATTGCCCAGCGCCGCATCGCTATTTTTGCTATCGTTGTGCTTGCAGCAGTGGTTACACCTACATCTGACCCAATCAATTTAGCGTTGGCAAGTGTGCCACTGGTCGTCTTGTACGAACTCGGCATTGTGCTTGCAAAACTTGCTGAACGGCAAAACGCCGCCTTGGCAGCCAAGGGTCTACTTTCTGACGACGAACCTTGACAAAATTTCGTCTGACCCGTTAGCCTAAAACCCATGCAAGCTGCATTGTGGTACTGGTATCCATAGTCACTCGAGACGAATGTTTGTCTCGAGTGACTTTTGAGCTTCGGCACTGCCGAAGTTTTTTATTTGTCTTTTCGCCCTCTTTTCACAAAAAAGGAAACCCTCATGACCGACCCTCAAATCCAAACCCTGCGCCAAGCTGTGGATGCAGTCAATCTCGAGATTCTTGCTGCTTTGTCGCGCCGTGCCGAACTGGTAAAACAAATTGGTGCACGTCAAACTCAGCTTGGCATATCGCACTTTGACCCCAAGCGCGAAAGCGAAATGCTCGAGACACTGCAACAGGCAAATACGGGTGCATTCCCAAATAGCACCATCAAGCAGCTTTTCAAAGAGATTTTTAAGGCTTCGCTCGACCTAGAAGAGCGTGAGGACAAACCCAAATTCAAGTACAGCCGTAAGACTCAGCCCCGAGACAGCGTTGTTGTTGTCTCGAGGGGCGATGTGCAGGTGCAGTTTGGTGGCGGTGTTAAAACGCTGATTGCTGGTCCGTGTAGCATTGAAAGTTTAGAACAGACTCTTGCTACTGCCGAGGTGGTGAAGCAGCATGGCATTAAAATGTTTCGTGGTGGCGCATACAAGCCACGCACCAGTCCCTATGGGTTTCAGGGTTTGGGTGTAGAGGGCTTAAAAATTGGCGCACAAGCTGCCGCCAAATACGATTTACTGTTTGTTGCCGAAGTCATGGATACCCGAGATGTCGCTATCTGCGCCGAATACGCCGATATGCTGCAAATCGGCACGCGCAATGCCCAGAATTTTGCGCTGCTGCGCGAGGTTGGGCGCAGTCGAAAGCCCGTGCTCTTGAAGCGTGGTTTCTCGAGTACCATCGAAGAATGGCTCTTAACCGCCGAATACATTTTGTCTGAAGGTAACGAAAATGTAGTCCTGTGCGAGCGCGGTATTCGCACCTTTGAACGCGCTACACGCAACACTCTAGATATCAGTGCGGTGGCGGTTGCAAAACTCGAGACCCACTTGCCTGTGGTTGTAGATGTAACCCACGCGGCGGGAAGGCGCGATATTTTGATTTCCCTTGCCAAGGCTGCATTGGCTGTCGGAGCAGATGGTGTTCATGTAGAGGTGCATCCAGACCCTGCTACAGCCCTGTCGGATAATCAGCAGCAGCTGGATTTTGCAGGGTTTGCCCAGTTTATGGGGGCACTTTTTTAGTATCCCCAAGTCAATGCTGCTGCACTCCAAGCCAAGCCACCGCCAAAGCCAACCAGCACAATCTTATCGCCTTTTTTGATTTTTTCTTGCTCGAGGGCAAATTCTAAAGCAAGCGGAATGGTTGCTGCACTGTTGTTGGCATGGCGTTCGATTGAAACCACGAATTTTTCGGCTGCTAAGCCAAGCCGTTCTGATGCGGCTTCGATAATTCGTGCATTGGCTTGATGCGGCACGATGCGGTCTATGTGCTCGAGTCGCCAACCTGCATTGGCGATCACTTGCGAAATTGCCTCGGGCATGATGCGTGCCGCAAACTTAAAGACCTCGCGCCCATTTTGTACCACAAACGGCTCGAGCGGCTCGCCACTGGGTAAACGTTTACCCAGTGCTCCGGAGTGCAGGAATTTTGCGCCTGTGCCATCTGCGCCCCAACAAAAGCCTGCAAAACCAAATCCAGTTTCGGATGCTTCAAGGATTGCTGCGCCTGCTCCATCGCCAAACAGTACGGCGGTATTGCGGTCATACCAATTGACAATTTTCGAGAATGTCTCTGCACCAATCACTAACGCCTTGCGGCTTGCGCCAGCTAAAATTTGCCCACGCGCTACATTAAGCGCATAGACCCAACCTGCACACGCCACTAAAATATCAAAGGCGGCAGCCCTAAGACCAAAATGTGCTTGTACCAATGCGGCGGTACTCGGGAAAAAAGCGTCAGGGGTGGCGGTTGCCACAATCACCAAGTCAACGCCCTCGAGTGCAGGACTACCATGTTTTCTTTGCAAATTCTCGACTGCAGCAATCGCCAAATGACTGGTAAACTGATTTTCTGCAGCGATATGGCGTGCCCCGATACCCGTACGACTTCTAATCCATTCATCAGTGGTCTCGAGCGTAAGCTCCAAATCTTTGTTGGTGAGGATTTTTTCGGGAAGATAGGTGCCGATTGCGCTGATGCCAACGTTCACACCTCGAGCCTAGCATGTGTGGCTCGGGCTTAGGTTTCTTGGATTTGTATTTAGACTGAGTTCAGCTAGAAAATTTTTGCCAATAGCGCACCAAACCGTTTGCTGCCATGTGGTACGGCGTTGAGAGTGCGTATTTGGTCTCGAGGTTTTCATCGCTAATTTGGGCATTTGCCATCTTTTGAATGGCAGCAGCCAATGTATCGGCATCGCCTCCACTATTTAGCACTTCTTTGGTCAGGCGCTCGAGGGTGTCCAGACTTTGCTCGAGTTTGGCAAAATGCAGTTCCACATCGGTGTGCTGCCCAAAATGGGTCAGAAAAAGCTGCCTGGGTTTATGCTGGCGCAGTTTTTCTAGGCTGTTGCGCCAAAACTCCAAGTTGATATCCGGGGGAGGTGTTGGTGCAATGACGTGACTCGAGCCTTGTAAACGCACACCACCAACATCGCCACTAAATATGCTCTCTTCCAGCACATAGGCAAGGTGATGTATGGCATGACCTGGTGTGTACAACGCTAAAATCTCGAGTTGGTCAAAATGCAAGACTTCTTCGCCCTCTAAAACCACCAACTGGTGTTTTGGCACTGCCTCAAAGTTCCCCCAGAGTGTGTCCATCATTGCGCCATAAATGCGGGTAGCGCTTTGCAGTAACCTTTGGGGTTGCTCGAGATGTATTGCACCGTGTTGATGAACATAGACTTGTAGCCCAAGTTCGCGCGCCAGCGTGCCAGCAGCCCCGGCGTGATCAAGGTGAATGTGTGTCAGCAATAAATGGCGCACATCGGTAAAGTTGTACCCAAGCGCTGTTATGCCAGCACGCAACTTGGGCAGTGTGCTAGACGGACCGCAATCCACAACAATATGCCCAGCTTTGGTGGGAATAAAGTAGGCTGCCACCACACCTTCAGAGCCCATTAATTCAAGGTCAATCGTATGAATCATGCCATTGCTCCAATATGGGTCTGGAGTGTTCCCACACCCGCCACGCTGACTTCGACACAATCCCCAACGTATAATTCGCCTACGCCTTCGGGGGTTCCAGTGATAGCCACATCGCCCGGCTTGGCTTCTTTAACACCTGAATCGGCTCTGGCATTGGTCAGCGTAGCTTGAGCCGTGGCAAGGTCCGGACTGCACTCGAGGGTGAGTTTGGTTGCTCCCTCGAGATCAAGCGCGGTGGTGGCAAGCGCAACCCAAACAAAAGTTGAGCTGATGATGGTCAATGGTGTTTTCATAAGTGCTCCTGAAGATTTTATTGTTGTGGAGTATTTTACCTTTTTTGCCAGATACTAAATTCCTGCTCAATCCCTTTCCAATTGTAACCTCGAGCTTGGGCTAAATAAGCTGCAATAACCTTATTTTCAAAGTCGAGTTCGGTTTGCAGAATACTTAACTTGGTGTTTTCGAGGTAGGCTTTGGTCAGGTTTATCTTCGGCATTGCGCACCGTATACGAAGCTTTTTGGACATCGCTGTGCTGCCCGAGAACGGTTTTTGGCAAGACGACAAAATTCGGACTGACACTGATAGCCTGCTCGAGGTAAAAATTTCATCGCTTGTGCCCCGAGTGTTAGCTAGGGTCAATTGTGCCAACTCGAGGCTTTGTGGAAAGCGATTCAAAACCTAATCAAGTGTTTGGCTGCTGGTTGCCGCCAGGACCATACAAACAAGAATGGGTAGGAACGGACGCATGGATTTTCCTGAGTTGGTATGTAGGGTGCAAACTAAAGACGATCAAGAATTCGCCATGCAGGTTATATGAAAAAAACACTCAAAAACTGTCTTTAGAGATAGAGTTTATTGCCAGATATAGCTCAAATTACTCATGTCCAACAATCCCCTTACGCTTTGCCAATCTTAGAGCATGATGAAAAAGCCAAGCTCCAATAACATAATATCCCATAGAATTTAAAAGAGCGGGAAGCAAAAACTCCCAGCCTGGCTTACCACCAAAGGCTGCCCAATTGACCAAACTGGTACTTGGGGCTATCGGAATAAGGTAAAACCAAAACTGTTTAATAACGGGCAGACCCACCAAAGCGAATAGAGCGAATTGAGATAGGACGAATAAACCACTGTTATCCTTGATCAAAATAGCAAGACTGGCGTACCAAAGCCCTAAGCCCAATGCACCGATTACTGTACTTAACAATGGCAGAATCATGTACACAGACCACTCAAGGGTTGTACCTGTTAGAAAGAGTAAGCCAGAAATTAGGATGAGCATTTGTACTAAATTGATAAGTAAGTTGCCCAATGCTCGAGCTGTAAAAATTGTGACCAAGGAAAATTGGCTGAGGTATAAATGCTCCATCATTCCGTTTTTTGATTCAGCTCGAATGACACTTGAGGGTGAAGAGACTTGAAAAAATACAATCATGCCAAGCGTGTAATTGAGAAGTAAACTTGCAATTCCTACGGATGTCTGCTGATTGTTTGATACGACCTGACCAGCCGCTAAAATGAGATAAAAAATTGCTCCTAGACCTAAAATTCCGAGTAGTGTTTGAAAAGGGTTTCGTTTAATTTCCCATAAACTTCTGATAAATTCGATCCTAAAAAGTAACAAACTATTCATCTGACTACCCACTAATCACTTTGCGAAAAATGGTTCCTAGATCGGCTTCAATACGTTCTATATGCACAATTTCTCTTGGGTATAAGACTTTGAGAAGCTTATAGATTCCCATTGAATCGGGTAAAAGCACGGTTAATTCTTTGCCGTTTATGGAGTGTGAAAATTCGAGAGTAAGGTTTTCTATGGCTTTCGTAAATTTCAAGCGGTATGTTTGAACACCAAAATGAGATAGCAGTTCAGATTTTTGTTTATCTAGCACAATTTGCCCATTTGAAATAATTAAAACACGGTCAGCTAAACGCTGTGCCACTTCCATCTGATGAGTTGAGAGCAAAACAGCGTTACCTTCTCGAGCTATTGCTTTGATGCGCTCTTCGAGTGCATCCCCTGCTTCTATGTCCAAACCCAAGGTGGGTTCGTCAAGAACGATGTACTCAGGTTGATGCATGAGCGCATTTGCTAAAGCCAATTTTGATAACATTCCCTTTGAAAGAGTTTGTGAAGACACATCTTTTTTTTCTATAAGATTGAGTTCTTCTATAAGTTGTAATGCACGAATTTTTGCTTGCTTGGGAGTCAAGCCGCGTAAAGCCGCAGTGTACTCCAGATTTTCCATAACACTTAAACGTGCAGAACTTGAACGTGCTGTATCAAGTAATGTTCCGAGTTTCTTTTTGTAATTCTTTGAATCCGGCTGACAACCTTCAATCTGCACCATGCCACTGTCAGGTAAGATAAGCCCTGCAATTACTCGCATCGTTGTGGTTTTGCCTGCGCCGTTAGAGCCAAGTAATGCTACGATCTCACCACGTTGAACTGTAAAATTTACATTATTAAGAGCGTGAACTGTGTTGTCTCGAGACTTGAACGTCTTTTTGAGCTGACGGATTTCCAGCATGAATCCCTTTTTAGAATTATTATCGCACGAGGATACACTAAAAGAAGGGTCACGTAAAGTGATCCTAAAAGAAGTCTACATAGGTTTTAAAGGCAAGGACGACCAGTCAAGGCACAAATGATCAAATCAATCAGATTCACGTCAAACTATAACTATAGGGTTTAGCAACTGGCATAGGTACGGTATTTGCTCTTTAAGTCAGGGAACTAACCAGCTCATAAGGTCTTTTATGCTGAGTGCCTAGCAAATGATTCCTACTTTTGCCAACAAGTAGCAAATCGCGTCCGTAATTGCTTGAGCCATAATTAACCTCCTTTTTCTTTTTATCATAATACTATACTATATAAAAATTGCTTTATGTATTAGCAAAATTTAACACTGAAGCCCAAGTAGCGAAAGAATAATGCACACAGCCAATTGAATTTTTTCTC
>JBKBVO010000119.1:0-7893 GCA_046289535.1 Deinococcales bacterium | reverse complement strand
TCCAAAGATATCGCATCAGAGAGGCTAATGCCGTACATGGCTGCTTGAATGCTAAAAGGGTAGCTACCCGAGAGTTCAAGCGTCTGCGCTCGGGCGCTTTGTAAACACCCAAGTCCAAGCAAGACGAGTGCTAACCCAAAACTGCGCGATGTACAAGACAAAGCCTTGATTCGATCCCGAAAAAAGCGGTTCATGTCAATCAGTATACCCAAATCGCTTGAATCGTAAGCTGTCTCTATGTAACCCCAAGCCTCGAGCGCCAAGATAACGCTATGGAGTTGCAAACCAAATTTACAAGCCGCCAAGCGATAACCGATTACCTCGAGACTGCGCTCTCTGGTTTGTTCAGTGGCGTTCCCCAAGCACCCGAACTTATTGGTGGACGCAAAGCGGCACTAGAGCGTCTTGCTACTTTTCGCGCCCAAAATTATGGGCGGCGCAACCACACCGATGCCCCTGTTTCTAAACTTTCGGCGTATTTGCGTCATGGAATGTTAAGTATCAGCGAAGTTGCAGACCACATTCGCCGAAATAGCACTGGACGCGAGCGTAATGAGTTTCTCAAGCAACTGACGTGGCGTGAATTCTTTGGGCTTGTACTCGAGCAGGAGGGCGAATCAGTGCTTAGCAATCTCGAAGCCCCTAAATACCCTGCCAGGTGGCAAAAAGACTTACCATCAGACCTCGAGAATGGCGTAACTGGACTGCCTTGTGTGGATGCGTGGGTACAAAAATTGGTCCAGACAGGTTATTTGCACAATCATGAGCGCCTGTGGTTTGCTGCGTATACAGTACATTTTCGCCAGACCGATTGGCGTGCGGGCTTTGCATTCTTTAGACAGCATTTGCTCGATGGTGATATCGCTAGCAATGCGCTTTCATGGCAATGGGTGGCGAGTACCTTCTCGAGTAAGCCGTATTTTATGAACAAAGACAATATCCAAAAGTTCTCAGGTAATCGGTGGTGCGGGGGTTGCCGCGCTGTGTGTCCGTTTAACAAATCCTATGCACAACTCGAGCGTGAGTTATTTGGTGCAAGTTTTGGATGGGCGCAATGAGCGTTTTGGTCTGGCTGCACGGTGGGAGTTTATCCAGCACCGACCCTGCACTCGAGGCAAACCCTGCTGCTCCCGCTATTTTTGTGTTTGATCGCCCGTTTCTCGAGTCCAATCGAATTGCTTTCCCGCGCTTGCAGTTTATGTTTGAAGGCGTACTCGATGCTTTTGCAACTCGAGCCGCTCCTGTGCGCGTTTGTGTGGGGATACAAGCCGAAGAGATTGCGCAGTTCGCAAGGCTGCATGGGTGTAGCGAAATTCATACCACGCAGATTCCCAGCCCAGAACTCGAGCGCACTTTGGATGGTTTAGAGCAAGCGGGATTCAAAGTGATGCTGCATTATCCCAAAACGCTGACCAGCTATTCGGGGCGTGTAAAGCGGTTTAGCGCTTTTTGGAAGGCTGTGGAAAGAGAAGTCCTATAAATGCCCAAACAACAAAAACCCTCCGAGCGCCCCAGCAAAATCTGCCCAGTGTGCCAAAAGCCATTTACTTGGCGCAAATCTTGGCGCAACAACTGGGAAAACGTAATCTATTGCTCTGATAAATGCCGTGCGGCTCGAGATAAGCTAAAGTAAACTGCGTGCAAAATTTCCCCACGCTACATCCACGCAAAATTTGTATGATGTCTGGGTGAATCTCAATATCCTCTGGGTGGCGGTTGTCGCCTACCTGTTCGGTGCTATCCCATTTGGGGTGCTGGTGGCGCGCACCTACAAAATAGATGTGCGAAAAGTCGGCAGCGGCAATACTGGTGCTGCCAATGTGTTGCGTGCGGCAGGTTGGGGTGCGGCGCTGGTTGTTGCCCTTGCAGATATCTTTAAGGGAGGTATCCCGATGCTGATTGCCCAAGCGCTCGGAATGCCAGGTTGGGAAATGGCGCTGGTCGGTTTTTTTGCAATTATTGGGCATAACTACAGTATTTTTTTGGGATTTCGAGGTGGAAAAGGTGTAGCCACCAGTTACGGTACGATTTTGCTGATAGATATTGGACTAGGCTTGACGATGCTGCCAATATTTATTGGAACAGTCGCAATTACGCGTTACTCAAGTGCTGGCAGTATGATCGCTTCATTGAGTGGAATTGTTTTTGCTATTGCGATGCAGCGTGAATGGTGGAAAATAGTGATGCTGATTCTGATTTTCGCGCTGATTCTCTGGACGCACCGCGACAACCTCAAGCGACTTGCCACAGGTACCGAACGCCAATTTAACCAACGCGTCAAGGCAGAAGAAAATTCGTGAAACTCGAGATTCTCGCTATTGCGCCCCACCCCGATGATGCAGAAATCGGTTGTGGTGGTAGCCTCATTCGAGCCGCCCAACAAGGGCGGGCAGTTGGTATTTTAGAACTGACACGCGGCGAAATGGGAACGCTAGGTACACCTGAAATCCGCGACTCGGAAGCTCAAGCGGCTGCTCGAGTGATGGGTTTGGCGTATCGCGGTAACGTAGCCCTCCCTGATGGTACTGTACAGGATACCTTGGAGCAGCGTTTGCGCGTGGCACAAGCGATTCGCCACTTACGCCCACACACATTGTTGCTGCCGCACGAATCAGACCGTCATCCAGATCATGTCGGGGCAGCACAACTTTGCACAAGTGCAGTGCATTTAGCAGGCTTACAAAAAGCTGCACTCGAGGGGCAGGCTCATAAGGTACAGCGGGTTTTGTACTACCAAGGCAACGCACCAATTCAAGCCAACGTTTTGGTGGATGTCTCGAGTGTCCTAGACCTCTGGGAACAAGCTGTGATGGCACATCGTAGCCAATTTACAGGGCAGGCGGTTTCTGAGACCGTAACGCCAGAAATCCTCGAGCGCAGAAAGGCGCGAATGATGTATTGGGGTACTTTTGTTGGTGTGCGTTATGCTGAAGCCTTTGCAACTCGAGTGCCGGTGCTCTTAGAAATATAAATTTACCGCGTTGGGTGCATGAATTTGACAAACCTTGCATAATGATATACAATACTTAAATCAGCGCTCAAAGGGGGCGCATTTTTTATTGCCGAAATTTTGTTAAACTGCCCGTCATGTCCTATGAAGCGGTTATTGGTTTAGAAGTCCATATTCAGCTTTCCACCCACTCTAAAATGTTCTCGAGTGTGAGCGCCGATTACTTTGGTGGGGCGGCAAATAGCTTCACCGATCCGTTCACGCTCGGGTTGCCCGGTGTGTTGCCCGTAATCAATCGTCGAGCTGTCGAAAGCGCAATGATGTTTGGTCTGGCATTGAATTGCGATGTTTCGGGGTTTACACAATTTCACCGCAAAAATTATTTTTACCCAGATAGTCCACATAACTTTCAAATCAGTCAGTACGACCGCCCAATTGCCAGAGATGGCAGTATCGAGGTGCTCGGTAAAAAGGTGCGCATCAAGCGTGCACACCTCGAGAATGACGCAGGTAAACTGATTCATCCCGCCGATAAAAATTATTCTTTAGTAGACCTTAACCGCGCAGGCTGTGCTTTGATTGAAATGGTTACCGAACCCGATATTGTAAATGCCGAACACGCTCGTGCTTTCTTGCAAAAGATTCAAGCCATCGTTCAAGCGCTTGGTATTGGCGATGCCAAGCCCGAGGAAGGCAAAATGCGTTGCGATGTGAATGTTTCGGTGCGTCTGGCGGGTGCGCCTTTTGGCACTAAGGTCGAAGTCAAAAACCTCAATAGCTTCCGCAGTGTGGCGCGCAGTCTAGACTACGAAATAGACCGCCAGATTAAAATAGTGCGCGGCGGTGGCAAAATTACCCAAGATACAATGGGCTGGGACGATGAGCGCGGCAGAACTTTTTTGATGCGAACCAAAGAGGGCGAAGCTGATTATCGCTATTTTCCAGAGCCGGATTTGCCGCCACTCGAGATCGATGCTGCATGGATTGCCAATGTGCGCCAGAAAATGCCCAAACTCCCAGACCAAAAAATGCTCGAGTATACACAGGCGGGTTTACGCCCCGCCGATGCCGAACTGATTGCCTATAGCACCGCCAACTCGAAAATGTTTGAAGCTGTGCGCGGACTCTACAAAGGCGAGGTGCAAAAGATTGCCAACTGGCTCAATGCTGATATTGCGGGCTACCTTGGAGCACGGGGTCTCGAGCCAGGAGAGAGTAAACTTGAACCAAAGCACTTGGCGGCGCTTTTGGCACTCATAGATGCTGGCACGATTTCTGGGCGAATTGCCAAAGATATCTTGCCCGAAGTGATGAACGGTGCAGACCCCGAAGTGTTGGTGCGCGAGCGTGGCTTACTGCAAGTTTCGGACTCGAGCGCGATCGAGGCGACAGTACAGCAAGTGGTGGCAGCCAACCCCGATGTCTTGGCACAGATTCAGTCAGGCAACGCCAAAGCCATCAATGCACTTTTTGGCAAAGTGATGAAAGAAATGGGCGGCAAGGCAAACCCAGAACTGGTGCGGAGTTTGCTCGAACAGGCAGTCAAATCCTGACCAAATATTGATTGTAGGGGAGAGGCTTGCCTCTCTCCGTCCTTAAATTATTTCGACGCGTGGCGCTGCTCGAGTTCTGCTCTAATATCTTCGAGCGTAACTCCAATTTCTGCCATCACCCAAAGCGTGTGAAAAAATAAATCCGATGCCTCGAGTTGCAGTTCGGCTTTGTCTCGGTTTTTGGCGGCAATAATGACTTCTCCTGCTTCCTCACCGATTTTTTTGAGAATGCGGTCTAAGCCTTGGGCGTGTAATTTAGAAACATAGCTGTTTTCCTTGGGGTTTTTGATACGGTCTAAAATCGTGGCGTAAACCTCGCCAAACATTGCCCCCAGGTTCGAGTTGGGGCTTTCTCCTTGTAGGCTGTTGTGAAAGCACGAATGCTGGTTTGGTTTGTGGCAAGCGTCGCCCACTTGTTCGACTACATACAGCACCGCATCGCCGTCGCAATCGAGGGTCACAGATAGCACTTTTTGGGTATGCCCAGATTCTTCGCCTTTGACCCAAAGTGCGCTTCGAGATCTCGAGAAGTAGGTGCCGCGCCCAGTCTCGAGTGTTGCCTCGAGTGCTGCGCGGTTGGCGTAGGCAAGCATCAAAACCCGCCCAGAGCCGTGTTCTTGGGCAATCACTGGAACCAGTCCAGCCGCGTCGAAGGTAATGGAGTCGAGGGAGAAGGGGGGCGTGATGTCTTTTGGCATGATTGTACCTTTTTGGTAGATTCTGCACGACTTTCGAAAGATTGAAGTCCTGTATTGTTTTGTCGAGCGCTTTGGATGGTGCTAGGCGTTTTACAACCTCACTGCCACCCCTCGAGATGCCAGATATTCTTTCACATCGCGCACAGTGTAGGTGCCAAAGTGAAACACACTTGCTGCTAGCGCGGCATCGGCTTTTCCAACCGTTAAAACACGATAAAAATCCTCGAGTGTCCCCGCTCCGCCACTTGCGACAATCGGCAAATCCACTTCGGCTTTGACCGCAGCACATAACTCGAGGTCATAGCCTTTTTTTGTTCCATCGCCGTCTATGCTGTTTAAAACAATTTCCCCTGCCCCAAGCGCCTGACCCCTTGTTGCCCACTCGAGCGCATCAAAGCCTGTTGGCTCGCGCCCACCTTTGATGTAGGTTTCCCAACCCTTGCCGCTCTTACGGCGTTTCACCTGCATACTTAAGACCACGCACTGACTACCAAAGTGCTCGGAAGCTGCACGGATTAAATCTGGGTTTTTGACTGCGCCAGTGTCTATGCTGACCTTATCTGCGCCTGCTAAGGTGAGTTTGCGAAAGTCCTCGAGCGTGTTTACCCCACCCCCGACAGTGAGCGGCATAAAAATGCTCTCGGCGACTCGAGACAGGGTTTCATACATCAAGCCCCGTCCCTCGGAACTTGCAGTGATGTCGTAGAACACCAACTCGTCCGCAAGTTGCTGGTCGTAGCGCTGGCAAAGCTCGAGCGGGTCGCCAATTTGGCGTACATTTTGGTATTGCACACCTCGTGTCACTCTTCCTTGGTCTATATCGAGGCACGGGATAATGCGCTTGAAAATCACACTTGGAGTATAGCGCACCAAGCCGATGACAGGTGGCAAAAGTCTAAAGTTTCGAGTGGTTTACATTTTTATTTTACATTCTCAAAAAGCCCTTACCCTAACACCGCTCAATGGCTTATCTGTGTATAACAAAATTCCTGATATGATTTTGTCTAAAATGAAACAAGATTCCTCCTCACATTTGCTTAAAACTGTAACGCGGTATGCTGCCACCATGTTCGCTGCCAGTGCGCAATCCGGACGTTATACCGCCCGAGCCTATCAGGTGCGCGGTCAGGTGGTGGATCTAACCACGAGTTTGCGCCACGCTGCCGAAGAAGTTGTGGCTCGAGTCCCGGAATTGCGCCATATAGACCTCGAGCGGGTACATTTTGCCGTGTTCTACTCGCGCCATGCCAAACGCATTCTGACCTATGCGCGTTGCTACCCACTGCCTACAGGAACGCGCCGCCGTGGGCGTTACACCTATCGTCTCGAGCCAGTATTGACCGAACATGGCAAACGGGCGCGTTATATCGTGGCATTTGCTTGGGAGCGCTTTTGGAGCCTCAGCCCCAGAGACCGCCTAGAGACATTGGTGCACGAGCTTTTTCATATCGCTCCACAGTTTGATGGTACTTTGCGCCAGTTTGGCGATAAAGTGCACGGCAGAGGGCGTGATTGGTTTGATACGATCGTTTATGCGCTTTCGGAGCTGTATTTGCCACATGGTTTAGAGCTGGACTACACAGCGCTTGGACTCGAGCTTCAGCCCGGTCTCGAGGTGACGTTTAACAAACTTAGACCTCCGCGTTGGATTGCCGAACCCTAAACATGTGGCTGTTGGGGATGGTATAGTCCTAAACATGAAATTTTTCACGTCGGCAATATTTTTTTCTTTGGCGGTGGGCGTGGCAGGCTTGGCGCAAACTGCATATCCTGTGGTGGTCAAACACGATGCAGGCGAAACACGCTTGAGTAGCCGAGCCGGAAAAATTGTTGTACTTGGTGCGATTTCGCTCGAGGTAGCGCTCTCTTTGGGAATTCAGCCTGTGGGCTATGGGAGCGTGCCCCCGTACATTCCCGAAAATGCCGAGATAGGCAAACCTATTTCGGCTTTGCCGATGTACAGCAAGTTGATCAAAACCATGCCCGTATTGGTTGGCTCGCCATCGGATCCATCGCTTGATGCTATTCGTACGCTTGACCCTGACTTGATTGTTTCCGATTCACGCTTTGCTGAACTGAACACAAAGCTGGATGATATCGCGCCTGTTTTAGCCTTTAACTTCTCGAGTGCTGGGGTTTCTGCCCGTGCGCTCGAGGCACTGGCAACGGCTACCAGTCGCCAACGTCAGGCACAGGAAGTCAAGCGCAATCTCGAGCGCAGCGTGAATATCAATAAACCTTTGGTTCAGGGCGTAGTCGCAAAAGGCAAGCGCATGAATATCTTTTTTGTCACTACAGATGCACTGTTTCGTGGTGGACCAATGTCGGATACAGGGCGGCAATTGGGTAGTTTGGGTTTCGAGGTGGTCGGTGTTTCCAAGGACTCTAACATCGATAAAATTTCGCTCGAGTCGTTGCCATTGCAACGTGCCAATATTGCAATGGTTTTGATGAGTGCTGTAGCGCCTACAGCACGCAAAGACCGAATTATGACATTGCTTAAAAAGAGCAATATCACCAGATTGGTGCGCTATGACCTGCGTCCAGACCGATTAATCACCGGACCGATTTCCGAGCCACTGCTTTTGGATGAGTTTGCTAAACTGATTCGGGCTGTTCAATAGTAGTGCGATTCGCAGCCTATCCTATACTGGAGGTGTTACTACCAGGGCTAACTTCATGAATAACTTCA
>JBKBVO010000118.1:0-7955 GCA_046289535.1 Deinococcales bacterium | reverse complement strand
GAAAATTGCAGCGTGTATTTTTCACTGCGCCCCGCCTCGCGTTCGGCACCCAAAACACCGCCAGTACGCAAGTTGGTGACCGCCCAAAACACAGGCGACTCGAGACCATCACCGCTCGAGGTCGCACTTCTGGCATAACGCCATGTGTTAACCACAAAATCGCAACGATTGCCATAAATCGGCTCAGAGCGGTATTTGGTTTGGCACTCACGACGTTGTGAATATGTACCATCACCGTTGTCACGCCGCACCGTGCGGCAGCTTTGTCCATCGGCAACTTGGCGTGTGGAACGCACATCGCGGTATTGACGAATGTTGTACGCCCCCATTGGCACCGATTCACACCAAGCGCTAGCGGGTACGGGTGCAAACTGTTCAATGCGAATTTCGCGCTGCCAGCTATGCCCCACTACACTGACTGTTGCTTCGCGGGTACGGGTCAGCCACCACACTCCGGCAACCAACAGCACCACAACGGCAATCAACCACGTCCAGTTACCTTGGTTAGCTCGAGAGGGCGGCGCTTCACCACGCGCTGCAAGTTTTTCGGCTTGACGACGTGCAGCAAGGTCTTCTTGCATAAAACTCTGCCCGTCGCCCCTAGACTGCTCGCCGAGGGTTTTGACCGTAGCAGCCTCAGAGAGCGGTGCGGCACAATTACGACAGAAATCAGCATCTTTGGCATTCGGGCTTTTGCAAGCAGGACAGATAACATCTGCGCCAACAACGGTTTTGTCTAGCACTTCTACGGCTTCATGTTCGGACGGAAAATACCGCCATGTGGGGTCTTGGGGCGCACCACAACTCGTACAGTGACGGTGGGTACGCGCCAGCATCTTTTTATTGCCGCAGTAGCGACAATCCCAAATCATTTCAAAACGTTGTTCCATAGGTAAGTCTCGAGCTACCAGGCTTTCTTTTTGTATCACGGTTTTTTGCCTGCTCGAACGACAACTCAAAACACGCGTTGCTCGAGCATTAGCTTTTGTGAGCGTGGTGCAACTTCGCTTACTTATTGCAGTAGTGGCGGTGGTACTTGCTTATTGCGGTAGTGGCGGTGGTACTTGGGCAAAAATGCTGGCGATTTCGCCAACAGTGCCTGCAGCCACCCAGCCCGCCATTCCATTTTTCCACACCAAGGTATCCCTGGTCAGTTGCCCAGATTGTGCCATATTAGCGAGCATGACAGCATCAAAGGGTCCTTGCTGCTGTCCGCCGATGCCAACAAACCATTGGGCTGCATTGGGCAGGGGTGGTGGGGCAACGGGAGCTTGGGATTGAGGTTGGAGATTTTGTGCCATTTGCTGCCCGACCGCTAGACCAACACCTGCGTTCAAAAAGGCAGCGGCTCCTGCCCCGCTCGGGTTGTTGGCGCTTGCCTCGAGTGCGTTTGCAGCTTGGAATTGGGTATACTTGCCCAAATCGCCAATCACGCCCATTTGGGTGCGCTTATCCAAGGCTTTCTCGACTTCTTCGGGGAGGGTGACATTTTCAATCAAGACTGCCTCGAGTCCCAAGCCGTAGTCGTCAAAATCTTTGTGCAGGGCTTCTTTTAAGGATTCGCCCATCTGTGGGTAATTAGCGGCAAAATCAAAGACGCTCATGTTTGATTTACCCGCCCATGCAGCGAATCTCGAGACCAAGAGGGCACGGAGTTGTTCGTCTACTTCTTCGATCTCGAAGCGCCCGTCAGTGCCGACCAATTGCTCAAGCATTTTGCGTGGGTCTACAATACGCAATGCGTAGCTTCCAAAGGCGCGCAGGCGCACCGGTCCAAGTTCAGGGTCACGCAGCATGATTGGGTTGGGAGTTCCCCACTTTTGTCCTGTAAAAATTCGGGTGCTAAAAAAGTAGACCTCGGCTTTGAAGGGACTGTTAAAGCCGTATTTCCAGCCTTGGAGTGTGGTCAAAATTGGCAAGTTCTTGGTGGTCAGCTCGTACGTGCCAGGTCCAAAGGCATCGGCGATTCCTTTATTGGTTTCCGAACTTGCTTGCTGTACTTGCCCCTCGTTGACAAATACCGCCAATTGCCCGGGGCGCACCACCAATTTCGCACCTGTTTTGATTTCGTTGCCTTGGCGTGGAAAGCGGTAAACCAGCGTATCGTTGCTGTTGTCTAACCACTCGATAATATCTATAAATTGCCCGAGGATTTTCCCAAAAATATCCATTGAACTCTCCTTTGCTCGAGTCCAGACTCGATTGGTTTTTCATTTTAAAGCATTAACGTGACAGCAGCGTGACAGGGCTTAAAACAACTGCCCCTATGCAAGAGACGGTTTCTCGAGTAGACTTCTAAGGTTTTTCGAGAAATTCTCGAGCAAGGATACCCATGAGCGAAAAAAATATTGATAAACTCCTGTCCCAAACGGATAGCAAGTATAAACTCAGCGTGGCTATCGCCAAGCGCGCATTACAACTAAAAAGCGGTGTACACGCTGTAATTCCACCTGAGCAGCGCTCAAATACGCGCAATCTGATTACTGTTGCCATACGCGAAATGGCAACGGGCAAGCTCGAAATAGGCACCGATTTGATTGACCAAGCGCGTTTAGATAAGCACCTTGCCCAAGAAAAGCAGCGCCACGCCGAAGAGCTACAGCGTCAGCAAGCAGGCAGTTACCAAATGCCCGATTTCGACGGCGATTAAATCTGTACTTTGTTTGTATGGAGTAGCTAGAACCCGCTAGAATGCCACTATGAGTGTGGCTACGGTACACAGCGAATTGCGAGTGCGTGGAAACGGTATTTTCGATCTTTTAGAAGGTGAGTACGTGATTGTTTCACTCTTGCCAGGGACTCCTGTTTCTTTGCCTAGCACGGGTGCTTTGCGTGTGCTGATTGCCGACCCACAAGAAATCACCCTGATTCTCGAAGCACAGACTTGGCAGGGTATTGCGCATCACCACCCAGAAGCCAAAGCCAATCGCAATTACCGTGCTATTCGCCTTTCCCAAGATTTTCCACTCGAGACAGTTGGCGTTATGGCAAAACTGACTAGTGCATTGGCGCAGGCTGGTGTGAGCATTATGGCTTATAGCACCTTTAAAACCGATGTAGTGCTGGTACGCGAATGGGAACTTTCCAAAGCACTTGGCGCACTCTGGGATTTAAGGTTCTAATCGGGGCAACCAGGACTCAAACCCGCAACCAGCCGTATCAAAAGGCTGCGGCTCTGATACCACTTGAGCTACAGCCCGAAACAGGATATTACCCCAGCTATCAGCTATCAGATGGCTTTGCGCGTTTGCGCTCGTGCACTGCACCAGCTAGACCCAACATCTTGAGGGCTTCTTGGCTCGAGACGGTCGTATTTTTTATTGCTTTCGAGGGGACTTATACCCGAGCCATATCGCTTGTACTACAAGGGTGTAAAACCAAATTGTAGAGTGGGGTAAAATCAGTCTCGCTCGAGTGCCAATTCCACCAACTTCGAGACCAATTCGGCGTAGCCGATACCAGTTGCTTCCCAGAGCTTGGGGTACATACTGGTTTTGGTAAAACCTGGCATGGTGTTTAATTCATTTAGGTAGACCTCGCCGGTCTCGAGATAAAAAAAGTCTATGCGTGCTAGCCCTGCACAATCGAGGGCACTAAAGGCTTGGAGCGCGAGCTGTTGTACTTGTGCTGCCACCTCGGGTGGTATATCGGCGGGAATGTGCATTTGGGCTTTACCATCGGTGTATTTGGTTTCGTAGTCGTAAAACTCCGAGGCAAAGGTCAGTTCACCCACCACGCTAGCTTTGGGGTGATCATTGCCCAAAATCGCCACCTCGAGTTCTCTGGGTTTGCTACCAGCCGATGCCTCGACAATCACACGGCGGTCAAATTCAAATGCCAGCCGCAATGCAACGCGCAATTCTTCGATATTTTTGGCTTTAGAAATCCCCACACTCGAGCCAAGGTTGGCAGGTTTTACAAATACTGGAAAACCCAAGCTTTGTAAACGCTCGAGCACCACGTCGGGATTGCTGAATTCCGCTTTGGATACAGCTTGGTATGCCACTTGGGCGATGCGATGCGCTGCCAAAACACTTTTCATCATGATTTTGTCCATGCACACGCTGCTTGCCAGCACAGACGACCCAACAAAAGGAATCCCAGCCAAACGCAACAGCCCCTGAATTGTGCCGTCCTCACCCATCGGACCATGCAAAAGTGGAAACACCGCATCAAAGCCCAAGGCGCTACTCGCCTGCGCCAGTATTATCTCGCCACCGCTTGGAGCACTGCCACGCTCGAGTGCCGCAGGTGTCTGCGAGGGCGGCAACCACTTGCCCTCGCGTGTAATCACCACCGGCGTAACTTCAAAGCGGTCTTTAGGGAGGGCGCTTAACACGCTCTTAGCGCTGGATAAGCTGACTTCGTGTTCTTCGGATTGTCCACCACACAGCACCAATAAACGAATCTTTGCCATCTGTTGTCAGTCTTCTGTTGTATGATGAGTGTTCGATTAAGATTTCTCGAGTGGTAAATTTTCGTCTGCTGCCCACTCGTTCATACTGCCCAAATAATTCGCAACATCATACCCCCGCTCCATCAGCGCATGGTAAACCACACTCGAGCGTGCTCCAGACTGGCAATGCACCACAATTTTTTGGTCTCTGGGTAGTTTCTCGAGCAACGCGTCTAGCGCCGCAGCGTCTTTGATACCCTGTTCGTCCGCAAGGGTTTGCCAATCTAAATTTTGTGCTCCAGCGATGTGCCCGCCGCGTGTTGCACCTGGTGCGAGTTTCTGCCCCGAAAACTCGAGCGCATCTCGCGTATCTAGCACCAGCACCCCACCTGCCAAAATCTGCTCGACGGTGGCAAGCAGGTAGCGCTGTGGGCGCAAAACAAATGAACTTGGGCTAATTTGCGGAAACTCAGTGCTTACGTCACCAGAGAGTCCTTGACGCAAAACCTGTACCCGAAAGCCGGCGTACTCGAGTGCCCAAGCAGCTCTGGAGGCTCGGGTATCGCGTCCGGAATCGTAGGTTACAACATGCTCATGCCCAATTAAACCTAAACTGCGCACCCATGCCTCGAGCGCTCGGTGAAAAAATTCAAGCTGTTCGGCATTGCGGATAATAAATTTTTCTAAAAACTCACCATGCCGCGCCCCTCGGAGATGCCCCGCAAGATACTGGGCTTTGGAGCGGGTGTCGAGCAAAATAGCGCCATTGGGGATTTCGTGCACTTCGATAAAGCGTTTCACAGTTTTAGTTTACCGCCTATTGTAGCAACGCCAATACCATCAAACTCGAGCCAGCATTCGCCAAACTCAAAAGCAACAGTGTTACACTCGGTTAAAACGTACTGCTGGACTTACCCACAGTGCATTGACGTCTTGCCGCGACAAAAGCAAAAGCGTAAACCCACTGCTCGAGCCATAAAAAAACTGCCAAACACACATTGCTTAGCAGTTTTTGTGACACTTACTCTGCTGGAGTTTTAGAGGATTCACTGGCTTTTTGCATACGCCCGCGGTCGGCTTTAATCTTGCTTGCCTTACCGCGCAACTTGCGAAGGTAATACAACTTCGCACGGCGCACCTTGCCGCGCTCAATGACAGTGATTTTATCAATGAGCGGGGTATTGAATGGGAAGATACGCTCCACACCTTCGTTAAAAGCAACTTTACGCACGGTAAAGGACTTGCTAGTGGCTCTGCCGTTGATGGCGATGCAAACACCCTCGAAACCCTGTACACGGGTGCGATTACCTTCGGCTACTTTGTAGTCCACACGGATAGTATCACCAGGTTGGAAATCAGGGATATCCGAGCGCAAGTGCGACTGCTCAACAGCTTTAAGAATGGCTCCACGGTTAATTGTCATAACGTCCTTTCGCGTAGGCGGACCACACCAATTATTGACCACCTGAAGTTAGGTGTTATAATCTTTGGCGCGTTCACTACTTACAGCCTAAAAATAGGCAACCTCGAGAGTGTACACGAACGAAGCAACATCTGACAAGGGGCGATGTCCCATCCCGTCTAAACGCTGCGTCAAGAGGAGATTATGTCCCGCGAAATCAAACTCACCAAAGAAGGCTTTGAGCGCCTGCAGAAACAACTCGAACTCGAGCATCAGCGCCTCGTTGAGGCGACCGCTATCCTCCAAGAGCAGATGGAGGACTCGGATGACTACGATGGTTCCGGCTTAGAAGAGGCTAAGCGCGAAAAAATGAACATCGAAGCTCGCATAGATGAACTCGAGGATACCCTGGCTCGGGCCATTGTTTTGGAGGCTGCAGAAGGCGGCAAGACCATTGGCTTTGGCACGGTTATTAAGTTGCGCGAAGAAAAATCTGGCAAAGAACTCGAGGTGCAACTTGTATCCGGAGTGGAAGCCAGCGTGCCAGGTGGCACGATTCGTAAAGTTTCAGACGATTCTCCCTTGGGGCAAAAGCTCTTTGGGCGTAAAAAGAACGAGGTCTTTGTGGTAGACGGTGCAAAAGGGCAGCTTAAATACAAGGTGCTTGAACTTAAATAAGGCAGAAAACAGCGTGGGTACCTAGGCGGTATCCACGCTGTTTAGTTTTTACTTCGCTGCAACCTGAATATTTTGTGTTAAAAGCGCGTTGGTCATAAAGTCCGAGCGCTTGTATTTGGTGGCTTTGTCTATGCGCCCCAAAGACTTAAATAGGGAAAAAGCATATTCCCAGTTGTTGGGGTTAGAAAAGCCCAAACCCTGCCCTTTGGCTTTTGAGAAGTTGGATTGATAAAACTTGATACTCGCATCCAACACTTTTTGGCGGTCTGCGGTCATGTTTGGGACATACTTTTTTGCATACTCAAAGGCTTGCTTGCTATTTTCGATAGTGGATTTCATACCCAATTGCGAAGCCTCCAAAAAAGACCTAGCGATGTTAGACGCGATTGCGCCATCCACCATAATTACGCCGTTAGAGGGGCTTTTATTAACCAGTGCCGCCACCAAGATATTGAGCTTAATACCCCGACTTTCGGCAACAATCGCTTCGTTATTGATATAGCCCATCACTGCATCTACGCGGTTTGCAGTTAACGCCTCGAGTTGTGTCCAGCCTGTCTCGAGGATGGTGACATCCTTTTCGGTCAGGTTTGCACCCGCCAGCACCGCCTGTAAGCTGGTCCAAGAGCTGCCAAATTTACCTGGCACACCAATACGCTTGCCCTTGAGGTCGGCAAATTTGCGAATATTGGATTCACGCTTCGACAAAATCGCGTTCGGTGTGGCTTGATACAGCGCCATCACGTATTTCAGCGGGGCGGCTTTGGGGTCTTTGGCGCGCAGTAAAATCACATCCTCGGCATCGCCAACGACAAAATCAAGCTTCCCTGCCACCAAAAGCGGGTACAACTCCGAAGTAAAACCGTGCTGAAAGGTTACATTTAAGCCCTTATTGCGATAAAGCCCCGCTTCTTGGGCAGTGTAAAACGGCGCAAATTGCACATCGGGGATATAGCCCAAGCCAATTCGCACAGTTTGAAGATTCGTCTGCGCACTCGAGACGCTCGCCAAGCCAAACAACAACGCACCTGCACCAAATCCTGCCAACAACTTTTTCATTATTTCCCCTTCTTTCATCCAGACTATGACTGTCGGTGGCAGCTTTTCACTGCACTCTGCCTCGAAGAACATTTTCGAAGCTCGCGGACTGTTTACCCGAAGGCATTCACCGCCGATTGGGAATTTCACCCGACCCTGAAGGTGAGCACTTTGCTCGAGTCAGGAGTCTAACGAATTTCGGGTGAGAAAAACGCCCCAACCAGATGAGGATTACCATTTTGACTCTGCTGAGTTTTGTTAGACTCTACTACATACATGGAAATGCCCGCCGCCTCTGCTTCGCATGGTCGTCTCGAGCCTCGGGTTTTGCTGTTCGGGGCGGTTGTGGTACTGCTTGGTACGTTCCTATTGCGCGTTTCAGGTGGATTAGCTACAGGAACGCTCAATTTTTACTTGAAATCCTTAGGGCAAGAAGGTCTC
>JBKBVO010000117.1:0-7975 GCA_046289535.1 Deinococcales bacterium | reverse complement strand
TATACGAAAGCAAGTCTATTTTTTGATTATCAATTTCTATGGTTTTTGAATTATATATCACCTCTCCAAAAACACAGAAAGCAAAACCTTTTTTCTCGACAGAAGGTTAGAGTTAAAATTTCATGGATGTGTCAGCAGACCTCTGGTGCCCCAGACTCGGGTGGTGTGGTTTGTCTGTGCGTACAATATTTACATGTTCTATGGCGAAAGAAAAGTGAATTTATTTGTTCGCACTGCCAAAAAATAATTTCTCGAGTGCGGGTGCAATGTCAGTTAAACTTTTTGCGTTCATAAAGTGTTCAGCTCCGTTGCCAACCACCGCTAAAGGTACAGGGTTTCTGGTGTGAGATTTTGTGGTCAGGTCTTCAAAATTGCCGTGGTCGGAAGTGACCAAAAATAGAGCATCTGGCGCTCGGAACTCTAAACATGCAGCACAAAATTGCTCGAGACGCTCTAAAAATGCTTTTGCTGCCAAGGTGTCCATGCTGTGCCCGAGGTGATCTGTCCACCACTGGTCAAAGATAGTGACCTTGCTTTTTGAAGCCATAAAATCTTGTGCCCAACGCCGAATCTGAAGGTTATCTGGAGCTTGATTGGGTAGGTGTAGCATCGGGGCTATACCAATTCCTTGGTGTCCCTCGAGTTCTGCACCCGCCGAGAGTGCTGCAGAAGCAATAGCATTGAGACGGGTTTTCTTGCTCGTAAGAGCGGCTAAATACTGTTCTGGATAGTTATTTGCAAGGCGCACACTTTTTATTTTTTTAAGGATATTGTCTTCTAAGAGTGGGCGTAGGCTCGGACTGACCCAAGGTCCGTAATGAAAACCGAGTTTTGCCGAGGCATTGATTCCGGTCAAAATGGTGGTTTGACCTGTACCGCTTTGCGGTAAACCATCAATTCCTAAGTTTGCGTCCAGTGGTTGCACAAAAAAGTCGGTTTCGGTGTGATTTTTGCACAATGTAATTCCAAGTTTTTGCAAGGTTGGTAGCTCGAGACCAGCAGCGGGGTTGCTTTGTGCAATAAAACCTTCTTGCACGCCAACCCCATCAAGCATTAGCCAATACACGCGCACATCGCCGATAATACTCTAAAAGTGTTTAAGCTGTTTCCCAAACCAAAAGTATTAAGAGTATTGTCATGTATAGGGGTGTAGAGTGCTTTTGTGAAAAGACAAATTTCAGTAACCGAAACGGTTTTACACGTTATTGGGCGCAAAGGTACATATTTAATTCTCGAGACTTTACAAAAAGGTTCAACCCGCTTTACCACACTTGAAAAAGTGCTCAAGGTTAGTCCACGCACACTGTCTGAACGCCTGAAAGAACTCGAGGAGCACAACATTGTTAAGCGTATTGCCTATCCTGAAGTGCCCCCACGTGTCGAATATAGCCTGACCGAAAAAGGCGAGGCGCTCGAGGCGATTTTTGCACAGATTTTGGCTTGGAACGAGTCCTTTGCTGCCAAAAAACGCAGTAAAAAGAAATAAATTACTTTGCACCCGTAGCTTGTTTGATTCTGCGCGATTGCACGCTTCTTGCAAGACCCTCTAAGACCCCCACTGTCTCTTCCCAACCTATACAAGCATCTGTAACCGAAATTCCATATTTAGGTGTTTGATTGGGAATGAGGTCTTGCCTGCCCGCCTTTAGGTGGCTCTCGAGCATGACACCAATAATTCGCGTGTCTCCGTTTGCAATTTGATTGCCAATGTCGGCGGCAACAGGTATCTGATTTTCGTGCTTTTTACTCGAGTTCCCATGCGAGCAGTCAATCATCAAGCGGGCTGCTAGGCCTGCCTTGGCAATCTCCGAGCTTGCAGCTTCAACGCTTGGAGCATCGTAATTGGGTTGTTTTCCACCGCGTAAAATGATGTGGCAGTCTTCGTTACCGGTTGTAGACACAATTGCGCTGTGTCCACCTTTGGTCACGCTTAAAAAATAATGTGGCTGACTCGAGGCTTTAATCGCGTCTACAGCAATTTTGATATTGCCATCGGTGCCGTTCTTGAACCCCACAGGACAACTCAGACCGCTCGCGAGTTCGCGGTGTACTTGGCTTTCGGTGGTGCGCGCACCAATAGCGCCCCAAGCAATCAGGTCGGCAATGTATTGCGGACTGATGGTGTCAAGGTACTCCGTAGCAGCAGGCATACCCATTTCGTTAATGTTCAACAGCAGTTCTCGAGCGGTGCGCAAACCGGTATTGATATCAAAGCTGCCATCGAGATTGGGGTCGTTAATTAAACCTTTCCAACCAACGGTGGTGCGGGGTTTTTCGAAGTAGACACGCATAATAATCTCGAGTTCGTTTTGCAAGTATTTTCTGACTTTGAGAAGCTTTTGGGCGTACTCGTGTGCGGCTTTGGTGTCGTGAATCGAGCAAGGTCCGACAACAACCATCAGGCGGTCGTCCATGCCGTGTAGAATGCGATGTAAGGCTTGACGGCTAGCAAATACCGTATTGCTCGCTTTTTCGCTGACGGGAAATTCGCGCAACAGATGGGTTGGGGGGGCAAGCTCTTTGATTTCACGGATTCTCAGGTCATCTGTACGGTGGGGCATGGGTTCCTTTCTTTGACCACAAAAAGCCCGCCTTTGTTCGGCGGGCTTTAGGGGTTGCACAAATAAAATTTACGTCCCTCGAGCCGCCGGTGCCGGGGTAAAAAAATAAGCAAAGAATGGCGAACGGAAACGCATGGCAGTGTTTTATCACGCAAAGGGTTTGTAGTGCAAGTGCTGTGGAAGCCATATCACCACTTAGGTGCGATTATTTAGGTTTGTTTTGTGCGGCTTTTTTTGTTGCTTGTGGTGCAGTAGACTATGTCTTATGCAAAAGGCACAACAAGAATTGCTCGAGTGGTTGGCGATACCCAGCATTAGCACGCTTTCTACACACAATGCCGACACAAGGCGTGCTGCAGAATTTTTACATCAAAAGCTAGAATCGCTTGGTTTTCAGTCATCAATCCTCGAGACAGCAGGACACCCTGTGGTTTTTGCACAGCACCTCCAAGCAAGGGACGCGCCAACGGTGTTGCTTTATGGACATTACGATGTTCAGCCCGCAGACCCAGAGAACGAATGGGCAACAGCACCATTTGCTCCTGATATCCGCGATGGTGCGATTTATGCACGCGGTAGTACCGATGACAAGGGTCAGGTATGGGCGCACGTTGCGGCGCTCGAGCACCACCTCAACAACAATGGTAAATTGCCCGTCAATTTAAAAATTCTTATCGAAGGTGAAGAGGAAATCGGAAGTCCTCACCTAAAACCTTTTGTGCAAGAGAATGCGCCTCGACTTGCTTGTGATGTAGTGGTGATTTCTGATGGATCGATGTTTGCGCCGGGTGTACCAACCCTCACCACAGGTCTGCGCGGGTTGTGCTATCTCGAAGTGCATGTGCAGGGAGCAAAACGAGATTTGCATTCGGGTGGGTACGGCGGTGCGGTGGCAAATCCAATTCAGGCGTTAGCGCAGATAATTCAGAGCCTTCGTGATGGCAACGGCAAAATTTTGGTGCCGCATATTTATGATGCGGTGCGTGCTGTTCCAGAAATAGAACTCGAGGCTTGGCGCAAGCTACCGTTCGACGAAGCTCAACTGATGAAATCAGTTGGCGTGGATGCACTGCCTGGCGAGCCTGGATACAGTGTGCTCGAGCGCCTCTGGGCGCGTCCAACGCTCGAGATTAACGGCATTTGGGGTGGCTTTAGTGGCGAGGGGCAAAAAACTGTTTTACCTGCCAAAGCTGGTGCAAAAATTTCGTTGCGTCTCGTGCCAGATCAAGACCCAGAGCAAGTTTTTGCGCAATTGCGCGATTATATCTTGTCGCTCGAGTTGCCTGGAGTGCGGGTCGAGGTGAAAAAACTGCACACCGGACAACCCGCTTTGGTGGACTCGAGTAGCCCTGCGGCACAAGCGGCATTGGCTGCTTTGCGCCGCGCTTACCCCACTACAAATCCCTCGTTTGTACGCACGGGCGGCACCATTCCTGTGGTGGCGGTCTTCCGCGAGGTCTTAAACGCACCTGTGCTGCTTGTGGATTACGGATTGCCCGACGATGGCGCACACGGACCCAATGAGCGCTTTACGCTCGAGTGCTTTGAGAAGGGAATTCAAACAAGTATTTTTTTGTACGAAGAATTAGCAAAAATCAAATAGAAATGTCTGAAAAAACCGAATAACCAGCCACAGCGCAAAAGACTGGCATAGCTCGGGTACACTGTGAAGATGTGGATCTCAATGCTGATTTTAGCGGTTTTGTTGCTCATGGATTTAATGGTGATTTTTCTGCTTGGCTCGAGTCTTTCCAGAGGTATGGGCTTAGATTGGAATATGCTGCTCATTACTTTGCTGTTTAACTTCTTAGGGGCATGGCTATGGCGCATGAGTCGCAAATAAGGGCGTACTCGAGCAGTGGCTATGCAATGCCACTACCTGATGGACACAAATTTCCAATGCAGAAATATGCTGGTGTGCGCAATTTACTCGAGCAGCGAGGGCTTTGTATTCTCGAGCCGGCACGCATGGATTGGCACCATGTCGAAGCGGTGCACCAGCCTGAATACCTCAAAAAATTGCGCTTTGGTACGCTCTCGAGTAAAGAAACCCGTTTGCTGGGTTTTCCGTGGTCTGAACAAATGGTTGAACGAGCCTTGCGTGCTGCTGGTGGTACGTTTTTGGCAGCACAAGACGCGCTTCGTTGTGGTTTAGGTATCAATCTAGCAGGCGGTACACACCATGCCTACCCAGACCACGGTGAGGGTTTTTGCGTCCTCAATGATGTTGCCATAGCGATTGAAGTGCTGCAACTCGAGCGCGCGTTGGTGTTGGATTTAGATGTTCACCAAGGTAATGGCACCGCTTTTATTTTTGCGGATAACCCCAAGGTTTTTACTTTATCCGTGCACGGGGAGCGCAATTATCCGTTTCGTAAAGAACGCTCAAGCCTCGATCTTGGGCTGCTTGATGGGGTGCCCGACCACGAGTATCTAGCACTGCTCGAGACACGAGTTTTACCTGTGGTGCAGGACTTTTGTCCGCAGCTAATTTTTTACTTGGCGGGTGTGGATGTGCTTGCAAACGACCAATTCGGACGCTTTGCTTTAAGTTTAGAAGGAGCTATGGCTCGAGACGCTTGCGTTTTTGGGTTTTGTCGCAAGAATAATTTTCCTGTTGTTAGCCTGATGGCAGGGGGCTATAACAAAAAGCTCGAGACAACAATTGTGGCGCATGCCAATACTGTGCTGGCAGCACTTGAAGTGTTTGCTGCTTGAAGCTGTGAAGCGCTAGAATGTGCTGCGTGGGTTTTGTGCTTCGATTGGTCGGCGCTTGTGTTCTCGAGCGTGACGGTATGCCCGTACCCTTGGGTAAGCGTTCGATGGCATTACTCGCGTACATAGCGCTCGAAGGAATCAGTACAAGGAGCACAATTGCCTCGCTGCTTTGGGCAGATACCGACGAAGAGCGTGCTCGCGCCAGTCTGCGCCAAGAAATTTATCGGATTAACCAAAATGGCAATATTGTAGAAAATGACCGCCATAATGTTTGGTTGAGTGTAGGGCACGATGTCGGTGACTTTAATGTCCTCGAAGGTGAATTTGCGGCAGGTCTAAATGTTGATTCGCTCGAGTTTGAAAATTGGCTCGAGGGAGCACGGGCACTGTTGCGCGATAAGCGCAGTGCATTTTTGGAAGCCGAAGTACGGCGCTTTTCTGCGAGTAACCAATGGCGCGAGGCGATGCTTGCAGCCCGACGCGCGCTGGCGCTCGATTATTTATCCGAAGCCCTGCACCGTGACTACATTCGCTTGTCGTATTTGGCGGATGACCGTGCAGCGGTGCGTGCGGGAATTGCAGAATTACGCCGTGTTTTACGTGAAGAACTTGGCGTTATGCCCGAGACCGAAACCAGTGTCTTGCTCGAGGCAATCGAGCAAGGGCGTTTGCCAAAACCCAAGAGTTCTGGGTTGCGCCGCATCCCAATGGCGGTTCTGCGTCCGCCTAAACTGGCAGGTTCGAGAGTATGGCAAGCGCTGGTAAGTGGGGTAACTAAAGGCAAGGCGGTGTTTATTGCGGGGGAAATGGGTAGTGGAAAAACCCGTTTGCTCTCCGAATTAGCAGCTTCACGCTCTGCTTTGGGTGCAAAAGTGCTCGAGATGCGCTGTCGTGAAAGTGAAAAAAGCATTCCTTTTTCTGCGCTAATTCAAGCCGTGCGCGACCATGTTAATTTCGAAAAACACATGGGGCAACGCACTTCGATGCCCGAGGTTTGGCGTTCTGAGTTAGCGCGTTTGGTACCAGAATTGCGCGACGAAGGGGTGTTGTACCGTTCGTTTGAGCAAAGCGGAGAATTGCTCGAGACCCGAGCCAGAGTCTTAGAATCCTTTACACAATACGCGATTTCGACTGTAGCACCCAATGGAATGCTGATTTTAGATGATTTGCATTGGGCAGACCGTGCTACGCTCGAATGGCTCAGTTATGCCACCCCGCGCTTATTGCCTTTGGGGGTTGCTGTATTGGCGGCGTATCAGCCACTTGAAGCCGACAGGGCGGTTTTAGATTTGTGCTCTCAGCTAATCGCATCTGGGTCTGCTCATCGGATCGAACTCGAGCCTTTGGGTTTGCCCGAGATAGAGGAACTTTTAGGTGGAATAGATCGCCGCGCTGTCGCTCTAGGGGCGGATCTGCTGCGTGTGACTGGCGGGAACCCGCTTTTTGTGGTTGAAACCCTAAAGCACTTGCTCGAGACAGGGCAATTAGACGAAACGTGGGAGCGCGTTGGCGAGTTAGAACCGCCAGAGCGAATTGGAGCGTTATTGCGTCGTCGTTTGGAGCGCTTAACTCCGTTGGCGAGGCGTGTTTTGGGTGTGGTTGCGCTGCTCGATTCCGCCGATGCGTTCTTGGTTTCGAACACCTTGCGCGCTGATGAACTCGAAGTTGCACAGGCATTAGCCGAAGCACAACAAAGCCATATGCTCGGCGAGGGAGGCGTGTTTTTGCATGATGCCCTGCGTCAAGTGGCGCTGTCCTTTTTGCCTGAAGCGGTGCGTCGCGCCTTGCATCGGCGTGCAGCTCGGGTTCTGGAAACTCAAGCTGCCGAACCCAACCGCATTGCGATGCACTATCGAGAAGCGTCTGATTTGCGTTCGGCTGCACCCTATTTGGTGCGTGCCGCCGAGGTGGCACTCGAGCAACTCGAGCCACGCCGTGCCATGGAATTGCTGAGTGGTTTGGAGCTACAACCACTCGAACAATCGGTGGAAGTGCGCTGGCGCGTAGTTTGTGCCGAAACGCTGTTGCTCGAGAAGCAATACCAAAGTGCCGAACGCGAAAGCCAAGTGGCAGTTTTATCGGCAAAGCGTTTGGCGGAACCTGTGCTCGAACACCGTGCCAGTTTGGTTTTAAGCGAAGCCTATTTAATGCAGGGTAAAGTGCTTGAAGCCAAAGCAATATTGATCCCACTACAGCATGCACTGGATTTTGACCATCGTTTGCGCGCTTTGGCAATCTTGGGCTGGGCAGAACTTATTTTAGGTGATGTGGGCAGAGCTGTTGCCGCTTTTGAAAATACTATTCCCTGGAGTGGCGAAGCGCATTTGGGTCGAGCACTTATTTCTTGGATAACGGGCAAAACTCGTGAAGCGCTTCATGCAGCACAAATCGCCATACAAACCTTTGAGGGCTTCAAGCGCTTACAAGCAGAATTGGCTTTGGGGATTATTTTGTGGACACGCGGGCAATACAGCGATGCCCTAAGCACTTTAAGTGCGGTCTTGACACATCCAGAAGTTCAAACCCAACAACGAATATCCGTATGGCTTGCTCGAGCACCGATTTACTTGTCTCGAGGGCAGTTTAGTTTAGCGCTATCCGATTTGGAATGTGCCCAAGCCGCCCTAGGTAATGCTCCAGCCTCGATTCACGCTGCCGATTTAGAAAATCAAATGGGTTTATTGTATGGCTTGTGT
>JBKBVO010000116.1:0-7986 GCA_046289535.1 Deinococcales bacterium | reverse complement strand
TCGGGCGCTTAGTGCTATGGGTGCCAAAGACCTCTGCACTCGACATCACCAAGCTCGGACCACGCGCCCTAACCGACCCACGCGTGCGCAAAATCGCCATCGCCAACCCACAACACGCACCATACGGTGAAGCGGCGCTGACCCTGCTCGAGACTTTTGGGCTTAGCGACGCGCTGCGCAACAAGTTTGTCTACGGCGAGAACATCGCCCTGACTGCCCAATACGCCCAAACCGCCGCAGATGCGGGGATTTTGGCACTCAGCATCGTGAAGGCACCGAGTTTTGCCGCGCTTGGCGGCAGGTATTGGCTCGCTCCGCTCGAGTCACACAAACGCCTCGATCAGCAGATGGTCATACTCAAAGAGGGAAAAAACACGCGTCGTTTCTGGACATTTATCGCCTCTGCAGAGGCTCGGGCATTGCTGGCAAAATACGGTTTTGAATTGCCAAAGGAACGCTAGATGTCGAGCACGAGTTTGCCGGCTGCCGTGTTGCTCACGCTCAATTTGTCGGTCACAACAAGTGCTGTATTATTTTTTTTAGGGTACCCATTGGCGCTGTGGCTCACCTCGCGCCCAAGCCCGCTGAAAACCATCATCAGGGCTGCAATCAACTTGCCATTGGTATTGCCACCAACAGTTTTGGGGTATTACCTCTTGGTTGCTCTGGGTCGTGACGGAATCATCACCCAATTGGTTGGCATTCAACTGGCGTTCAGTTACCCCGGACTGTTAATTGGCTCGATACTGTACAGCCTGCCCTTCGCTGTCAACCCCTACCTGAGCGCGCTCGAGGGGCTAGACTCCAAGTACGCTCAAGGCGCTCGGGCATTGGGGCTTAGTCACCTACAAACCATTATTTACATCGTGATACCCCTGACCCGACACGGCATTCTCAATGGAACAGCCATGAGTTTTGCCCACACCATTGGCGAATTTGGAGTCGTGCTTTTAATCGGTGGTAATATCAATGGGCAAACCCAAACCGCCTCGATTTATCTGTTTGACTTGGTACAAGCGCTCGAGTTCGAGCAAGCCAATCAGTTAGCCCTGATGTTGCTCGTCACCTCGGTGCTGCTGCTTGTACTGATTCAGATAGCGAACACAAAACTGGTCTACAAGACCTGAGAGCAGGTGTCAAGCCCCTGTCTATCCTATCACCTTGCCCGAAGCAGCACGATACAAGCGGTCATTGAGCGCTCTTCCCAGACCGCGGTTGGTAAATTTATGGGCAAGGATATGCGTGCAGCCCAAAGCATCCAGTGCACGCAGTCCAGCAAAGAGCCGCATTGCAATGCTCAAGTCGTCTGCACCAAGGTCAAACCGTTCGGCGCGCAGGTGTTTTACGTGCTCAAGGCTTTGGCTTGGCAACAACAAACCCAAACGCTGTTCTTGGTAACGCGCCCCGACCTCGAGCAGCAACTTGGGCGTAGATACAAGCAGCATCTGCGCTCGAGGGCTGTAGTGCTTGAGCAACATACCGGGTGCCGGCTGGATATGTTGCTCGCTGAGCGTTTCGTAAGGCAAAAGCACTTCACCGATGCACGCTTCAATCTGCTCAAGCACTACACCTCCAGGGCGCAGCAGCGTCGGTGCGCCAAGCAGACTAAGCACCGTGCTCTCGAGTCCGATAGGGCAAGAACCACCGTCAAGCACAGCATCAATGCGCCCATCTAAGTCCTCTAAGACCATCTGTGCCGAAGTTGGCGAGGGTCTCGAGAACAGATTCGCGCTCGGTGCCGCAAGCGGCACGCCGACAGCGGCAATCAGCGCCTGCGCCAAGGGGTGTGCGGGGACTCGAACAGCGACACTCGAACCGCCCGCCGTAACCTCGAGCGGGATATGCGGCAGTTTTGGCAAGACCAGCGTCAGCGCACCGGGCATGAGCGGCGCTAAACGCTCGAGCAGCGCTTCACGCCCACGTAGGTCAGCAACGGCAGCAAAATCGAGGGGTCGCTCGAGATGCAAAATCAAGGGGTCGGAAGCGGGACGATTTTTGGCGCGATAAATTTTTTGCACAGCAACGGGATTGATACCGTCTGCCCCCAACCCATAAACGGTTTCTGTGGGAAAAGCCACCACCCCCCCAGATTGAAGAATGGCGGCGGCTTGCTCGAGTTGCTCGGGATACAGAATTCTTGTCAAGGCGCGGGTGCTCCATTTTTTTTATTGGACGCAGCGGATTTTTTCTTTGCTTTTGACGCTTCCCCCTGCAACAAGGCTTTTGCCTGGGCTATCCATGTCTCGAGCGAAGGCGCAAGGCGAATATTTGCGGTGCTGAGTGCGGCACGCAGCGCGGCGTTTGTTGTGTTCGCAAGCTGGCTCAAGTTGCTGATACCCGCCGCCGACAGCGCCAGTGCAATTTTTGGACCAATCCCTACAACCAGCTCGAGCTGCGCCTTGGGCGCTTTTTTGATTTTCGCTTTTTTGGTTTTCGCTTTTTTGGTTTGCTTTTTTGCTGCCTTGGGCGCTCTCTTGATGACCTGTTCAGACTGCTCTTGGGCTACAAACTCGAGGCTGTAGCCATTTTGAATGACCGCGTGCTCACACGCAGCGAGCAAGTACTGTTGCGGAAAAAGCGCCCTAGCAAGCATCATCCACGCCACGAAGGCTTCGGCATTGACATAACGCTTTGCTTCAAAGGTATTTAGCCCCAAGGCGCTCACGGCGTTTGGATGGGCACAAATGCACTCGAGCAGTTCTTCTCGGGTAGTCGCTTTGACCAGAGTTTCTTGTACTCCAGCGAGTAAAACCACTTGTGCAGCACGGCGCACCGCACCCTCTATACCGAACTCACGCAGCGCACGCTCGAGCTGACGCTGCACCAGCCAATCATCGCAAAGTGCTTGTGCCTCGAGCTTGAGCAAAACCGCGCAGCGATTGATGGTTGCCACCGCCAAGTGCGCCAGCGCCGTCTCAGGATCGTTCAGGCTCACTTGCTCGAGCGCTCGACGCAAACCCGCCGCAAACATTGCGCCCGCCAATTCCAAACCGGTGTGCAGTTCGATGCCATCCACAAGCGCTTTAGCTTTAGCTTCGAGCTGTCCATACAAAAGCGGGCTTGGCTCGACGAGCGCTCGAGCATTTTGGGCATTTACAAGATCGTTCCAAGGAGCGAGAACTTTTTCCAGGTACAGTTCTTGCACAGCGATACTCAGCTGTTCCACCCCACGTCCGCCCAACATCGTTGCTAAGCGCGCATAGCGCCCGTCGGTATCCAAAACCTCGCGCCATTCGAGCAACACCGCTCGTCCATACGCCCCAAGCTCAAGCTGAAAGCCGTCGTTCGCCAGATGCTCGGTGTTGCGGATATACTCCAAGCCACTGACCAAATCGCGATAAATGGCAAAGCGGTTTGGCTCGTTTTGCAACTGCAGCGCCTCGAGCAAATTCGTGCTGTGCCCCGCATAGAGACACTTGCTAAGCCTCACATTCGCCTGATGTCTCGAGTTGTTGTACAGCACCAAGGCGCACTCTGTACCGGCGCGGTTCGAGTAGGCAAAGACGTGCTCGTGTTCGACTTCGTAAAGCGCGAAGTGCTCGACTTCTGCAAACAAGTAGCGCTTTTTGAGCAGCGGGAAAATCTGGGTTTTGTGGTGCGCCATAAAGCCAAAATCCGGGCTTTCGTCGTAGTAGGCACGCTGGTATTCCATGCCGTATTTTTCGCTCAAACCCTCGATTTGCCCGTGCCCGAGCATCGGTAACCCCGGTAGGGTGGCACACATGGTCATGACCCCAAAGTACTTGTCGGACTTTCCAAACTGCTCGAGCGCGGTTTTTTCGTCGGGGTTACTCAAAAAATTCACGTAGCGCTTCAAGATTTCTGGCTCGAACTCGAGCGTATTTTGAATCACCTCGCGGTATTCTCTATTGCGCTCATCGCGCAGCATCACCATGAATGCGCTGTTGTACACACGATGCATCCCCAGTGTGCGCACAAAATAACCTTCCATCATCCAAAACGCTTCGGCTAAAAGCAGGGTATCGGGCACCTCGAGCGCCGCACGATCCACCACCTCGCGCCAAAACTCTTGGGGCATCAGGGCATCGAATTGCTCCTTGGTCATGGCGTATTCGCCTCTCGAGGCAATCCCTTCGCCCGAACCCGGCTCGGGGTACCACAGACGCTTGATATGGCGCTTGGCAAGGGTCATCGCTGCATCGAAACGAATAATTGGAAATTGCCGTGCCACGCGAAAAATAGTCTGAATCACTGCCTCTCGAGCCGCAGGGTTCATGTAATCGAGTTGCGCGGTGTCGTTCCAGGGTAAACTTGTGCCGTCGTTGCCATGGTAAATGTAGCGCACCCGCCCATCTCGCCCGACATACTTGAAGGTCACAGCCGCATCGGAGTGATCGTAGTAGTGATCCTCTAAAAAAACCTGCATGCGGCTATCGCTGCTCAGGTTCTGCGATTCAAAACGGTAGCTTGGATATGGCGGACTCGAGCGCTGCAAAAACCAATCGGGATGCTCTGCTAACCAGCGGCTGTCTACGCCCATGTGGTTGGGCACCATATCCGAAGCCAGACGAATACCGTAACGCCATGCTCGAGCCTTCAGGTGCTCGAGCGCGGCGTCTCCACCAAGCGCCTCGGCAATGCGGTAATCCCACAGACTGTAGGCGCTCGCCACCGCGTCGGGGTTGCCCATGCGGTGCTTGATTTCCTTGCTGGCGTGCGAGCGCTCCCACAAACCAATCAGCCACAAGCCGGTCACACCCCAGTGCGCCAAAGTCTCGAGTTCGCTCTCAGGGATATCGGCGAGGGTGCGTATCGGACGCTGGTACCTTTTCGAAAGCTGGTCAAGCCACACAAAGGCGTTTTTTGCCATCAAAACCACTTGCGGCATCCAGTTTTGGTCATGGGTAAAGGCTTCGGGCTCCTCCTCGAGCATTTGTCTGGAGACAGGTCGCACTTGGGCTTCGGCTTCAAACACCCCTGCAGCAGCAAATTCTCGGGCGTTTTGTGCCACAAAAAAACGCGCTTCTTCGGCAAATAAATCCAACCCCCCGCGCAGTTTTAATTCCAAAGTCGCAAAGCGTCCTGCCAGACCGCGGCGCTGAAAAACCCCACCAAAACGCCCCATCAGACTGCGAAGCTGTGCCTCTAAGGAATCAGGGTGCTGCATTGCCGGTAAACGCAGCGCCTTAAAAATGCTGATGCCGCCCGCCACAGCAAAAGCAGGTTGTGCCTCGAGATAAGATTCCAAGCTCGAAATCACACTGCGGTAGGCACTCTGTTGAGCCAAATTTTCGTCGAAAAAGAGGTCGCGGTATGGATGATAAGCAGGGTTGTTGTTCTCGAGCCACAAGAGCAGCATTTCCTCCAAGAGCAGCTCGCGGCTTTTAGGTTGTGCCAAATATTGCTCCAAGGTCTGGCGCCGCTGGTAGACCGCGCTTGGCGGAAAATCGGCGGCAAACTGTAAAAGTGTACCCTCGAGGCGCTCGCCGTATTGGGCATGCAGCGTCTCAAGCGCCTCCGACCAAAGCGCGGGGGCGTGGTTTTCGCGGTACTCGAGCAACAAAGCGTGCAGCACTTCGTCTATTAAGCCCATGGCGTTGATATCGCCCGCTCTGGCGTTGCGCTCGGGTTGCAGCGCGTTGAGGGTTGCAGCAAAACGCCGCGCTGCCGCGAAATCGGCAAAAATCACACGCCCGGTGGTGCTAAACAGCGACTCCTCAAAATGGTAAGTGTCTCTGGCAGCACGCAGAATATGAAACTCGAGGCTCATAATAAAAAACGATACCAAATAAAAAAGCGTGGGGACAGACCCCACGCCTTGAAACACCAATTACTTTGCTGGTTCGTCCGCAACCTCACCAACCACACCAGGGGCAACCCATTGCATGGTGTTCAGCTCGAGTACACTTGCAGCACGCCCTGCGGGAATACGCAAGATACCTTTACGATCGCGGATTGGACCTTGGAAAGGGTGGAAGGTTGGTTTTGTACCCAAGAGGTTAGCGTTCAGTTGTACGATGCGGTCATAGACCGACATCGTTTTGGTACCAACCTTGACATTTACTTTCTTCAGGGCATCTACAAACTTGGGGTTAATCAAAACACCGTCATCCGCCCCAAGCTCAACAGCTTTGTCTCTGAGCAAATACCAGTAATCCACATTCTGCAAGTTTTTGGTGGTGTAGGTGCCATTTTGTACCTTCTTCATGATGTCGATATAAATCTTTTCCCAGTGCACAATCTGACCAGAAATAACGTGCTCGGGTGCGTACTTAAGCATTGGATTGTAGTGCCCGAAGCTCGGGATACCCTTTCTGCCCGCGGTCTGCACGACGGTTGCAGTGTCTTCGGTGAATGCCATGATATCGCTTCCTTCGGCAATCAAGGCTTCGGTCGCTTCTTTGGCTTTGGCGGGGTCAAACCAGGCGTTGATCCACTTCACGTTGACCGTAGCTTTGGGATTGACCGCCCGCGCACCCAAGGCAAATGCGCTGATGTGGCGCTTGAGTTCTGGAATCGGGAAAGCAGCGACATAGCCAAGCTTACCCGTCTTCGAAAGCGCGCCTGCCATCATCCCATTTAAGTAGTACACCTCGTAAAAATCCGCCATGTAGGTGAGCATATTTGGCGCACGCTTAAAACCAGAGGCGTGTGCAAAGATGACATCTGGGTATTTTTTAGCGGCATCGAGGGTCTGATCCATAAAACCAAAACTGGTAGTGAAAACCACCTTACAGCCCTGCGATACAAAGCGGTCAATCACAGGCAAGGCGTTGCCCTCGGGCACGCTCTCGACATACCTTGTCTCGAGTCCAGGAATGGCTTTTTCGGTGAGTAGCCTTGCGTCGTTATGAGCAAAAGTCCAGCCGACATCACCGATTGGACCAACATAAACAAAACAGGCGCTGAGTTTCTGAGTTTGCGCCGAAGCCATCATACTGATGCCCAAGGCGGCAGCAACCAGACCCATTAGTGCTTTACTCGCTGTTTTTTTCATACGACCTCCTGATAGATTTCCCCTTTTTGGGTTCCTCTACACAGATTGTAAGCCCTACGATTGTAACGTGTAAAGCGACAATTTGAACAGTCATTACGCAAAATTTACAGAAAATATATAGGTACGGTACACCAGGTATCGCGTGGCTCGAACGTATTCGCAAAAAAGTGCCAATAGACTTTTCTAGGTATTGGGTACTGTGCGCGAGCGCCAACTCAACCGCGCTGCGCTTCGGGCAAGCCCAAGACGTGTTAATGTAGGCACAATGCTAAACATACTGCGCCAGAAATTACACGAACAAGGTCTCGATGGCTTGTGGGTCGCAAAACCCGAAAATGTCCGTTACCTCTCTGGTTTCACCACTCCAAGCGATGCAAAAATTCTTGTTACACACAAAGAAATTCTGCTCTATACCGATGCGCGTTACAGCGCCCAAGCACGGCTTGAATCAAAGATTCCATTTGCGGTGAAACGTTTTGAAGAAGTTCTGGAACACGCCAAGCAATTGACTGCGGATAAAAAAATCGGCTTCGAGTCCGATGCGGTGTTGTATTCAAGTTTTGAAGAACTGCAAAAAGGCTTGGGTGCCTCGAGCTTGGTCGCCACCACAGGGTTCATCGAAGCGCTGCGGGCAATTAAGACACCACAAGAACTCGACGCAATCCGCAGGGCGGCACAGATTGCCGATGCAGCGCTCGAATCGGTCTTGCCCCTTTTGCAAGTAGGTATTCAAGAGCGCGAATTTGCACTCGAGCTTGAGTTTGCGATGCGGCGCATGGGCGCGCAGGCAGCGGGCTTTGAAATCATTGTCGCCTCGGGCGAACGCAGCGCTATGCCACACGGCACCGCGAGCGCGCGCTGCATTCAAGATGGCGATCTCGTCACGATAGACTGGGGCGCTTTGCTCGATGGCTACCACTCGGATTGCACTCGAGCCTTTGCCGTGGGTCAGGTCTCGGATAAGTTGCGCAGCATGTACAACGCCGTGCTCGAGGCAAACCTGCTGGTGCTCGAACAAGTCCGAGCGG
>JBKBVO010000115.1:0-7988 GCA_046289535.1 Deinococcales bacterium | reverse complement strand
GTAGGGTATTTTGCATAACTTCAAGGACTGCTCCTTAGCGTCCCAGAATAACACCAAACCAGTCACAAGGTAAAGCAAAATTTTTTGCAGTTTAAGGGTTTCGATGAGCTAAGCCCTGTAGCTCGAGTGTAAAGACACTGCCTTGCCCCGCAATACTGCTGGCGCGTACTGTTCCGCCCATGCGTTGCATCAGTTCGCGCACCACCGCCAAGCCCAAACCCGCCCCGCCTGTGGCTCGGGCGCGTGCAGGATCGGAGCGGTAAAACGGTTCAAAAATATGGTCTAAATCCTCTTGGTTCATTCCAATTCCTGTGTCTTCGACTGTGATTTCTACAAAATCCACTCTGGCTCGTGCGGCAAGGCGTACAATACCGCCTTCCGGGGTATAGCGGACAGCATTCATCACCAGATTTCGCAACACTTGCTCGAGTCTGGCGGGGTCGGCAAGTACGGGGATAATTCTTTCAGGAACATCGTTTAAGAAAGTCAAGTTACTTTCCTTGGCAAGTGGATTAAGGCTTGAAAACAGATGCTTGGCAAGCTCACCTAAAAACACTGGCTGCATCTGGACATCTAACTGCTCTAGATCGGCTCGAGACAGCGCAAATAAATCCTCGACCAAGTGCTCCAAGCGCTGTACTTCGCTCAAAATAATTTGCGGAGTCAAAGCTTCGCCGCGCAATTCGGCGCTCTCGAGTCGGGCGCGCATCACTGCAATAGGGGTGCGAAGTTCATGGCTGGCATTGGCAGTTAGGGTGCGTTTGGCGGCGAGTACGGTTTCGACATTTTGTTTTTCTTGGCGCAGCGCCAACATATTGCCCTCGAGTCGACTCGCCATTTGGTTAAAAGTCTGTGCTAAGCGTGCGACTTCATCTTCCCCATCGGCTTCGACACGCACTGCAAATTTGCCCTCTTCAAGTGCCTGCACACCGCTTAAGAGTAGTTCGAGGGGGCGCGTCAGCCGCAAGCTTACTGCGTAGCCCAAAAATCCTAAGCCCAGAAAAAAAGGCAAAAATGATTGCGACATTGTGTCGAGTGCATTGCTCAAATCTGAACCAATCTGTGCGGCAACATCTCTCGGAGTACTCGAGACCTGAGTGCTGCGCACCACACCCAAGACAACATTGGGAACACTGGGGTCTTGCGAAAGTGCAGGACATGCCGCAAGTACTTCGAGGTTGAGCACCTTGGCTTGGCAACGCCCACTTTTGGTGATTTGAAGAATATCTTGCCAAGATTCAAGTTCGGGTGTGGAGAATTGATCGCCTACAGAGAAACGGTCAATGCGGTTGGAATCGAGCACTGTGCCAGTTGAATCAATCAAAATCGCAATGCGGTTCGTATCATTGCTTGTTTCGGTACCCTCCAAGAGCATTGAGCGACTCGAGTCAAAACTGCCCTCGAGGAAACGAAACAGGCGTTTGAGTTGGTTTTCGTTATAGCCGTTGCTCAATGCACCCTGAAAGGCTTTGGCAAGGTCAGCAGCATCATTGATGGCATCGCTGGTCAGACGCGCACTTGGGTCGCGCAGCAAAGTCAATATGCCGGGCAAAATCGACACCACGCTGGCTGCAAAGACCCCACCAAAAAGTGCCAAAGCAGTCAAACGCCAGCGCAGGTTGCGCTTCCCCTCGAGCCAAACTTCACGCACCGCAAAAACAAACAAAAAACGCAAAGAGGTACTAAGCATAAATGCTTCAAATGGCACGCGCGCTGGTTCGGGAATGAGTACGGCTGGTAACGCCAAAAAAGTTCGCGCTGGCGCGATAAGACTGGTAAAAACCAAATTGGCGGTTGCAAATCCCAAGCCAAGCAAGCCACCAAAAACAACAACCCGCGATACACGCCACCACCATGCACCTTGCTCGAGTCTGGAAAGTCGTAATGTGCTCCAAAACCACAGAGCATGCTCGCTGAGGAGTGCAAAAAGCTCTGCCCAAGGCGTATCCACTCCGGCGCGGGTCAAAACCACTGCTACACCACGCAAGCTCAGTGCAACCAATAAGGCTTCAAGAAGCGTTTGCCAAAAAGGTCTTGAATAGGCTGCCCAAAATGGTTGTTCTTGTGGCACAGCTCGAGACGTGCTTATAAATACACGCCAACGTTCATCTCGAGAGTAATCCATAAAATTTAGCTTGCATCAAAGCGGTAGCCTACACCCCAAACGCTGACGACCCGCTCGCCCTCTTCGCCCAGTTTGCGCCGCAGGCGAACCACTGTTGTGTCTACTACGCGATCAGAGCCATCGTATTCTGCTCCCCAAATTCGCTCGAGCAGGTAATCACGGGTAAAAGTACGCCCAGGATGGCGTGCCAGCATAAACAGCAACTCGTATTCGCGTGGAGTCAAATCGGTGAGTTTTTGACCAATACGGACAGCGCGGGCATTAGAATCAAGTTCAAATTTGCCAAAGCGCAGTAACGCAACACGGCTTTCTTCCTCGATAATTTTGGCGCGGCGCAGCATTGCACGTACCCGTGCTAAAAATTCGCGCAGACTAAAAGGCTTGACCATATAGTCATCTGCCCCGACCTCGAAGCCCAAAACGCGGTCGGTTTCTTCGGCTCGAGCCGTGAGCATTAGGATTGGTACGGTGGCACTGGTGCTTCCTGTAGAGCGGCGTAAGCGCCGTGCAAATTCGAGTCCATCTAAACCAGGAAGCATTAAATCTAAGACCAACAGGTCAAAGGTTTCTAATCCTGCCCGCTCGAGTGCTCTGGCACCATTGCCCTCGAGCGAGACGATATGTCCTTCGGTGCGTAAATGTTCGCCGATAATACTTGCAAGTTCGGCTTCGTCTTCGACCACCAGTATTTTTGCCATGGATGAGCATCTTAGCTCAATTTTGTGTCTTTGGATTGACAAAATGTACACTTGGCTTGGGATACCCGACACTAAAAATAGGACATAGGTATTGCTCTGTGTACCATAAAAAGTTGCGCGTTTGACCATCTCTGGTATGGTCTGCGCTTTACACAACCTTCACCCAAGTCTTTCAGGTTCTGAGCAGGATGTGGTACTTCATGCCAAACTGCGCTGATAGACTTCTATATAACGCGGCAGGATTACGTCCTGATGGAATTCTCTGATGGCTCGTTCTCGAGCTGCCATACGCATGGTTGGGAGTTGCTCGAGTGCGGTTATGGCTGCCTCGCTCATGCCTGCTATATCACCAATTGGTAGGGTAAAGCCGGTTACGCTGTGTTCTATAACTTCGGGTAAGCCGCCAATATTGGTCGAAATTACCGCGACACCACATGCCATTGCTTCGAGTGCAACTAGCCCAAAACTTTCTTTGGCACTAGGCAGTAACAATAAGTCTGCCACGCCAAAAATCATTTCTACATTCGGAAAAGACCCAATAAAATGCACGCGTTTGGCAAGCCCCATTTCTTTGGCTAACTCGAGCGTGGGTAAGCGCTCTGGTCCGTCACCAATCATAATCAAGCGTGCTTTTCTGGATTTTAAGATATTCGAGAAAGTGCGAATCACATCTTTGGGGCGTTTGATTTCCCGAAAATTACTGGCATGTACGATTAAACTTTCATCGTCCCTAGCGAAGCGGCGGCGATAGGTGGGGTCTGTTATTGGCACAAAGCGCTCGGTATCTACCCAGTTATAGACCACGTCTATTTTTTTATTTGCGCCCATGACCGAGTTGGTCTGCTCTGCCAAGTAATGTGAAACTGCTGTGACTGCATCCGAGGCTTCAATGGCATAGCGCGTGGTGCGCAAAAAACTTGGCTCGAGTCCAACCAAGGTTACATCCGTGCCGTGCAGCGTAGTGACAACACGCACTTTGCCTTTCACTATATCGCGTGCAAGCAAAGCGCTGGTTGCGTGAGGAATTGCATAATGTGCGTGTACCAAGTCTATGTTGTGTTCTTCAATGACACTGACTAAGGTATTGACGGCAGCCAAGCTGGTGAGCGGTTGGTCAAAAAGCGGGTAGCTGGCATTTTGGATTTCGTGGAACATCACTTCGCCCTCCAAGGAACTTGCTTCCTTGTCTAAACTCGGAAGCTCGAGATCAGGTAAGCGTATGGCGTTCAAGCGAAATGGCACTTGGGTCGCAATCATGTGTACGTGGTGTCCCTGACCCGCAAGCGCCAAGGCTAATTCGGTGGCAACCACCCCAGACCCACCTGCCGAAGGATGGCACAACATTGCAATGTTCATCTCCGCTAGTCTACCGAGGGTTTGTAGAGTTCAGGGTCAGTTGCATAACCAAACCTTTGCCAAGTTTTCATGAGTTTAAAAGAAATTTTGGGTTAGACTGATAGTCATGAAACGGTTTATTGCCTCAGCCAGTCTTTTTGCGGCGGCTGTTGTATTGGGCTTGTCGAACGCGGCGGCTCCAATAAAAGTTACCTTTTGGCATTATGTGGGTGGTGAAAAATCAAGCGCGGTGATTCAAGCCATTGCTAAAGATTTTAATAATTCGCAAAATCGCTACACCGTCGATGTGGTCGAACCGGGCGACTTTAAGGATGTCCAAGTCAAGCTGCAAGCGGCAGCTGCTGCCAAAGGCGACCTTCCGAGTTTGGTGCAGGTAGATAACGGCTACTTCACACGATTAGCACTTGGCAACCAGCTTTACGATGCCACAGATTTTGTCAAAGACCTACCCAAAGCCACAGTGGATGATTTTCAAGGCACCATTTGGGACTATGGTCAAGTGGGCGGTAAGCGTTTGGGCTTTCCTTGGGCTGCAAGCACTTTGATTACTGTCTATAATGCCGATGCTTTCCGCCAAAAGGGACTGGCTGCGCCGCGCACGTGGGATGATTTTGTCCGAGCCGCAAAAACTCTAACCAGTCGCACCAGCAAAGGCACGATATTTTTTGTGGATGGCTGGATTTTTGGCAGTATGGTCTCGAGCCGTGGTGGCAACATCCTTGATGCCAACAATAAGCCAGACCTAGACTCGAGTATAGCGATTGCAACCTTGCAAATGATGTACGACCTCACACGTGGCGGGCAGGCAGTTGTACGCAACTTTTCTGAAGCTAATTTTGCCGTCGTGGATTGGGTTCGTACGAAGGCGTTCATGGTTACAGTGCCGACCAGCGCTTTTCCTTATGTAAAGGAATTGTTACCCTTTAACATGGGTGCTGTGCCGATGCCCGGACGCACCATTGCGGGCGAATCGCAATTGGTGATTCCGCGCGGCAACAGTCAAGCTGAAATTAGCGGTGCACTCGAGTTCTGGCAGTACCTCACACGCACTGGGAATGTTGTGCGTTTCAGTAAAGAAAGCTATTACCTTCCGCTTCGCAAAAGTGCAATCAAGCCCTTGGGCGACTTTATGAATGACCCTGTGATGAAAGCTGGAATGGAGGCGCTAGAAAAAGCCTATAACCCGCCGCATTTACTCGAGTATCAGCAGTGGCGCACTATCATAGAGACACAAATTGAGCGTAGCCTCAAAGGTGGTGTGGACCCTAAAGCGGCACTTTTAGAAGCTCAACGCCTTGCAAATCAGGTAAAGTGAAGTTCCCCTTTGCTGGAGCATCCATGCCAGAGTATCAGCCGATTAAGACCCGTTATGGCATTTTGCGTGGACGTGAAGCCCTGACCCTTGAGCGGCTGGTGTATCACAACAACAGCTTACAACTCGAAGCCGGCTTAAATCTCGAGTATACTTCGGGCGAAGGGCAGGGGAGAGCCGAGGCGTTTTTTGAGTTCAGTGGGGTACGTGTTTGGTCGGTAACGCAGCTCGACGATTTTCGTGGCAACTTGGGCAGTAGCTATGATGAAGTGCTGGGGAGTATGTGGCTCGAGACCGCCGTGCAAAATTCGGTAAAAGTGCGTCAGTATCAGGTTTTATGTATGTTTGAGATTTTAGAAGTGCTGTGCGAAAAAGCCAGTTTGCGCTTACTCGAGCTTAAAAATTAAAGGTCAAATGACGCACATTGTGGCTTTATGATGCCCGTATGTTGACTGTGATAGATGCACAACAAACATGGGATGTGATTGTGCTCGGTGGAGGGACCGCAGGAGCTATCGCCGCGATTAAAGCTGCTCGAGCAGGGGTAAAAACCTTGGTGGTAGAAGCCTTGGGCAGTTTGGGTGGCACAGGAACCAATGCACAAGTGACCCCTTTGATGCGAAATGTCTCGAATGGCGTGCGCTTAAACCAAGGCTTGACCAACGAATTAAAAACCCGTCTTTTTTTACAGGGTGATGGCGCAGTAGATCGTAACGCGAATGACAACTGGTTTAACCCAGAGGGAATGAAGTATATTCTCGAGCGCATGCTGGTCGAATCTGGTGGAGAGATTTTGTACCATACCCATTTTGTGGATTCAGAGCTTGAGTCTGAGGTTGTTCAGAGCGTGATTGTGCACAATAAAGATGGCTTGACGCGCTTGCGCGCCAAAGCGTTTATTGATGCCACAGGCGATGCCGACCTTTGTGTGCGCGCTGGGGCACCGTTTCAAGCCGGAGAACTCGAGACTGGTTTGCACCAAGCCATGAGCCTACGCTTTATTTTGGGCGGCGTGGATTTGGAGCGCTTGTGCGAATTTCTTGGTAAACATGGACAAGCCCAAGAGAGCAAAAACTTTATGCACTTTTGGATGGTTTGGGGCAAGAATGCCTCGCTCGAGCCACTTTTTCGCCAAGCTGTTATTGATGGTTTGCTCGAGGAGCGTGACGGTGATTATTTCCAAGGCTTTAGTGTCCCGGGGATGCCCGGTTGTATCTCGTTTAATAACCCGCGCCTCGCTGCTGAAATCAATGACGGTGCGGACGCGTGGACGCTTTCTAAAGCACAAATTGATGGCAAACACGCTATTGCTAGAATTGTGAATTTTTTGCGCCAGCGTTTTGAAGGTTGCGAAAACAGTTTTGTTTCGAGTTATGCCGCCATGCCGGGGGTTCGAGAAACAAGGCGTATCAGAGGTGAATATGTGCTGACTCTCGAGGATATTTTGTATTGTCAAAAATTCCCCGATGCAATTTGCCGCAACCACTATCCTGTGGATATTCATACCCCGCGTGGTCAAAAACTGTACCATGAGCGCTCAGGCGACTTGCCTTATTTTGCCCCGGATGCTTACCATGAAATCCCGTTTCGCTGCTTAATTCCACTTGGTTTAGCCAATGTTTTGGTGCCAGGACGTTGTGCAAGCGCCACTTTTGAGGCGCAGAGCGCCATTCGCGTTCAACAAAATTGCCACAGCATGGGGGAAGCTGCAGGTCTGGCGGCAGCGTGGATGGCAGAGCGCCAGCTTGGCTCGAGAGACATTGATACCCTCGAGCTACGCCAAGCTCTGGTCAGCGGTGGGGCTTACCTCTGAGCTGTTTAACGCTATTTCGAGCGTTTGCCAAGCGAGCATCGCACACTTGACACGAGTATAGAGCTTAGAGACCCCAACTAGGGCATTCAGCTCGCCGAGTGTGTCGTTGTTTTGACCACTTCGCAACATTGCACTGAAGTCTGCAGCAATGGCGCGGGCTTCAGCGACACTTTTGCCAATCAGGGCTGTTGTCATCAGACTGGCACTTGCTTGAGATATGGCACACCCCTGTCCGATAAAACGAAGCTCGAGGATTGTCTCTCCTTCGATGCGCAAATCGATGTCGAGCTGATCGCCGCAAGAAGGATTGTGTCCATGTGCCGTGTGGGTTCGCACCTCGAGCCGCCCTCGATTACGCGGACGCTGTTGATGCGACACCAAAATATCTTTATACATTTGCTCGAGCAGCGACATCCAAGTATTCTATTCTGAATTGAGGGGCAAGATTTTGGGTCACACTGCGTGCTACCTGACTGCCGAAGCCTGTGCCAAACGACTGCCGGGCAAATAAGCAAGCGGGTTTCTGGCTTTGCCCGCCACGCGGATTTCAAAGTGTAGGTGAGGACCGGTCGAGAAGCCCGTGCTGCCAACCCTCGAGATAATTTGCCCTTGGCGCACCCAAGCCCCACGTTTCACCAAAATTCTTGAGTTGTGACCGTAATAATATTGGCGGTTATCCCAGCC
>JBKBVO010000114.1:0-8118 GCA_046289535.1 Deinococcales bacterium | reverse complement strand
GTTCAAAAACGCGCTGTTTTTTGAGCGGCAAAGCAGTAAAGGCGTTTTGTGAGCAGCAAGGCACCAGGCAACGGCACAAGAAATATTACGGTTCGATTAAAACTTTGCCCACGCTTTGCCTCGAGAACACAAAATCAAATGCCTTACCTGCATTTTCCAAGCTGAACACCTCGCCCACTTGCGGCTTGACCTTGCCTGACTCGAGCAAGCCAAAAATAAACTGGCTAGCGGTTTGCATCTCTTTTTGATTGGTCATCAATGGCGTAAGCCAGACACCAATCACCGCTACGTTTTTCTTCATCAGCATGGTTGGATTGAGGTTTGCGCTCTCGCGGCTGGCGTTGCCAATGACCATCACTCGCCCGAGGTTATTCATTACACTCAAACGGTCTTGGAAGCCATGCCCACCTGCCACGGAAAGGTAGACATCCACGCCATCTTTGTTAAACTCGAGAATCTTTTGGCGCAACTCGGGGTCGTCGCCCAAAATGGTGGTATCTGCGCCTAGGCTCTTTGCTAACTCGAGCTTGGCTGGAGTGCTGGCAGTAGCCACCACACGGCAGCCCATGGCTTTGGCAAGTTGGATGCTGGCGGTGCCGAGTGCTCCTGCAGCGGCTTCGACCCAGACAACTTCCCCCGCTTGCGCTCGCCCGAGCGTTTGCAGTGCAAAATAGGCTGTATAAAACGAAACAGGCAATGCGGCGGCTTCTCGAGCACTCAGGTGAGCGGGCATGGGCAAACAAGCAGCAGCAAACACCGTAGCGTATTCGGCAAATGCGCCCGAGCCACCTAGCGCGGCGACCAACTGCCCAACCTCGAGTCCGGTCACACCCTCACCGAGTGCCACAACCGTGCCACTAAACTCCATGCCGGGCGTATAGGGTGTGCGTGTGCGTGTCAGATATTCGCCGCGCACCGCCAAAATATCGGCAAAGTTTAAGCCAACACTCGAGACGCGCAAAAGCACTTGCCCGCGTCGTGGCTGAGGCACAGGGACTTCTTGAATTTTGAGAACTTCGGGTCCTCCGAGTTCTTCGACAACGATTGCTTTCATAGTCTGTGGGGTCACGCCGTCAGGTTAGCATGTTTGAGTGACAGGTAGAAAGGCTCGAGTGCGATTGTGTAAAACCTACTCTGTTTCTGGAAAAATTTATCAACAGGCACTTAAAGTTCGCAAATTGACAGCTTAAAATTTTTAGCCACACTTGCATCGGTCATTAATTGGGGTATACTGCCAGTCGTGACGCGACGTTCCGCACCTGCAGCGGGGTCGTCGGGCGTAGCCAAACCCAAAAGCCAACCAACCGCACCTAAAGCGGCTGGCGCTGTGCGGTCGCTTGCCCGCGCCGAGCTTGCTTATCTTTCTCTTTCACCGCTCGAGAGCGGTGTTTACAGCGCCCTTCCCCAAGTGGCGCGGCTGATGCTTTTTGCCCGCGATGAATGCGCTATTTTAATCACCACCCCGGAGCGCCTACGCCTTTATAAGGACTTGGCGGTGCTCGGACGCAAAGCAAACATCAATCCTGGCATCAAAGATTGGGGCAACCTCGAGACACACGCTGTACTTGATATCGCTACCGCCCTCGAGGACTTTCCAAGTCAACCCAATGCCTTTCGGCTCGAGTTAAAACAGGGTAAAAACTACACTCGAGAAGATTTTTTAACTGCGCTCGAGCAGCTTGGATACGAACGCGAAGAAAACCTCGAGCGCGAGGATTTCGACAAAGCCGATGGCTACTTTAAGGTCTTGGGCGACACGCTCGAGGTCGTCGTTAACCGTACAGGTACAGACAAAACCAGACGCGAGTTGCGCGCAGAATTTTTTGGTGACGAACTCGAGACACTCAAACTCAACGGTGAAAAAATTAAATCGTTTTCACTCGAGCCGCTCGGGGATTTTGTGCCTGAAGTGGCTTGGGATTCAAGCCGTCTAGAACAACTCAAGGGTAGAGTCTATTTGGATTCGCCCGAATTTTTTGAGGGCTACCTGACCACAAAGCAAAAAAATCGTTTATGGGCACATTTGGCGACCCGCGAGGTGGTGAGTTTTGGGGCAACACCGCTTTTGCTCGAGCCTAAGCAATCTCAGCTCGAGCCGATGGCGTTTTACCGCGCCCGCTTGAAGATGTTTGCTGAAGATGCCGCCGCTTGGCTCGAAGACGGCTACCGCATTCAGGTTTTACTCAGGCACGAACGAACTGGTATTTATTTGCAAAGTAATGTCTTGACCGCTGCTAGTGGTGTACCTGTAGTTTGGGAGTGGCGTGCCGAACCACAAATAGGCAAAGTCACGCTGACCATTGGCACTGCCGAAGCTGGTTTTATAGACCGTGCGAGCAAACTGATTGTCCTGACCGAAGACTTACTTTACGGTTTCCAAGGTGGCTCGAGCCTGCGCATGCGAAAGTTGCGCGGTAGCCCTGTTTCAGACACCATGGCACTGACAGTCAACGATTACCTGATTCATCCAGAACACGGCATTGGACAGTTTTTGGGACTCGAGGCACGCCAGGTCTTGGGAGTGATGCGCGACTATATTCATCTGCGCTACGCCGACGATGCACGAATCTATTTACCTGTAGAGCAACTCCCGTTTTTGAAGCGCCACCCCGGAACCACCGATGACCCACCGCGTTTAAGTACGCTTGGTACCAACGACTGGGCAAAAGCGAGGGAAAAGGCGCGCAAAAACGCCGAAGAACTCGCGCAGAAGCTGCTTGTGCAGTACGCCGCCCGCCAAGCCACTTCAGGTATTGCCTATCAGGAAGTCCCGATGGAATGGGACAGGGACTTTGAAGCCAACTTCCCTTTTGAGTTCACCAAAGACCAAGCCCGAGCAATCAAAGATGTATACAAAGATCTCGCCAAAGCCCAGCCGATGGATAGGCTTGTCTCGGGCGATGTTGGTTTTGGCAAAACTGAAGTAGCGGTGCGCGCTGCCCACCGCGTTGTTGCCAATGGCAGGCAGGTCGCTGTGCTCGTGCCCACAACCCTGCTCGCCGAGCAACACCTCGAGACTTTCAGAAAGCGCTTTGCGGGCACACCTGTCGTCGTCGCAGGCTTGAGCCGCTTTACCCCAAACAAAGAAGTCGAAAGCATTTTTAGAAACTTGCGCGAGGGTAAAGTAGATATCGTGGTGGGTACGCACCGCTTGCTTGCCGAGCAGCTTTCGTTTAAGAATTTAGGGCTGCTCATTATTGACGAAGAACACCGCTTCGGGGTGATGCAAAAAGAAAAACTCAAAGCCTTAAAAGCAGGCGAAATGAGCCTCTCCGAGTTTAGGGATGTCGAACTCGAGATGGAAAAAAAGCCCAAGGCACGCAAAGCGGGCAGTAAAACCGCCAATGCAGCCGCCAGTATCGCCCATGATTTAGAAAGCATTATGGGCAATGTAATTGGCGCAAAAAAAGAGCGCAAAGTCGAACTGACCGAACACGCTATCGATGTTTTAACCCTTTCGGCAACCCCAATTCCGCGCACCTTGTACATGAGTATGGTCGGCTTGCGCGACATGAGCCACATTGCGACCCCACCAGCAGGGCGTAAACCGATTCAAACCGTACTCTCACCTTTTGACCCATTTACGGTGCGCGACGCGATTTTGTTTGAAATGGAGCGCGGCGGCAAATGTTTTTACATCCACGACCGCGTTGCCAGCATTGGCAGGCGCGCCAAATACCTGCAAGAAATCGTGCCAGAAGCGCGCATTGCCATAGCGCACGGACAGATGCCCGACGGGGAAATCGAAGAAATCATGCAGGGCTTCGAGGAAGGCGCATTTGATGTCTTGGTGGCAACCACAATTGTCGAGTCGGGGCTGGATATCCCCGAAGCCAACACCATTTTAATCGAGCGCGCCGACCGCCTAGGTCTAGCGCAGCTTTACCAACTGCGTGGGCGCGTGGGGCGCAGGCAAACCGAAGCCTACGCCTACTTTTTTTATCCGCCGCGCCTTTCGGAAAATGCCGAGCGTCGCCTGTGGGCAATCGCTGACCTAACCGATTTGGGCAGCGGGCATTTATTAGCCGAAAAAGACATGGAAATTCGCGGTGTGGGTAACATTTTAGGGGCAGAGCAACACGGGCATATCCAAAATGTCTCGCTCGAGGTCTACACCGAGCTGCTCGCTGAAGCGATTGCTAAACTCAAAGGCGAAGAAAAAGTTGCGCCACCGCGCCTTGGCATAGACTTAAAGGTCAATGCCCGCCTCGAGCCAAAGTACATCCCCGAAGAACTCGAGCGGATCGAATACTACGGGCGTTTATCGGAAAGCACCAGCCTCGCCGAAATCAGCCGTGTGGAGCGCGAACTCAAGTCCAAACACGGGGCGATGCCACTCGAGGTGCAGAATTTTCTTGAGTTGGCGCGTTTGCGCGTGGTTGGAAGTGCCAAAGGCGCGATAAGTATTAGTGAAACCATGACCCAGCTGGTGGTCAAGTTCGCATCGCAACGCGGCAGCCTTGACTATGACGCAAGAGCAGTCAAAAACCACCCGAATACGCTGGTGGTCACCAAGTACCCACCGGGCTTCACGCTCGAGAAAAAGGGATTAAAGCCAGACCGGTATGCACGGGCAATTTTAGAGGCACTGTACGCGTTTGCATAAAACATCTCACACGGCGTTTGGGTTTGCGCTATACTACAGCCACTGCAAGTTCAAGCTCGAGCACGCTCGAGCCATGGAGGTTTTGATGCCCACATTCACTTACCGCGTCCGCGATCCTTCGGGTAAAATTATCCTTTCGACCATGGAGGCAGACACCTCCAAAGCCGTGCGCGACAAGTTGCGCGAAAAGAACCTGACGATTGTTTCAATCACCGAGCCGAAGACGGGCTTGAATCAAGATGTCCAGCTCCCCGGCTTTCTGAACGAAGAAAACCAGACCCCCGGCTTGAAGCCGGTCGCGATTTTTGCCCGCCAAATGGCGACAATGATTGACGCTGGCTTGCCGCTTGTGCAGTCTCTGAATATTTTGGCGCGACAGTCCGAGCACAAGGGTATGAAAAAAATCCTCAAGGAGATTCGCTCCAACGTCGAGGCAGGTCTGCCTTTTTCGGATGCGATTGGCAGGTATCCCAAGGTTTTTGACCGCCTGTTTATCAATCTTGTCAAAGCCGGCGAGGTTTCAGGTACGCTTGACACTGTGCTCGACCGCGTCGCTGTATTCAAAGAAAAGGATTTGGCGTTGCGTGGCAAAATCAAAGGGGCACTCACCTACCCGACGATCGTGTTGGTGTTTGCGCTCGGTGTGACTTATTTTTTGCTGACCACAATCGTGCCGCAGTTCGCAAAGATGATTAAAGATGTTAACCCCAATGCTGATTTACCAGGTTTGACAATTTTTTTGCAGACTGTTTCAGAGTTTTTGCAAAATCAAACCCTGCTCTTGGTTGCAATTATTGTGGTGATGGTCTTTGTTTATAGAGCCTATTACCGCACCGAAAACGGCAGGCGTGTGATTGACCGTTTCAAAATGAAAGCCCCGGTCTTTGGCAACTTGATTTCCAAGGCATCTTTAGCGTCGTTCTCGAGAACTTTATCGCTCTTGATTAAAAGCGGTGTGAACATCATTGAATCGCTCGACATCACTCGAGGCGCGTCCAATAATGCAATCGTCGAAGATGCGCTTATCAACGCCAAAAACGCCGTCATGCAAGGTGAGCAGATGTCGCAGCCAATGAATGCGGCAGTTGATGTTTTCCCGCCCATGGTGGTTTCGATGGTAGCAATCGGTGAAGAAACAGGCGGCTTGGATACCATGCTTGACAAAGTCGCCGATTATTACGAGCGCGAAGTGGACGAAGCCGTAGACCAGCTCACTGCCGCAATCGAGCCGTTGATGATTATTTTTCTTGGTGTGATTGTCGGTTTAATCGTAGCGGGTATGTTCCTGCCGATGTTCGCGCTGATTGGTGAGTTGAGCAAGTAGTATTCCAAGCCAACCCGAGTGTTGGATGACTGAAAGGACGCGCATGGCGCAATTTCTCGAGTACGCCTTTTTTGAACAAAAAATCATCCCCTTCACACAAGCTAATGTCTCTGTAGCGACGCTTGCGCTGCAGTATGGCTTGTCCTGTTTTGGTGGGATTCGCGGCTATTACCAAAATGGGGCAATCAATATCTTTAGGTTGCCCGACCATATCTTGCGCTTCTCGAGAAGTGCCGGGCTGCTCAAGATTGCTTTGCCCGGCGACCTCGAGTACCTGCAAAACGCTGTTATTGAGTTAACCAAACGCAATGCCCCTGACACGGACTGCTATTACCGCCCCTTTGCCTACAAATCCGACCTCAGCTTGGGTCCGAGTATTGGGCATGCGGGCGGCGGCTTCGCGCTCTATATGTTGCCGCTTGGCAATTACTTCGGCGAAGACCGCCCCCTGCGCCTGATGGTCTCGAGCTGGCGGCGCGTTGTGGACAATGCTATCCCTGCGCGCGGCAAAATCGGTGGGGCATACGTCAATAGCTCGATTGCCAAAGACGAAGCGCAAATCAATGGCTTTGACGATGCCATCATGATGAACGAGCGCGGTAAGGTCGCCGAGGCGAGCGCCGCGAACCTGTTCATCGTGCGCGATGGGGTGCTGATTACCGCCCCTGTAACCGCCGATGTACTCGAGGGAATCACCCGACGCAGCGTTTTGGAGCTGGCGCATTACCTCGAGATTCCCGTGCTCGAACGCGAGATTGACCGCTCGGAGCTGTACATTGCCGACGAGGTCTTCCTGTCTGGTACCGCCGCACAGGTCGCTCCGGTCGGCGAGGTGGACAAGCGCCCAATCGGCGACCCAAACCGCCCAATCACACAACAATTGCGCCAAACCTTCGAGGATGTGGTGCGCGGGCGCAATTCGCACTTTAGCCATTGGCTCACTCGAGTGGAGCTTAAAAAGCCGCTTGCAGTGAGCAGTTAGCCGATTAAGGGCATAATTCTTTGTGGATGTGGCATGCTGTTGGGGTGTGCTGCACTGTTTGGGTCATCAGCGAGCGTTTCGTGGCTGGTCTTCGCTTATTGCTTCGGCGCTCGAGTGCGCTTGTGCTCATTGTGCTCGCTGTGCTTTCTTCGGTGGCATCTGCCCAAACCCAGCCCAAGGTCGCTGTCACCCTCGCGGGTGGGGTGGCGCGTGGTTTCGCCTTTTTGGGGGCACTCGAGGTGCTCATCAAAGAGGGCGTACCCGTAGAACGAATCGTTGGGACCTCGGCAGGAGCAATGGTCGGGGGCTTGTACGCTAGCGGCTATAGCTTTGCGACACTCGAGCAGATATTCAAAGCGTTGCGCGCCTACCAAGGCGATTTGCTGCGGGTGATGTTTCCGCCCACCCAAGGTTTGCTCGACCCCACGGGGTTTGAGGTGGTGTACCGCAGCTTGGTCGAAGCCCAACGCATCGAAGAGACCTCCCCCGCACTCGCGGTGATGGCGACCGAACTGCGCCCTGCTCCACCCAAAGCCTTGCTCGAAGGCGACCTTGCGACTGCGGTGCGCGCAAGCATCAGTTTGCCGATTGTTTTTCCTGTGGCACAAGTAGACGGGGTCTACTACGCAGATGGCGGCTTGCGCGAACCATTTCCGGTGGGTGTCGCCAAAGCACTTGGCAGCGATGTAGTGATTGGTATTCGCGCCCAAGCCGACCCTACTGCAAGCCCCGATACCCTCTTTGGCGCATTGGGGTTTTTGGTTGGTGCCCTGACCCTGCCAATCACCCAAACCCAACCCGAAGCATGGATTCGAGTCAAGACCTTCGATACCCTATATTTTGACTTCGCTCGAGTTGAGGAGCTGATGCAGCGCGGGCGCGAGGCAGCCCGCGCTGTGTTGCCGAGCATCTTGGGCATGCTCGAGGCAAAAGGCGTACAACTCAACCCAAAAGGCGACCCGCACCAAAACAACCCGATCAACCAAAATTGGCAAGTGCGGCTCGAGCGGGGTATCGCAGCGGCTCGAGCACTGCCGCGCCCCCTGACCATTGCACCTGCGGTAGAACTCACGCCGAGCGCATTCGATTGGAATACTCGCCCGGCACAACAGGGTGCCTACTCGAGTTTGGGCTTGGGTGCAGATGTGAGCGGCGCTGTACTGGGGAATTTCACGCTTGGGTTAGGCTATGTCGAGCGCCTGAATG
>JBKBVO010000113.1:0-8134 GCA_046289535.1 Deinococcales bacterium | reverse complement strand
CTCACACTTGTGACCGCAGACAACGCCCTGCGACAAGAAGCGCCACCCGAGAGCTGCAAAGCACAAGCACAGTTAGGCAAAAACGAGACCAAAAAATTATTCTCTTGCAGCAAGCGCCGCACCAACGACTCCAGCATCGCTGCCCAAAAGCGCTTTGCGAATCACGGGGTCTGCAAAACCGCGCGCCTCGGCACTGGCGACAGCGCGGATTTTATCCAAAAAGAAATCTCCTACTTCCGAGACCCCACCACCCAAAATAAACACCTCTGGATCAAGGTTTTTTTGCAGGTCGGCAATCGCATTCCCAATGTAGCGCGCGGCTTGTTCGACAATTTTTAAAGCGCGGAACTCGCCTTGCTGCGCCATGCTAAAGAGTTCTCGAGTGTCTACAGGGCGGGCAAAAGCATAACTCGCATCTCGAGCCATCGCCGTACCACTTGCCACTGCCTCGAGTGCACCGGACACACCGCTTCCCGCAACCACACCGCCGGGTAGGGCAATCACATGCCCGATTTCTCCAGCAATTCCATTTGCACCGCGCCAAACACGGTTATTGATGATAATCCCACCGCCGATACCCGTGGAAATGGTGATAAAGTAGCTCGAGTATGCCCCACGCCCTGCGCCATAGGTGTGTTCGGCAAGCCCTGCGGCATTGGCATCGTTCTCGAGTTCGACGGGTAAGCCTAAACCCGCACTGAGTGCGGCAACCACAGGGGCGTTGACCATACCGTTGATGTTTGGAGCAAATTTAATTTCACCTTTTTTAAAATCCAGAGGTCCCGGCACACCCACACCAACTCGAGTGACTGGAGTGGTTACAAGCACCTCTTTGGCAGCCTCAATCATCGCTGCAAATACACTGCTTGCTCCATCTCTTGGGGTTGGAACAACCACCTTGGCAATAATCTTGCCATCTCGCACCGCCGCTGCCGCAATTTTCGTACCGCCCAAATCTATGCCGAGTAGAGTTTCCACGCGCGTCAGAATAGCACGGCTTAAAAGCAGAGAACCCCGAGCGGGAGGTCTCGAGGTTCTGTTAACTATTTTACAATTTATGCTCGGGCTAGTGTCAAGTAATATTTTTATAGAGTCTAGGACGTATTTTTACTCGAGTCCAGTGTTTATGCTCGACCCGCACTCCCCAAGACCTGCATCCGATGCGCAGCAATCTCTTTCATCATATCCTTGGCGGGTCCTAAAATTTTGCGCGGGTCAAATTCTGCAGGGCTTTTGAGCAGCACCTCACGCACGGCAGTGGTAAAAGCCAGGCGCAGGTCGGTGTCTATATTGACTTTGGCAATCCCAAATTGGGTACTGCGCTTGAGGTCATCGTCGTGGATACCGGCAGCCTCGCCAATTTCGCCCCCAGAAGCCTTGAAGCGCTCGGTCAACCACTGCGGCACGCCCGAAGCACCGTGCATCACCAAAGGTACAGGAGTCAGAGCAGCAATTTTTTCGATGCGCGCATGGTCTATAAATGGTCTGCCCTTGCCTTTGTATGCCCCGTGGCTCGTGCCAATCGCAATCGCCAAATAATCCACACCCGTGAGCTGCACAAAGCGCGCCGCCTCTTCAGGGTCGGTTAAAAAGGCATCTTCGGCAGAGACATTGACGTGTTCTTCGATACCGCCCAAACGCCCGAGTTCAGCTTCGACCGTCACGCCATGGGCGTGAGCATACTCGACGACTTCCTTGGTGATGCGCACATTTTCCTCAAAGGGGTCGTGCGAGGCATCAATCATCACGCTCGTAAACCCCGCCGCGATTGCCGTTTTGCAGACCTCGAGGCTCGAGCCGTGGTCTTGGTGAATGGCAACAGGCACACTGACACGGCTTGCCATATCGGCAATCATGTGTGCCAGATTTTCCGTACCAGCGTATTTACGTGCACCCTCGGAAATTTGCAAAATCACCGGGCTTTTGAGTTTTTCGGCTGTCTCGAGTACAGCTTGAGTGAATTCGAGATTGTTGGTATTGAACGCGCCAACACCGTACTTACCAGCTCGGGCTGCGCTTAGGATTGCTCCACCTGTCACTAAAGGCATGATTTCCTCCAAAAGTACCCTTCAAATCTTAAAGGGTACGGTCGTATCCTAACCCACAAATCAGCAAAAAGGTTTAGATTGTGCCTGTGAAAAAATTCTTTGCACTCGGTCTGGCGCTTTGTTGTGCCCTTGCATTGGCACAGGACACGATGATTGGCGCAGGCGACACCGTGCCCGACTTCCAGCTCTGGAACTTGCAAAAGCAGCCAGTAAGCCTAGCGAGTCTGCGCGGACAAGCGGTTGTGCTGAACTTTTGGGCTTCATGGTGCGGTCCCTGTCGACGCGAGATGCCCGAACTCGAGCGCCTGCACACACTGTTTGGCGAAAAAGTCAAAATTGTTGGAGTCAATGTCGGCGAAACGCGCGGTAAGTTTGAGCAGGCTTTGGCAACCACACGCGTCAGCTACGAGATTTGGTACGAGAGCAAGAGCGCACTACCCAAGCACAGCAGCACTTCCGTGCTGCTCGCGCAACTACAAGGTACGCCAGGCAAGGGCTATTTTATTCCCTTCACCCTGATGGTCAAACCCGACGGCAGTGTGTTTCGGGTGCTCGAGGGCTTTGACCCAAATAGCAAGGATCTCGAGCACGCCGTGCAGGCGCTGGTTGAAACCAAATAAGCGGCAGGGCTTTTTGTTGGCTCGAGCCGCCCTACCTTTACGCTTTACACCCAAATGACAATCAACTGGTATAGTTGACGCTCGGAGGGATATATGGAACAACAAAAATTGCCGTATTCAACACCATGGCTCGAGCCGCAGCCACAGTTCGTACAGGTTGTTGGGCTTTCGCTTCCAATTGGCAATGCTCTGCCCGACGACTTCGGATTAGAGGATTGGGGGGTTCCGGGAGACACACAATGAAAAGGCTTATCGGACTTACCCTCGCAGGGCTGCTCGCCGTGGTTGGCTGTCAGCAGCAGCCCACACCGCAAAGCAAAAGTAGGATTGTCGGCACGCTCGAGCTCGAACTTGGCGGCTCGGGTCAGGGCAGAGCACTGCTGCGCCCGCTGGCAAGCACACCCGTCCCCGACTCGGCAATTACCGTCGGCCCCATCAACAGCACTTACGGCTCGGATGCAAACTTCCGCTACGTGCGCGCACAGGTCAATCTGACCGCCAACCAAGCCTTTGGCAACCTGACCCTTTATGCCTACAACAAGAGCGGCAACTTGGGCGGAACTGCACTCAAAAATCTGCTCAACTTTACCGGCGGCAACACCGCAGCCGATGCCCAGAGTCTGCTTCCCATACACGCGCGCAACGCGAGCGGAGCCTACATTACCGGCACAGAGGATTTTCAAGCCTTCAGCTCCGCCGAAGCGGGTGCCCTGCAGTCAACCGCGCGGGGTGCAAACGTCATCGGGGCAGGCGAGACCATTTTGCAATACGGCTTCGTGGCGCGCAAAACCGCCACCACCCGCGCCCTCGCCAATGGTGATACAGGCGTGGTCAATATCGCCTACAAGATTCCCATCGGCGCACAAGCCGACAACACCTACAAGTTCACTGCTACCTTCGTTGTTGCAGACGAAACGGTCGCCCGTGTGACTCGAGATATCGACGAAAGCACAGCACAAGCTGATGCTCGAGCCGGCGCGCTCACACCCCCAGCCGCAGAGGTCGCACTGCTCGGAACCGACTCAGACACTTCGGCAGTTGCGTCCACAGTGCGCATCAACACCATCCCAATTGGTACGGAAGCCGAAGTTTACATACAGAACTTTGACTCGATTGGCAGCGGATTGCCCACAGATTGGGAAGTCAGAACAGGTGCGACAGCGACAACCTTGGGCACAGTAGTAGCGTTTAATACAGCCCAAGTGAATTGGGCAAATACCGCTGGCGCATTTAAGAACTTCGCTTCGGCAAGTTGTTCGCCCGAAATCGGCTGCACCGACCGTGCGCTCGGCGTACGCCAGACGGGCGGCTTTGGCGACCCCGGTGCCTCCTTTGTGTACACCCTTGCCAACACCACACGCTACATCGGCTACAAAGTCGAGCTCGAGGCACAGATGCTCAGTGTACAGCCGCGTTCGACCACATGGACTTTAGATTACCAAGTCGGCAGTGGAGCGTTTACCACCCTGACCACATATACCGATCCGAGTACTTTTGGCTCGACACCCATCAGTGTGAGCTTGGGCAACGATGCCGATAATCAGAGCGCCAGTGTGCGTCTGCGTATTTCTGCACTGAACATTTCCACGGGTAGTGGCAGCCGCGACAGCTTTGGTATTGACAACTTCAAGCTGCGCGCCACACCGGTTATTCCCTGATTGAGCTAGTAACCCCCCGCCGCGCAACTCGAGCGGCGGGGGGTTTTATTGTGGACTACACACCACTTTCGTCCATACCAATTCCAAACCCCTGGTCAAGCAGGGCGCTCGAGTATGCCTTGAATGCGAGCATCGTTTGCGTGCGCTCGATGCCCTGCACGCGGCGCAGTTCTTGAGTGACGATTTCATCGAGATCGTCAAAGTGCGAAAAGCGCAGAATGCACACGATATCCCACTCACCCGTGACACTGTAGCATTCAGCGACATGCGGCATGGCAGCAAGGGCTTGGGCGGTTTCAGGAATGCAGTCCCGGGCAGCACGAACCAGTACAATTGCAGTGATCATGTCAAGAGTATAGGCGTTCTCGAGGCAATGGGCTACGGGTCTCGAGCACTGAGGCTACCGAACACGACTACCTGAGTGGGTCATCGGCGCGCAGCGGCTTAGTCCACTCCAAACCAGCGCGGGTTAAATCACCAAGCACATCATCGCCCTTGGGTTTGATGCCTGTTTCGACCCATTTGACCAAATCGCTAAACCCTTGTGCAATTTCGTCTTCGGTGAATTCGCAGTGCCCCGGGCGGCGCACGAGGCGTTGTACGAGCAGCTCTCCCCTACCCTTAGATTCGACTTTCTGGCGGTAAGAAATCTGCATATTCAGCGGCACGAAGGCATCGCCCGTGGTGTGGTAGCTCATCACGGGCGCAAAAATCCTGCCGCTTGGAATACCGTACCAATAGCGCCCCTCAAGGATGCGCGCGTCGGGGTCGGCAGCGATGCGTTTGATTTCCGCATTGAGTTTGGCGGCATCTAAACCCAAACCGGGGTCTACGCGGTACTGCACGCCAACATTGGTCGTGACCTGCTGCCTGGTGTTATGGTCAATCACACCCAAACCGCCACCGCTAAACCAGGCACTGTAAAAATTGACATTCGGCGCGGTCTCGAGCAGCATGCCCTCGAGTCGGTAGGGGCGCTCGCCACCCGAGAGGTATTTGATCACGCTGTCAAACTGTGCACCCTTGGTGGTGTAGGCTTTGGGCTGCCCGAGCACGGGCAACAAGCCATTAAAGTATTTGTTAAAGAAAAACGAAACGGGGTCAAGCGTATTGGGCACAAGCTCGATTCCCGAAATGTACTGCCCGACCAAAGCATAGGAAAGATAGTAGTCAAACAGCTCGAGTCCGGTCATCGCGCCGCACATCGGCATTGCGCCGTCGTAGAGTGTCGGATAGTTACCGAGGCTGTCGGTAATCACATTGCCGCCCATCGAAGCGCCCAAAATAAAAAGGTGCTTGGGTTGAGCAATGCTGCTCGAGATAAACTCGGCTAAATCCTTGGTGTCGTCCGCGCCTTGACGCACCGCCCAACCATTGGCGCTGTAGCTCGAGGATGCCCACGCATAGCCATTTGCGATAAACCACTTGCGCGCTGGGATAAAATCGGCATTAAGGTTTGGTCCCAAGCCCTTGAACCCGTGTGCGTACATCACCAAGTTGCCATTCCATTGATTGGGAAATTCGGCGCGGTAAGCGTACTGCCCTGCAAAAGCGCCGTCCCTTGTACCAAAGTAGGCTTTGGCATTGGGAAGGGGGTCGAACCGGGGGTTCACAACCGTCCACTGCGCCTGTGCGAAGCTCGAGAGCAAAAGCAACAAAAAAACAAACACGCGTTTCATCGCTGCCCATTATGCGCTTTCATTTACAAGGCGTTTGTTATTCTGCCCACGCTTTGGCGCGTTCAACTGCACGCTTCCAACCTGCATAGAGCCTCTCGCGCGTCTGTGCATCCATCTGTGGCTCAAAACGCCGCTCGAGTTGCCAAGTTTTTTGGATACTGTTTTGATCCATGATTCCAATCTCGAGTCCAGCCAGGAATGCCGCTCCGAGCGCGGTCGTTTCGGTGATGCGTGGACGCTCCACCGGAACGCCCAGGATATCGGCTTGAAACTGCATCAGCAAATTGTTGGCGGTTGCGCCACCATCCACGCGCAGCGCCTCGAGGGCAACGCCGCTGTCGCGCTGCATGGCTTGTAGCACATCGCGCGTTTGGAAAGCAACAGCCTCAAGTGCAGCTCGAGCAATATGCGCTCGCCCCGTACCGCGCGTTAAACCAAGAATTGCCCCTCGGGCATAGGCATCCCAGTGCGGTGCACCCAAGCCTGCAAAGGCTGGCACAACATATACGCCACCATTGTCAGAAACACTGGCTGCAAGTGTTTCAACTTCGCTGGCATCGCTGAAGAATTTCATTTCATCGCGCAGCCACTGAACCACTGCCCCTGCGATAAAGACGCTGCCCTCGAGCGCGTAGATGGTGTTCTTGGTCTGCCACGCAGGCGTGGTTAAAAGTCCTGTTTGACTCGAGACCAGTTTTTCGCCCGTGTTGAGAAGCATAAAACAACCCGTTCCATAAGTATTTTTTGCCATCCCGGGTTGTAGGCAAGCCTGCCCGAACAGCGCCGCGTGTTGGTCGCCCGCTATACCGGTAATCGGCAAGCCACCTAAAGCTTTGGCACTGCCAAAATAACTGCTCGAGGCTTGTACCTTGGGCAAAAGCGCTTCAGGGATATCCAAAAGCGCGAGCAACTCTTTGTCCCACTCGAGCGTTGCGATGTTCAAAAGCAAAGTTCGGGCGGCGTTGGTCAGGTCGGTGGCGTGCACCTCGAAGCCGGTCAGGTGGTAAAGCAGCCACGAATCTATCGTACCAAATGCCAGTTCCCCCGCTTCGGCGCGCGCTCGGGCATTGGGCACATGCTCGAGCAGCCAGCGCAATTTAGTGCCACTAAAATACGGGTCGAGCAGCAGCCCTGTTTTTTGGCGAAAGAGCGGCTCCAAACCTTGCGCCTTTAGGCTGTCGCAATAGCCCGCGGTGCGCCGGTCTTGCCAAACGATTGCGTTGTACACAGGCTTACCCGTTGCACGTTCCCAGAGCACCGTCGTTTCGCGCTGATTGGTCATACCAATCGCAGCAACCTCGCCAAGCACACCCGCGAGCGCCTCGCGCGCGGTTTGCAGTTGCGTGCTGAGGATTTCTGTGGCATCGTGCTCGACCCAACCCGGCTGCGGGTAGATTTGCTTGAATTCTTTTTGTGCTTTCGAAACCACACGCCCATCTTGGGCAAAGACGATGGCTCGAGACGAGGTCGTGCCTTGGTCGAGAGACAAGATATGTTTCATAGATAGAAACACAGTTTAGTTTTTTCGTTCACCAAAACGCAAACTTTTGATAATTGTGATACGCTGTTTAGGTATGAAGAGGCTGTTTTTCATCTTTGTCGGTTGCGTGATGGGTCTCGTTTTTGCTCAGAACACCCCCGAGTTTTCGCGCAATCTGTGGTTTCAGTACCCCTTTATCGGCGGAGCCGACGTACGGGCTGTACAACAGCGCCTGCTCTTTTACAACTGCAGGGATGTGGTCAGAGCCGATGGCATCTTCGGTCAGAAAACCGACGTGGCGGTACGCCTTTTTCAGCGACGCAATGGACTCACTCCCGATGGCGTCGTGGGTCGGCAGACGTGGTCAGTGCTCTTTTCAAGCAGCGCGAAGTACTGCATTTATCCGACCTTGAGTCGCAAGCTGTGGCTGAAGTCACCAATGTTGAGCGGGCCCGACGTCAAAGTCGTGCAGCAAAGATTGCTTTACTACAACTGCCTCTACCCCGACAGCGCCAGTGGGGTCTTCGACAGGCTGACAGACGTTGCGGTGCGCGATTTTCAGGTGCAAAACGGCCTTGTCCCCGACGGTGTTGTCGGACCACAAACTTGGACGAGACTGTATACCGACTACAGCGTTTCCTGCTACTAG
>JBKBVO010000112.1:3603-8176 GCA_046289535.1 Deinococcales bacterium | reverse complement strand
ACTTGCCAGCAGCGCCGCCAAGCACTTTGCACCACAAAAACCATTCGATGCACGCTGAAATGTGCAGGCTTGCCACTGTGCGTTGGTGCAAACAGGTTCGGGCAAAAAAGCATTTACATGAGTGTGATGGTTTTGATTCCACTTTGCCAAACCCCGACTCGACTCTCAGGCGAAGCACGAGTGTTTTTAGGTAAATTCAAACTAGTCCGCAAGACCAAAATACCAAACTCAGCTAGGAGGCAGCTTGTGCTGCCCTTGGTCTGTGTTATGGGCGTGTTGCTGTTATTTCGTTGTTCTCGAGAAAGTAACGTCGCACTGACCACACTGCACCTAAAACTGCAACCCCAATCAAACCACCGATAAATAAGCCATTGACAGTGCGTTGCAGACTAATCAAAAGCGGTGTGTGAAAGTGGGTAAAGCTGCCCATCATACTGGCTTGACCAATGGTGCTTGCCATTAAAAGCAGGTTATTGACCCACGTTGGAAACATTCCCGATAAGCCCAGCATGGCAGGGGCATGCAGCGCAAGCTCTTTGCTGCGTGGGCGAATCATGCTGTCTTGCAGGGCAGCACGTGCTTTGGCTTCGGCTTCAGTTACACCTGCGCCTGTATCGTTGCCACGGCGCAGCACAATCAATGCCAGCGCACCCACAGCCAAGACCATTAAACCCACCAAGCCCAGTGTGATTGGGGTGTTATAGAGGTCGCGGATGGTTTTGCGGATGTCTTGCTTAGGAACCATGGTTAAGCCCAAAAGCACAGGTGGCAACACCAGAAGTAAGCCCACACCTGCAAAGGGTTCAATTGCCAAAACCTCGTTGCGGCTGACCCCCAACGCAGAAGCAAAAAACGCCCCCATTAAAGTAATGCCCGTAGCGCGTGCCCAATCGAGCAATTTACTTCTTGCTAAGGCAAAACCCAGCACCGAAAACACCAATGCTGCACAAAGTGCCAAACCTTTGCCGTTAAAACCTGCAAACACCAAAGAAATCCCTAAAACACCCACGGCTGTGCCAAGCCCTAGCCACCACCACGGAAATAGTGTCGCAAAGAGCGCCAAGCCAAGCAGCGCCCCAAAAAACGATAAGCGCTGTAACAAATTATCTTGCTTAAACTCGAGTGCTGTTGGTTTTCCTAAAACCAAATTGGCGCGTTCTAAACCTGCTAAAATGGCTTTTATAAAGGTTTCGGTGTCGTCTACGCGCTCATAGGGGCGTATATACAAAAGCCGATGATTGCGTTCCCTGGCTGCTAGTATGAATTTACTGCCTGCTTCTTCGGGTATTAATTTCTTTTGCCAAGCTGCAGGAATAGCAAAAACGCGCACAGTTGGGTTTTGCCGAATAATCTCGTTTAAACCGTCTTGTCTAACGCTTTCGACCATGCCAGTGATGGTGTTTTTGGTGCGTTCGAGCATTTTTTGGCGTTTTTGCTCGGTGCTGTTGCCTGTAATTTCGTCACCCGCATACACGATATAAGGTACCTTGGGAAAATCTGCACCAGGGTCGCGCAGAGCGCCTGCTTCGAATGGACGATACACCAGAAAAAAACCCAATGCCTCGAGCTGAGCGTTTAAATCCAAGTCCGGTCCAGCAGGCAGCGCCAAAATATTTACGGGAAACGCTGTCCAACGTACGCCGTCTATGCTTACTTGGCGTGTTGGATACTGATACTTGGCGGTAAAACGCTCGGCAACACCTGGCTTGAGCGAGCGCAAGTAAAACTCTTTTGATTGAATCTGCGAGACATCCTGCCCCAAGCCAATACGCTGATTGCGCCACTCTGCGCCTTCGCGGTAGACCACAAGATCATTTTGTACTAAACGTCCGAGACTGGGCTCATAAACCGAAACCCCACCCACTCCAAGTGCACGATAACGTTTTAAGAGTTCGGCCGTCTCCAGACCATTTTCGCGAGCTTGCTGTACCACATCACCGTAGTCTATGGTCAGACCAACCACGTTGTAGCTGCGTTCAAATTCAATTCGCTGCCATGCTAAAATCAGTGCGGGTATTAAACTTATGGTCAGCAGAATAGATAGGATTTGTTGCAGTCGGCGCTTTTGCACAAGCTCATTGTACCGCCCCTCGAGATGAAAGAAAACTCAGAATCCTGCCGCCTGTTGGGCATCAAAAAATGACAGACCTTGAGTGATCTCCAGACACGGAAACATAGCTGACCAAGGTTTGCACCGCTACACTTCAACAAAAAAGACGTGCTTCGTGGTGGTGAATTTTGCGATTCTGGCATTCTTGGCAATTTTATATTGGAGATGATACTGTTTTTGCTTAGGTACTGCCGTTGATTGGAATGTTCGTAGGACTTTTTTGATTTGGTATGAATTGCCAAGTGTTTGTTGCGAGTAAAACACTCAAGACCAAAGCCACTTTCTCCGCGTTGATAAGCCCTATTGAGTATAGCTTGACAAGTCTACGCAACTCGCTATACCTTGAGAAGGCAGGAAGAGTACCGCGCCAATGCCCTGATAAGAGAGGTGTTCTCCTGGGCTGAAAAGAACACCGAGACGCAACGCGGGAAAGTCACCTGAGGTAATACGAGGAAAGAACAGTTGGGGATGAGTTCCCAGCCCACTAGACTCCTCTGGGTGCGCCCACCATAGCGCTAATGAAGTGCTCGGGTTGTGGCTCGAGAATTGCGGTGGTAACGCGGGGATTTAACCTCGTCCGCTTTTGAGGACGAGGTGTTTATGTTATTTCCTAATCTCGAGATTGCCCAGCAGCACGCCCAAATGCGCAGTGTTGGTCTTTGAACATATGCCCATATAAGCCATCGCCTGAATTTTCTTGTTTCTGTATGTTTTCGAGTGTAGCAGCTTCATTGCGATATTCATGAATTTATGTCAAAAAATTATTGCTACCATAAGGTTATTGCTACCATAAGGACTGCATTATGAACGAACTCCCCCCCAAATACGAACCATCAACCGTCGAGCCCGCTTGGGCAGAACTCTGGGCAAAACCCGGCACCTTCCGTGCCGACGCAGGTTCAAGCAAACCCGCTTTCACCATCGTTATCCCACCGCCAAACGTTACGGGCAGCCTGCACCTTGGTCATGCACTGGATAACACCATCATTGACATCCTGACCCGCTTTAAGCGTATGGCGGGTTTCGAGGCGCTGTACCTGCCTGGCACCGACCACGCGGGCATCAGTACCCAAGTGCTGGTCGAAAAAGAAATTGCCCTCGAGGGACTGAGCAAAGCCGACCTCGGACGCGAAAAATTTTTGGAGCGCGTCTGGGCATTCAAGGAGAAAAACGGCGGCAGCATCCTGCGCCAGCTCACCCGCCTTGGGGTCAGCGCCGATTGGACGCGCGAGCGCTTCACGATGGACGCGGGACTGTCTCGAGCCGTGCGCCGTACTTTTGTGGAGTATTACCACCGCGGGATGGCGTATCGCGGCGAAAAAATCGTCAATTGGGATCCTGTGGCACAAACCGTGCTATCTGACCTCGAGGTGGACCGTGAGGAGCGCCAAGGCAAGATGTACACCCTGCGCTACGACTTTGAAAACGGCGAAGGATTTTTGAGCGTTGCCACTGTGCGCCCCGAAACTATTTTTGCCGACCAAGCCGTGGCAGTGCATCCCCAAGATGAGCGCTTTTTGCACCTGCACGGACAACGTGTGCGGATTCCGCTCACCAACCGTTTTGTGCCCGTCATTGCCGATGAATCGGTGGAGATGGATTTCGGCACAGGCTGCTTAAAAATCACTCCAGCCCATGACCCCACCGACTTCGAGATTGGCTTGCGACATGGCTTGGCAACACCAAGTGTGATTGATAAACAAGCTAAACTAACCTCCGACCTTGTGCCGCTGGAATTTGTTGGTATGGAGCGCTTTGCTGCGCGTAAAGCTGTAGTCAAGGCACTCGAGAACGAAGGTACACTGCTTGAGTCCAGGGATTACAAAGTCAGTTTGGGCATCTCCGAGCGCACCAAGGAACCCGTCGAGCCAATGGTTATGACCCAGTGGTGGTGCCGCATGGACAAGCCCGCCAAGGCGGTGCTTGAGGCGCTCGAGGATGGACGCATGAAACTTGTACCAGAGCGCTACACCAAGGTCAACCGCGATTGGCTCGAGAATATCCGCGAGTGGGCTATTGGGCGGCAACTCTGGTGGGGACATCAGATTCCTGCTTGGTACGATGCAGAAGGCAAAATCTATGTGCCTGACTTGGATAATCCAGACCTTGATTGCGATCAAGACCCGCGCTACAAGCATCTTGGTTTGACAAGAGACCCCGATGTGTTTGATACCTGGTTTTCTTCTGCGTTGTGGCCATTTTCCACACTCGGCTACCCTGAGCAAAGCGCCGATTTAGCAAAATTTTATCCCAACGATGTTTTGGTGACAGGCTACGATATTTTGTTCTTTTGGGTGGCACGAATGCAGATGTCGGGCATGGAGTTTATGCAGCAAGTCCCGTTTCACACGGTGATGCTGCATGGGCTATACCTCGATGCCAAGGGGCAAAAGATGTCCAAGTCCAAAAACAATGGCATTGACCCGCTCGAGTTAATGGACAAGTACGGTGCAGATGCCTGCC
>JBKBVO010000112.1:0-3593 GCA_046289535.1 Deinococcales bacterium | reverse complement strand
CCGTTTTGCATGGGCATACCTTTCCACTGGCGGACAAGATATCCGCCACGACGAACGCCGCTACGAAATGGGGCGCAACTTTGCCAACAAGCTCTGGAACGCCAGCCGTTTTTCTCTTGCCAATCTCGAGACAGGGCATTCGGAGATGGGTATGAGGCTGGACACGCTCGAGACAGCGCGTTTTGAGGTGGCGCTCGCCGACCAGTGGATCATCTCGAGGTTATCCCAAACCATCCAAACCGCCACTGCCGAACTCGAGGCATTTGATTTGGGTGCTGCAATCCGCACGATTTACAGCTTTACTTGGGATGATTTCTGTGATTGGTATATCGAGGCAGCAAAACCTGCGCTGAAGGCAAAAAACCCCACCACCCAAGCGACCTTAAAGCGGGTGCTCGAGAACATCTTGAAATTGCTGCATCCATTTATGCCTTTTATTACATCGGAAATTTATGCGGTACTCAACCCTAAACATGGACAATTGGCATTTGAAAGTTTTCCACAGGCTGGGGAATTTGTTGTGGATAACGCTGCACTCGAGGAATTCGGCAAAGTGCAAAATGCTATCACTGCCGTGCGTGTACTGCGAAACGAACTGATGATTCCACCGGGGCAGGTTTTGACCGTGGCACTCGAGGGCGAGTTTGCTGGTACGGTGTTTGCTCATCTCGAGACATTTACCAACCTTTCCAAAGCCGAAATTGGCACAGTGAGCGGAAAAATCATTAACGCTGTCGCACCCGGACTCGAGGTGCGGCTGGCACTCGAGGGCTTAGTGGATGTGAGCGAATATGTGACAAGGGCGAAAAAGAAGAAAACCGAATTAGAAAAGCAAGTGCAGCAAGCCAAAAATAAATTATCCAACGAAAATTTTGTCAAAAACGCCCCCGAAGAAGTGCTGGCAGAAGAACGCCGCCGCGTACAAGATTTTGGGGCGCAATTGGCACGGCTCGAGGCAGTACTGGCGCAATTTGCTTAGGGTGCAAAAAGGTTTTGGCTAGTGCCTTGGGGGTAACCTCAGAGCAGCAAGTGCTTTTTAAGCTCAATACTTTTAACTTTTCCACAGTTACGCCAAAAGTCTTTGCACTCGTGCACGATAATTTTGTGTATAGCGAGCATGTTCACAGTACACTTGGCTCAGATTCCTCACGCAAAAAGCGTACAATCCGCAACGGCAATGCGTGAGTCTCCGATTGGTGTTTTTGATTCTGGTGTGGGTGGTTTAACTGTGTTGCGTGCAATGCGTGAGCTTTTGCCGCACGAGGATTTTATTTACCTCGCGGATACAGCGCGCTTTCCTTACGGGCGCAAACCCAAGGCGATGATTGCCGAATTTTCCGCGCAGAATATCGGCTTTCTCGAGTCGCAAGGGGCAAAACTGATTGTGATTGCTTGCAATACCGCCAGCACTTGTGCAGATTTAAGCGCTGCCACTGTGCCTGTCATTGGGGTTATCGAACCGGGTGTGCTGGCTGCCAGCGCCGCTAGCAATGGCGGAGTGGTGGGTGTGCTGGCGACTCGAGGTACGATTGCAAGCGGGGCGTACCAGAGTCGGCTTCGAGCCAGAGGACACGAGGTCTGGGCAAAAAGCTGCCCAATGCTTGCGCCTTTGGTCGAAGAGGGACTTGCTGATTCGCTCGAGGCGCGCTTACTGATTGAGTATTACCTGCTCGAGCGCCCAAAGAATTTGGATGCATTGATTTTAGGCTGTACGCACTATCCAGTCTTAAAAAATGCAATTGCCCAGCATCTAGGCGATACTATCAGTGTGGTGGATAGCGCCTTTACTGCCGCCAGTGTGGTGAAAAAAGAACTCGAGCAGCGTGGTTTGGGGCGTTCAAAGCACAATGGCACAATCAAGCATTTTATTACAGGAGACCCGCAGAGTTACCAGCACACGGCTGCAGTTATTGGAGGTGTGGATGGCGCGGTGCAGCATATCGAGATTGAGACTTTGGTCGGTTCTTTGCATTAGACTGGGGTCGTGTTGCCTTTTCAAGTTTCTATTCAATATCATGCTCGAGTCTGGGGCGGTCAGCGCCTCAAAGCCAGCCCAAAAAACCCAATTGGCGAGGCATGGATTGTTCACGAACACAATCAAATTCAAAATGGCGAATTCGCAGGGCAAACGCTGGAGTGGCTCACGCAAAATCATGCACAAGAACTCCTTGGGCGCAATGCAACGCGCTTTCCCTTGCTGATTAAAATTTTAGACTGTGCCGATTGGTTATCAATTCAAGTGCACCCTAACGATACTCAAGCAGTGCAACTCGAGGGTCTTGGGCAATTGGGCAAAACTGAAGCATGGCATCTGCTCGAGGTCGAAAACGGCGCGGAACTGATTTGCGGTGTGAAAGATGGCGTAAGCAGTACGCAACTCGAGACCGCTATTCGCACCGGTAAGGTGATTGATGTGGCGCAATACCAAAGTGTGCAAAGCGGCGAAACCGTAATGATGCACGCTGGCACAATGCACGCACTCGGACCTGGAATGCTGCTTTACGAAGTACAGCAGACCTCGGATATCACGTACCGCGTCTACGATTGGGGTAGACCCGCCAGTGCGGGCAGGGCGCTGCACATTGAGCAAGCTGTGGCGGTGACCAAAACCAACCGTGCCGAGGTCACCCCACGTTTAGAGCGGGGCGTACTGACCGAATGCCCTTATTTTGTGCTCGAGAAAATCAATCAGCCTATGCAGCGCCAAACTGCAAACTCCTTTCACGCTATTACTGTGACCGAAGGCACAGCACAACTCGAGTGTGCAGGACAGACTTGGACATTGGGGCGATTTGACTCCTTGATTGTGCCAGCAAGCGCCGAGGCATACCAGATGCGCGGTGCGTTTGAGGCACTGCTCTCGAGATTGCCATGAACATCGTGCCACTCGAGCCAAATCAAACCCCAGCCGCCCTCGAGTTACTGATTTCGACCATCGTGCAAAGCCAGTATTACACTCAAGCCGCCAAGCACACCGAGATTGCCGAACTGACAGCACAACTCGAGGCGCAGCCCCACACTGCTTTAGTTGCACTCGAATCGGATCAAGTGCTGGGTCTTGTGGTCTGGAGCGGCTTAGAAGCAGGACTGCTCTGGCTTTCTTGGATTGTCACTGCGCCCGAGGCTCGAGGACGTGGCGTGGCACTTGCCTTACTTGACGGGTTTCATCACTTTGCCAAAGTCAATGGCGTACATAAAACATGGTGCGACTCAAGAATCGGTAATATCCCAAGCCAAGCATTGCTCGAGAAAGCTGGTTACAAGGTCATCACAACGCTTACACAGCACTGGTACGGCTTAGATTACTTTTTATGGGAACGTTTGGTAGACTCCTAGCATGACCCTGCGCCGCTCGCCCCAGACCTTGCTTGCTCGAGCCGCCTTGTATGGTATTTTATTGTTTGGTAGCGTTTTAATGGCATTTCCATTTTTTTGGATGGTAATTACCAGTTTCCAAAGTTCACAAGAAAGCCTACAGGAAAAACCCGTCTGGCTGCCGCAGCGCCTGAAACCTGCCAATTGGTTGGCGGCAAATAGCTTGGGCGCACAAGGCGGCGATGCACTTTGGGGCGGGCTTGCGGCACAAAAAAGCG
>JBKBVO010000111.1:0-8184 GCA_046289535.1 Deinococcales bacterium | reverse complement strand
CCGCCCGAAGTTCTGCAAAAAAATATCGAATATATTTTGTCCTTTGGCGACCAGCGCAAGTGGCTGCGCGCAATCGAGTCCCCTGTGCTGGTTGCGGTCGGTAGCGAAGATGTACTCACCCCGATGCGCTATAGTCACGAAATTGTCGAATGGGTCAAGCCCGGTTTGGGTGTTCTGGTCACGATTACGGGAGCCGGACACAATGCCCCGCTCGAGAAACCCGAAGAATTTAACCGCATCTTGCTGGGCTTTTTGGAGCGCGCCAAAGATTTCACCAAGCCGCTTTGGGACAACCTCGAGGACGAGAATGGGGACTCGGGCGGGGAGTTCTTGGACTATAACGAATTGTTGCCCTAACTACTTTTTCTTTGCCACCAAAAAATACACCCTGTCGGGTTGACGCAGCAGATACACCAAAAGCGATTTGCCATTGTCGAAATTTTGGTATTCGATGCGGGTGCGCGTTTCGCCTGTTGGAGCTGGTTGAGCGCTTCTCGAGTTTTCAAAGTACCCTGCTGCGGCAAAATTGTTGGCGAGGTTTGCAACGTAGGCATCGGCGAGCTTGCTGGCAAGACCTGTTGCCACGTAGAGCGTGTAGCCTTCGTATTTGGCTTTGTCTGCCCCAAGCAGATTGGTGAATTGCTCGGTTATTTTTGGGTTTGCGACCTGAAAAGACCCCGAAGGCAAACGCACCGAGCTGTCGAGCGTGCCAATGATACTGGTTACGACAAGCAACTCTGCGGCAGTTTGAGCGATTACCGACGTGGTGCAAAGGGCGACAAGCGCAATCAAGACACGCAATGGTTTCATTGCAGCAGTTTACTCGAGATTGCGTTTTGGCGTTGTGCGAAAGCCGACAGGCACACCAGCCGCTCGAGTGTCGACCCACTGATTACGTCGTCGCACCGATGGGCAACAGTGCTCGCGCTTCGACGATCGGCTTCCAATTTTTGCCCATTTTAGCATCGAGCGCATCGAGTTCGCTTTGCGGAATGGATTTCCAGCTGTTCAAGTCCTGCCAGCGAATCATTGTCACCACATGACCCGTTTCTTGGTCAATCCATGTTTCCTTGGCAATAAAACCGGGGTAGCGACTCAAGGCGGCTGTCCAAATCGCAGCATCGGCTTCGAGAAAAGTAGCGCGATCCTCTGGACTCACCGCAAAGCGCAAAAATTCGACAACCATGCTACAATAATACACGAAGCTACAAGGATATTCAGTCGAGTACCCAAGCGCCAAGTTCTGGGGAGTTGCCGTTTTTGACAAAGTGACTCGGGTAGTTTTATCAAAAGTTCATTTTTATTTTAACAGTTTGCGATTTTTTCTTGACAATTGACAGTTTGAACGATTATATTTCGCCGAATGTTCTAGATTCTTCAAAACGGTAGAAAAATCATGACAACGATCATCAATCCAGCAAGTGCAAAAACATTGGTGCATGCGCGCGGTGTAGATAAACAGTACGCCAACGGTACGGTTGCGATCCAGGGTGTGAATCTCGAGGTCAAAGAAAACGAGTTTGTGTCTTTGGTCGGACCTTCGGGATGTGGCAAGAGCACATTGTTGCGCATTATTGCTGGGCTGGGCGATGCCACCGCCGGTGAAGTGCGTGTGGATGGTCGGCAACCGAATGACCTACAAGCTCGGGGTCGCTCGAGTTTTGTTTTCCAGGAGGCTACGCTTTTGCCGTGGCGCACCGTGCGACAGAATGTCGAGTTGCCGCTCGAGTTGATGCGTGTCCCTAAAGCCAGCTGGGATGCTGTGGTTTCCGAGGCGCTCGAGACGGTTGGGTTGAGCGACTTCAAAACCGCTTTCCCAAGAGAGCTGAGCGGCGGTATGAAAATGCGCGTTTCCATCGCTCGCGCTTTGGTTACCAAACCGCGTTTGCTCTTGATGGATGAACCCTTTGGGGCGCTTGACGAAATCACTCGCCAAAAGCTCAACGACGACCTGATGCGCGTGCGTGAACTCACCAAAGCCACGATTATTTTTGTAACACACAATGTTTTCGAGGCGGTTTTTCTGTCGAGCCGCATCGTTGTGATGAGTGTCCGTCCGGGCAGAATTTTAGACGAACTCGAACTGAATACGCCCTACCCGAGAGTGTCCGAGCATCGCGGTACGCCAGAGTTTGCCCGAGGCGTCAATTCGGTGATGAAGCTTCTAGCCTATACGCATTGAATTTTTGAAGGGGATAACGAATGATTCAATCCGAACCAATCACCCGTGCTCAAGCGACCAAGCCCCTGTTTCCGGCTTGGCTCGAGCGCACTTTCCCACCATTGGTATCGCTGGTGGTCTTTCTTGCCTTGTGGCAGGGTGTGATTATCCTTGCTCAGCTCAAGCCCTATGTGTTGCCCGGTCCGTTACAGGTGATTAACGCCTTTATCGAGCGGCGTGAGAGCCTGATTGCCGCGGCATGGTTTACGTTCCAGGCTTCATTTGTGGCTTTTTTGGTGGTGCTGCTGCTCGGGACTGCCCTCTCTTTTTTGCTCTCGAGCAGCAAATTTATTGAAAAAGCATTATATCCCTACGCGGTTATGCTGCAGAGCACGCCCGTGATTGCGATTGCCCCCATTATCATTATTTGGTTTGATATTGGTTTTGCAAGTATTGTAACTATTAGCGTTATTATCGCAATTTTTGCAGTTGTTGCCAACACCACCCAAGGTTTAATTAGCGTCGAGAACAATCTGCAAAATCTCTTTAAACTTTACGGGGCTTCCAAGCCGCAAACCCTATTCAAACTGCGTTTGCCATTTGCCTTGCCTTACATGGTGACGGGTTGGCGAATTGCGGCGGCTCAGGTCGTCATTGGCACCATTGTCGGTGAGTATATGGCAGGGGCTGGCGGCGGTGGTATGGGCGGGCTTGGTATTATTATCGCCGAAACGAGTGCTCGATTGCAGACAAGCTACCTATTCGCCTCGGCGCTGAGTGCTGCGTTGCTCGGTATTGGATTTTTCTTGATGGTTAATTTTTTTGGGTATCTGCTGCTCAAAAATTGGCACGAATCTGCTGTACAACACGAAAATTAAAACATACGCTCGTTGTTGCGGTGTTTGTGGAGGAGATTATGAAAAAACTTGGTTTGGTTTTACTCGGTGCGGGACTCGCGGTTGGTGTGGCTTCTTTGGTTTCGGCGCAAAAAATGCCGGAGGTGAGCATTGTTCTCAATTGGTTTGCCGAACCACCGCATGGCGGATACTATGCAGCCGTCCAGGACGGTTTGTACGAGGCTAAAGGTGTGAAAGTGAAACTGATTCCCGGCGGTCCAAATGTTGCGGGATATCAGTTGGTGGCGACTGGCAAAGCCGCTTTTGCGCAGATGGACACAGGCGGGATTTTGCAATCTCGAGAAGAGGGCTTGCCCGTCGTCGGTATTTTTGCCGACTTGCAGCTCTCGCCACAGGTGCTGATGTACCACAAGGAAAATCCGGTCAAAGGCTTTGCCGACCTCGCTGGGCGACAGGTTGCCGTTACACCTGGCGCGCCCTATTGGGACTACATCGTGGCGAAGTACAAGCTGCAGGGCAAAGTCCAACAGGTCAACTACTCCGGGCAAATTGCCACGTTCCTAAACAACAAGAAACTGGTTAGCCAAGGCTATGCAGTTGCAGAACCATACGCGATTAAAGAAGCTGGCGGAGATATTGATTACCTGCTGGTTTCCGATTCTGGTTTTAGCCCGTATAGCGTTTTGGGCACGACCGAGGAATTCATCCAGAAGAATCGCGCCATTGTACGAGCTGTGGTCGAAGCGAGCCAAGAAGGTTGGAATCGCTACGTTGCCAATCCGGGCAAATACGCGGCTGCTATAACTGCTGATAACCGCGATCTTAACCCCGGTTTTCTCGAGTGGAGTGGTAAAGCTGTCATTCCTTTTGCAACGGGCAAAGATGGACAAGTGAAAAAGTATGGCTTTGGCACAATGCAACTCAGTCGCTGGACTGAAGTGTACAAAGCTTTGCGCAACGTTGGTATCCTCAAGAAGGATCAAGACGTGAAAAAAGCTTTTAGTACGGTTTTTGTTCCGAGACCAAAGTAGAGCAAGCTCGAGACGGTGCAACAGGGACGAACAATGCCTTCGTCCCTGTTGTGACTTAGTCGCAATACCATCCTACACGCACCTCGCTGGTTCTGATGTAATCTTCAATTTTTGGTATAAATATGGACTTTTATGTAATCACTATCAAACAGGGTATTATTTTATTTTCGGCAATGTGGCTGTCGCTGGTGTTGCTGCTTAATTTTTTGGATGTTGCCAAAAATCTGAAGTTGCTGCCCGAAACATGGAAATTTGCCAGTGGTAATTTTTTGTTTATGCAGTCGGTTACCAAAATCTTTCATACCCCCAATCCTTTGACTTGGTTCATGTATATTTCGGCAATCGTTTGGGAAGTGGTGGCGGTGTATTTGCTCTGGGCTGCCCTTGGTGCTTTTGACCCGCGCAATTTAAGGCTGGTCAATCTGGCTTTTATGGTGAATTTGGCACTCTGGGCTGCTTTTATGTTTATGGATGAATTGTTTTTGGCGTGGTCGGTGCCGGGTTTTAACATTGCGGAAACCCACCGCAGTCTATTCACTGCCAATCTGGTGAGTTTAATGGCGATTCACCTTTTGCCAAACGCGTAAAGGAGCAAGTGATTGTGCTGGACTCGAGATACCTGCCAAACTTAAGCTGGACGACCATCCGCGACTTGGACAAAAGCGAAGGAGTGGTGGTGCTACCGATAGGGGCGATTGAACAACATGGCGCACATTTGCCAACGGCAACGGATGCGCTGCTCGCCGAACGAATAACCATACAAGCACTCGAGAAATTGCCCGCGGAAGCAAAGGTTTGGCGACTCCCTGTGCAGAGTTATGGCAAATCCAACGAACACCTTGGTTATGCGGGGACCATCTCGTTGCGCGCCGAAACCCTGATGATGGTGCTGCACGATATCGCCTCGAGTGTTGCGGCTTCGGGTTTTAGACGGCTTTGTTTTGTAAATGCCCATGGTGGCAACAGTGCCTTGTTGACAATGATGGCGCGTGAAATTCGCATTGCTACTGGACTGATGGTTTTTCACACCTTTACCAATGCTGGAGCGCCAGACCCTGTCGCTATTCCTGCCATGGAAGCTCAGTATGGGATTCATGCTAACGACTGGGAAACCAGTTTGGTGTTGTATCTCGAGCCGCAATTGGTGGACATGCGCCAAGCTATTCGGTACTACCCAAATATTCCAGAAGGTTCGCTCGGTCTGACGGGCACAGCCGCAACGGTTTCATGGCTCACGCGAGATTGGAGCCCGACTGGCGTACTTGGCGATCCTACCCTTGCAACGCCAGAACGCGGTGCAGCTCGATTGGAAGCCGCTACGACCGCGCTGGCGCGAGTGTTGCTCGAGATGAGCCGCTTCGAGGTCGCCAATGGATAGCGTGTTGTTTTCCGGTTTTACCGAGGTGCACTGTCATCTGGATAAAACCCTGACCATCGAAGAAGTCGGGAATTCGTCCGGCACACTCATGGAAGCTATTCACAACTGGCTAGCGTTTAAGCCTAGCATTACCAAAGCCGACTATTTACGCCGTGGTCAGCAGGCGCTCGAGATGGCAATCCAGGCGGGAACGACGCGGCTCAGAACCCATGTAGATGTAGATACCAATGGTTTTTTAGCACTCGAGGCGATGCTCGAGTTGCGCGAGCAGTACAAAGCAAGATTACCGATTCAAATCGTGGCGCTTGGCAATCCATCCGAGGAAATACGAACAATGCGCCAAGCGATACAGCTCGGCGCAGATGCGGTTGGCGGTTGCCCGGCAATTCGTGCCGATGGTGTCTTGGAAATCAAAAATGCGCTCGAGATAGCAGCCGAATACCGCAAACCCGTAGACCTGCACATTGACGAGAACGACCACACAAATTTTCTCGAGCTACTGGCAGACATGGTACTCGAGACCCAGTTCGATTTACCGGTCATGGCGGGACACTGCTGCAGCCTGGATTTTATGCGCGAAGCAGATGCGGCACGGGTAATCGAAAAAGTGGCTGCTGCGAATATCAGCATCGTGGCACTGCCGGCGTGCAATTTGAACCTGCAGGGGCGTGGCGTGCACCCGAAACCACGCGGCATTACGCGTGTTGCCCAATTGCTCGAGGCAGGGGTCAATGTCTGTTTTGCTTCGGACAACGTTCAAGACCCGTTTCAGCCCGTTGGTAACTACGACCTACTCTACGCCGCGCACATAGGCGCGATAGCCGCGCATTTAACGCACCAAGCCGGGCTTGAAGCCGCATTGAGGATGGTTACAAGCAATGCCGACAAGGCGCTTGGACTCGAGCCATTAACTACCAAAAGCGTATTGCTGGAAACAAAAACTGTTGTGGATGCGCTGCGCAGCCTCGCTAAACGCCAAATCCTTGGTGGTGATTGAATGGATTTACTGATTCAAAATGCTCGCCTTGCGAGCGGCGAGTTTGTGAATATCGCCGTTCAGGATGGTTTTATTGCCCGACTCGAGCCCGATTGGCGCACTGCCGCCAAACTCGAACTGGATGCAGCCGGCTGCCTGACTATCCCAACCTTTGTAAATGGGCACCTGCACGCCTGTAAATCGAACTGGCGCAGCCTGTTGCCTGATACCTTTGACTACTCGAGTGTAGCGAGCCGTTTTGCAGCGATTCGTCAGGTCAAACGCAAGTACACGCCCGAAGATGTACTCGCTCGAGCCGAAGCGACGCTGCGCTCGGCGATTCGCCACGGGACAGGAGCCTTGCGTTTATTCGCCGACGTTGATGCCGATGCTGGGTTGCGTGCATTCTCGGCATTGCTCGAACTCAAGAAGCGCTATGCCGATTGGCTCGAGATTCAAATTGCGGCGTTTCCACAAAACGGGGTGTTTAGCGAGCGGGACACGACCACACAGCTCTTGACTCAGGCGCTCGAGCTGGGCGCAGAGGTGATTGGTGGAATCCCGTGGCTCGAACCGAACGAGACGGCACAGGCAGCGCATATCGACCTGGTGCTCGACTTGGCGCAGCGTTACAACGTTCCCGCCCATTTTGTGCTCGACGACACTGACGACCCAACCTCGCGCACGGCAGAGATGGTTGCGACTCGGGTAATCGAACGCGGTTTGCAGGGGTGCGTTTGTGGGACACAGAGCAACGCGCTTGCGTTTTACCATGCGGCGCATGCTGCGAGGGTGATTCGCTTATTCAAACAAGCCGGCATGACAATTTTTTCCAATGCGCATGTCGCGCTAGTGACCATGGCACAGCACGCACAGCCCGCGGCGCGGGGCTGTGCGCCCATCCTCGAGCTGCTGCGTGCGGGTGTACCGCTTGCCACGGCACAAGACGATATAGACAACCCCTACTACCCTTTTGGGCGCAACGACCTACTCGAGGTCGCGCAATTCATGGCGCACCTCGCACCGCTTGCGTGGGGTAGCGAACTCGAACAGGTTCTTGCGATGGTCACGACCACCCCCGCTCGAGCTATTGGACTCGAGCACTATGGCTTGGGTGTCGGTTGTAAGGCGAATATCCTTGTACTAGACGCACCTGATTGGTTTACAGCCCTAAAGAACCAAGCCGAAAAAAAATTTGTTATCCTCAATGGCAAGATTGCTTCACGAGCCGAACGAACCATCGTTACCCATGTCTAGGCGGGGCTTTGCCCGTCGCACGAGGTCGCTTATGAATCCAGAAATTCTCACCGCCCTAAAAAATATTGTTGGTGAAAAGCAAACCTTCACCGATGCCCGTTCGCTCGAGATTTTTAGCCTCGACCACTATTGGTACTCGCCTATTTTACAGGCGCTGCTCAAGGACAAGCGCGCCGATGTTGTCGTTGCTCCGGGCAATAAACTCGAGTTGCTCGAGATTGTGCGTTTGGCAGTCAGGCACAGTATTCCCTTGACAATCCGTGGGGCTGGAACGGGCAATTACGGACAGTGCGTGCCACTTTCGGGTGGAATTGTGGCGAATATGCATCGCCTGAACAACATCATCGATATAGACCAAGAAACAGGCATAGCGCGGGTCGAAGCCGGTGTACGCATGGGAGCGCTCGAGCGCAAGGGGCGCGAGCTTGGTTGGGAGCTAAAAATCTACCCAAGTACCTGGGCAACGTGCACAATTGGTGGCTTTGTCGGCGGGGGGTTCGGGGGGGTGGGGAGTATCAATCACG
>JBKBVO010000110.1:0-8250 GCA_046289535.1 Deinococcales bacterium | reverse complement strand
GATAACTTGGCGTACCACTTGCTTGCACTTCAAGTTGTACAGTCAACCGCCTCGAGTTGATTACGTAGCGCTTGCTGACACGCACACCGCCTTGAGTGTACTTGAACACACCAGTCAAAAACGCACCTCCATCGGCGGTTTTTTCGATGCTGGTTTGAGGTTTTTCGGCTTGTACTGCACCTGTGAGTGGTATTGTGCCACTCAGGACACCATTTTGCAGGATACTCGGCTTGCCGTTATAATTGCCGGCGTAATTGGTGCCCTTCCAGAGTTTTTCGTACCAGCCAACCAATTCGCCTTTTTGATTAAAGGCAATATCCGACAAATTAGTGGTAGCAACGGTCTCGAGCGTGCCATCTCCATTGACATCTATCTCTTTCCATTCAGGGGCAACCTCCGCCAGCGCTTGGCTTCCCACAACCCATGCAGCCAAGGCTGCAAGCAAAAACTTCTTCATCAAACTCCTTACGTTGCTTGGGTGCTTTTGGTTGCAACCCTATTCCGGCACATGGTCTATCCCACCCGGGTGAAACGGCTGGCATTTTAGGATTCTTTTGACCGCCAAAAAAGTACCTTTGACCGCACCATGCCTTTCGATAGCGGTCAGGGCATATTGTGAACAGGTCGGATAAAAACGGCAAGTAGGCGCACCTTTTAACGGCGATACGAACCGGCGATAGCCCGTTACACCCGCAAGCAGCGCCCTTGCCGCCAAACTTGGGGCAGCGCTGGAGCGATTTTTGAAGGGATTTGGAGCGTCCATGCGCCTTATCTTAAACGAAACTCCGAGAAATTGCCCCCTAACAAAGTACCTACTGCCGCCAACGCTAACGTCAGCTAATAAAAAAACCCTTCCCAACATGCATAATCTTCAAGTCTCAGCCAACAGCGCTCCAATTCACGCCACAAATATAGGCATTCAACTCGGGTAAACCCGCCGGCAAGTAATCTTGCCTTGCAATACAATCTGCGTGCTTGAATCGCTTTACTGGTGTGCACCCGAGCATTGTCCAAAACCAGTTCAGGCGCTCGAGTCCAAAAGAAAAATCAGATTATGAGCCGTCAAATTTCGCGGCATCCAATTCTTGGCTATTTCGCTTGATTTTCTGCCTTAGTTTTGCCTTTTTGGTACTGCTTTTTGAGTTCTTGTTTTTGTTGGTCTGTACGTTGCAATACCAGGTGCACCGATACCGTTAGTTTGCATAGGCTTACTCCCTTGCCACAAGCTTAGTCATATGCTAGACTCGCCAAGTTTGGCTCCCAATGGGGTCGTGTAAGTGAGGTTTTTATGGCAAAGACGTGTGCAGTCAGTGGCAAATCCAGCATTGTGATCAACACCGTGACCCGTCGCGGTAAGGCAAAAGCCCAAGGTGGCGTGGGTAAGAAGACCACCGGTATCTCGAAGGTGCGTAAATACGCCAACTTGCAAAAAAAGGTTGTCGTCGTCAATGGCGAAAAGCAAACCATGTGGTTATCGGCTCGAGCTATGCGTAAACTGCCAACCAATTGGGTCGTTGTCGGTAAGTAAATTTTTTAGCATCACCCTAAACCGCTTGGGTAACACCCAAAACGTTTGGGGTGATGCTTTTGGTATAAACTGGCTTTCATGCGCGAGATTCATGTTTCTAGCGGTAATCACGACTTCCCTTTTTCTAAGGGCTTGGTCGTGGAGTCGCTTTTAAATGCCGATATTGCGCGTGATCCGGCAATGGCGATTGCACGTCGGGTTGAGCAACGTTTGGTAGACAAAAAACTCAAGATGATCGACCCTTTTACCTTAAAGCAAATCATCTTAGAGGAAACCAAAGACATGCTCGGCGAAAGCGCTGCGCAAAAACTCGAGCGCCAGACTACTGCTTTTGAGGATGTGATTGTACACGATAAAGAACGCAGTATTCCTTTTAGCAAAGGCTTGTTGTCACGCTCACTCGAGCTTGCGGGTATTCCAATTAAAGATGCTTTTGGTTTTGCCAAAGATTTAGAAAAACAACTGCGCGTACAAGGAATCTCAGAAATTTCCCGTACCAGTCTAGAAGATATCACCCTCGAGCAACTCGAGCGGGTTTACGGTACGGAGCGCAAAGAGGCTTACCTTGAGCGCTATCAACGCGCTACTCAAGTGATGGTCTTAGAAGATGACGATGGTGTGACTTTCCCATTCTCCAAGGGCATTTTGGCACAAAGCCTGATGGCAACAGGCTTAAACCCAGCTCTAGCACACCAGATTGCTAAAGAAGTCGAAATAGATTTACTGAAACAAAACGAGCTTGTAGTCTCGAGAGATCGCCTGCGGAGCATTGTCGAGAGTGTCTTAAAAACCGAAATAAGCGAAGAAGTCGCACGGCGCTACACGCTTTTGCGTTCGATTCGTCGCCCCGAAAAACCAATCCTGATCTTGATTGGCGGTGTTACTGGTACAGGAAAAAGCGTTTTGGCAGCCGAGGTCGGCTATCGCCTTGGGATTACCCGAGTCGAGTCTTCGGACTCGATTCGCCAAGTGATGCGGGCAATGATTTCCAAAGAACTGCTGCCCGCATTGCACGCAAGCACCTTCGATGCCTGGACAGCCACACTCGAGCCAATCGAAGAAGCACAATTTAAGCGCGGTGGCGGCAGGCAAAATATAAAACCCTCACGCGAACAGCTGCTTGACGGTTTCCGCGATCAGGTCAAACAAGTTTCGGTGGGCGTACGTGCAATTGTCGAACGTGCCAGCAAAGAACACACCAGCATGATTATCGAAGGGGTGCACATCGTACCCGGATATCTGCCTGTAGACCTTTTCGAGAATGCGATTGTGGTGCCAATGGTAGTAGCAGTGCATTCGGTAGACACACACCGCCAGCGCTTTTATTCGCGTGATGCCGAAACCAACAAACACCGCCCGATGCAGCGCTATTTAGAACATTTTGACGATATCCGCAATCTTCAAGAGTATGTCGAGCGTTTGGCTCGAGCCGTGGGTGTGCCGATTATAGACGGCGAGAGTTTGGATGCTGCTGTTGAAGGTGCAATTGAAGTTGTAGCACAGCGTGTTTTAAGTCTGCAAAAGCGCGAGGCGTTTTGAAAGTCAAACAGGTTATGGGCACCCTCGGTTTAACTACCCTGCTCGAGCAGAGTGGTGCACTGCACCGCCACATCTGCCCACGTCAGGTTTTAGGTGCACGTATGGGACTACTCGCAGGCAAGCTGTTGGGTCTCGAGCTACCGCGCCAAGACAAACGTCTATTGGTGCTGCTCGAGACAGATGGCTGCTTCGCCGACGGCGTTTCCGTGGCAACAGGTTGTTGGCTTGGGCGGCGTACAATGCGCCTTTTTGATTACGGTAAAGTGGCTGCCACCTTTGTGGACACCAAAACCGAACAAGCCATGCGAATTGTACCGCACCCCAAAGCCCGCGCTCGAGCAAAGGCGCTGCTGCCGTTTGTATCGAAATGGCAAGCCTATCTCGAGGGCTATCAGCTTTTGCCAGACGAAGAGCTGCTTGTTACACAAACAGTACGGCTAGAGTTTTCGCTGCCTGATTTGATTTCGCATGCAGAGGCAAAAGCTATTTGTGACACTTGCGGCGAAGAGATTATCAATGGGCGCGAGCTTGTGCAAGAAGGGCAAACGCTTTGTCTCGCTTGTGCTGGAAAAGCCCATTACAGCAAACTACTTTGAGCCAACTTCCTCGAGTTGCACCAGGAAATCAGCATAGGCTGGAAAAGTATCCAGCACCCATGTCTGAAATGCCCTGTCTACATTAAAGCCAATCCCCAAAGCAAAAACCACCAAAATCACCCCAAAACCGCGCTGTACTCGAGAGAGGTTGTTCATCAGCCAGTTTGCGCGGTTTAAGAGTGTACGTCCCCCAAGCATGACTGCCAGCATTGGAATCGCTGTACCTAGCGAAAAAGCCAGTGTGGTTAAAAATGCCTGCCCTGTAACATTGCCCGAGAGTGCCAGTGTGATCACACTTGCCATGATTGGACCAACACAAGGAGTCCACAGCAACCCTAAGGTTGCACCAACCATCACGCCGCCAGCAAAACCATTTTTTTGAGTTTGCCCAAGGTTGCCCAAACTACCCATTGCTCCGCTCGAGACGCGCTCATACCAAGTATGCAGTTGCGGCACCGCCAGCACCAAACCAAACGTCAAAAGCAAGCCCACCGAAACCAGCCGCAAAGCATCGCTCGAGATGCCCGTAGCTTGTACCAGACTCGAGAGAAAAAGCGTAAACAGCGTAAACGAAGCAATAAATCCGACAATGATGCCATACGGTCTGGAACGCCCACCGAGTGCACCCGAAAGCAAAAAAGGCAACACGGGCAAAACACAGGGCGAAGCCACCGTAACGATACCCGATAAAAATGCAAAAAAAGTTGTGGTTAGCATAGATTTATACAAATCGGGGGCGTTGATTGTAGCGCCCCCGATAAACCCGAATAGGCTTAGTTACTTTACTGCCGCCAAGAGTTCGTCAATGCCGCCGCCTGCCCAGCTTTTGAGGGCTACGCCTTTGGCATCTACATAGACAAAGCTATGCTGACGAGTAATCTTGTACTTGGTCTTGAGCGCGGTTTCTTTGTCGTAATCGGTCTTGAAAATCATGACGTTCTCGGGGATTTTCTTTAGGTTTTCGTTAAAGTTCTTATCTGCCGAACGGCAGCTCGGGCACCAGCTTGCAGCAAAAAACAAAACGCGTTTTGCGCTGCTGGCTTTATCAAAAGCCTCTTTGCTATACTCGAGATAATTGCTTTTCATCGTTGTACTTTGCATTGTACCTTGTTGGGCAAAAGCAGCAATCGAGAGGGCGGCAACACCAAGCAAACCAAAGAATATTTTTTTCATAAGACTCCTTCAACAAGCAATCTGCCAATAGTCAATCTGCCACCGGCTGTCTTTATGTACGCTTAGGCGAGCAAAAAGGTTCAAACCCCTTAACGCCCCAAATCTATGATCCCAATTTCGCGTAAATAATCCCTAAAATCCAAGGTATTCATGCCGCCAAGCACAGTGCGACGCACAACCCCAGTGGCATCTATGAAGTAGGTCGTTGGTACAGCTTCGATGCCGTAACGCCTTGCCACATCTCGAGTCGGTTCGGTCGAGCCATCCACGGAATCGGTGAGGACAGTAAAAGTGTATTTGTTGTCGCGCATGTATCTGAGGCTGGTTTCTCGAGGCTCGGAAATGGCAAGCGCCAAAAAACTCACTTGCCCTTTGTTGCGCTGCCAAACATTGTGTAAGCCAGGGAATTCAGCGCGGCAAGGCGGACACCACGAACCCCAAAAATTGAGAACGGCTGGCTTGCCACGAAAATCAGACAGGCGCACAGCTTTGCCTGAGTCATCGGTGAGGTGAAACTCTGGAGCAAGCAAATCGAGCATGGTTTTGGACTCGCGGTTTGCGGCACTCGAGACTCCAAAAAACAAAACCAGACCCAACAAGAACCATTTTTTCATGCGCTATAGTATAGCGCAATGCCCCAAGAAACAGCCCTTGAACCAGAGACCAGTACTCCACCTCCCGAAACTCGGCTGCTCGAGGTGCTTTCAGCAGCACTTTTGGCGGCGGGCAGACCGCTTAAACCCAAAGAAATCGCGCATTTATTGGGCTTGCCTACCGAAAGTGCTCATCGCTTGGTCGAGATGCTCAAAAAACGTTTCCGCGAAAGTGCTTTGGGCTTTGATATCGAAGCTGTGGCTGGTGGTTACCGCCTAATAGTCGCTTTGGATGTGGTACCCGCCCTCGAGCCACTGCTTACCCCGCCACCACTGCCTGCGCTTTCCAATGCCGCTCTCGAGACCTTGGCAATTGTGGCTTACAAGCAACCGATCACCAGGGGCGAAATCGAACTGATGCGCGGAGCTGGTGCGGGTAGCACCCTAGAAACCCTGCAAGAACGCGAGTTGGTCAAAGTGATTGGGCGCAAAGAAGTGGTTGGTAGACCAATGTTATACGCCACCACTGAGAAATTCCTGCTCGAGTTTGGGTTGCCCGATTTAGAAAGCCTACCGCCGCTCGAGGATGGTGAGATGGGTGGGTTCTTGCGCGGTTAAGTCAGTACATAACTCGAGACTCATATCAACTTGTTAGGCTGTGAAGGTGCGGATTATTTTTGTCTTCTTAACAGCGTTGTTGTGCATTGCTTTAGCGCAACCCACTCAAATTGGGCAGCCAAGTGCACCACAACTGCGCGGGCTTTGGGTGGATGCTTTTGGCGCAGGGTTCAAGACCCAAAAAGAAGTAGACGAACTCATTGCTTTTGCCAGCCGCATGAAACTCAATGCCCTTTTTGTACAAGTTGGGCGGCGCATGGACTGCTTTTGTAACCGTTCTAGTGTACCGCGCAGTATGGATCCCAAACTGGCAAAAAACTTTGACCCACTGGCGGCAATCATTCAAAAAGCCAAACCACTGGGCATTCAGGTTCACGCCTGGATTATTACTACGGCTGCCTTTAACACCGCCGAGCCGTATTTCTCGAGCGACCACGTGATGGCACGTTACGGACGCACCAGCCCCAACACATGGCTGACCTTAAACACCGCAGGTGCATCTCGAGCAGGCAGGGACGAAATTTTAGATGTTGGACACCCCGAGGCTGCCGATTACATTGTTCAGTTTTATATTTCCGTTCTCGAGAACTACGATATAGATGGCATCCAATTTGACCGTGTGCGCTATCCAGATTCGGGCGATAGCCAATACCGTCCTGTTTGGGGCTACAACCCCACCAGCTTGGCGCGTTTTAGAAAAGAAACAGGGCGCACCGATACTCCAATACCCACAGACCCACAATGGGCGCAGTGGCGACGCGAGCAAATGACCAATCTGGTGCGGCGTATTTATCTCGAGGCAAAACTGCGCAAGCCTAAACTCTGGGTCAGTGCTGCTACCATCACTTACCGCGCTGCACCACGCAATATAGAAGAATTCCAGCGCACTCGCACCTACACCGAGGTACTACAAGATTGGGTAGGCTGGACCGCGGCAGGGATTTTAGACCTCAATATCCCGATGAACTACAAACGCGAATACGACCCCATACAAAAACTCGAGTTTGATGGCTGGAATGCCTTTGCTGCTGTTACACGCGAACGCGCCCAAGTTGCTACAGGTGCAGGAATTTTTGTCAATAGCCTCGCCGACTCGAGCAAGCAATACAGCCGCGCACTTGCCACTGCTGGTATAGCAGGGTGGGTGGGCTACAGTTACCGCACTGCCGATTTAGACGTGCTGAATACCCAAAAAAACGAACAAAAAGGCAAGCAAGACTTTGCAACAGTTTTTAGCAAACTTTTCTCGAGTCGCCCGAGTTGGGGTGTACCTAACCAAAATAACCTGAGCGGTATTTTGGGGCGGGTAGTGCAAGACGGTCTAGGCGTTGTGGCAGAACTCGAGCTGCTCGCTGCTGATGGCTCGAGTATGTTGGTGCAATCGGATGCCAACGGCTATTTTGGTGTGCCTCGTCTACCTGTGGGCAAGGTCAGGGTGGGGCTGCTTGGTCGCAGCCAAAATAGTGTCGGTGTGGTCAGCAGTTTAGATATAGCAGTACGGCAGGGTACAGTACAACGTATACCCGATTTTGTACTGCCTTAAATCGCGCCCGACAAACGCTTTAATACCTCGAGTGCCTCTTGCCGCCTTTTGAAGGGTACAAAAATATGGTCATGGTAGTAGCCTGCAATCACATTGCAAGAAATACCCGCTTCGGTCAGTGCTGCCGCAAAAGCTGCTGTCAAACCCACTGCTTCCAGACTCGAGTGCACAGTCAAAGAAATCCAAGCGCACTCGAAAATAAAGTTTAGCCCCAGCGCTGTTGCATCGGCTTTTTGTAAGACCACGGTCATCGCTTCGCGCTCTTTGAACATCGCCAGTGCTTGTGGTGGAATGCTCGAGTCATGCGGCAGCGTGGCGTAGACATATACACCTTCATGCAGCACAGGCTCGAGGCTTGCAAGAAGTTTTTTGAGGTCGGTCATGTGTTTCATATGCCTATTCTGATTCGTCTACAGCATGAATCCACGCTGCATCGACATCGTCCCCGGGGTTGTGATGCCGCTCGATAATCTGTGCCAACCTTGGGTCGCCACCTGCACTACGAATCAACAGCGCACCAAGTTGAGGGTGCAAAGCGCGCACCTCGATTGCGTTTAGCGTGGATTTTTGACGCATGGCAACATCAAAATCCAGCTTTGGAACCGCTTGTAAGCCCGCCCAAACGCGTTCGTGCCAACGATAAGGGCGCACCTGTTTGCC
>JBKBVO010000109.1:0-8256 GCA_046289535.1 Deinococcales bacterium | reverse complement strand
AGTCCTTTGGGTTCGCTTTTGGGTTTGGGTTCGGGTCTTGGGTTTGGGGTGGCGGGCGATGTCGGTGTAGCGCTCGATATTCCAAGCAGCACTTTGGGGGTGCCTGAACTCGAGCGCCTGACTGTTGGTTTGGGTGTGATTGGATTTGTAGAAGCCAATACATGGAGCGGCACCGAGTACAAAACTGTCTATGACCCCGATACAGGTACTACCACCAACACCAGTAATCCCAATGCCACTCGAGGTGGTGTTTACTTTAATCCGCTTTTTACTGCCAATGTGGCTGGTCAATTTAGTTTGGCGGGTGGTTTCCGAGTGCTGGCGATGCTCGATGGTCAACTCGGGCGCGGTGGTTTTGGCGCTCACCTTGGGGTCGAAGCTCAGTGGACAATTTTGGTCTTGCGCGGTGGAATCGGACTTGAGAACGGGCGCTTCCGTTTTGGTATTGGTGGCGGACTCGAGTTCACCCCTGGTATTGGTCTAGATTTGGCGCTGACAGCACACCCAACCCCGATTGTTGGCGGCACTTCGTTTGGCGTAGCGCTGGCTGTGCGCTTTGGATTCTGAGGAGGAAAGCATGAACAAATTACGTTTAGGTGTGGTTCTCGTCGCTGTTTTTTCGGCGTGTAGCACTGCCACACTGATTAACTTTAATGTAGACGGAGACAGCTTTATTCCTGCCTCGAGCAAGAGTACCTCGCTCGCCTTGACCGCCGGGGCAAGCATCAATACTCCCGTTCCGGATGGCGGCATCGCTGTACCACTTCCAAACCTGAGCTTTTTGACGGCGGCACGCGTCAGTGTGCGCGTTGCTGTGGTCTCGAGCACACCCGGAGCTGTTTCGGGGCAACTCGAGCTTTTTGTCGCTCCTGCGAATACTGCCGACCTATACGCCCCAGCCAACAAGGTACCGACCTCGACAAACTGCACGACCGATGCGACGGTCAATGGCGTAGACCCCGTTGACTTCACTTTGAATTTGACCAGCACCAGCCCTGCGGATTGCGCGACTGCTTTCAACCGTATTCAGTCTGGGCAATTTAAAATTGGCGCTCGAGTCAGCGGTAGCGTGACTGCAGATACCACGGTGACCTTTACAATTCTCAACCTCGATGTTGGTGTGTCGGGGTACCCAGTAAAACTGATTCCCTAATGCAGTAAAACCGATTTCCTAAACAAAAGCTGAAGGCACTTTTTCATACATTGCGCTATAATTGGCTGGTGAGACCAGTCTTTGTCATTGCCGCCGCCGCCAGTTTGTGTGCTGTATTTTTTGCCAGCAGTGGGGTTGCCAAAAATCAGTATCGCCTTGCGGCTATCGCCCAATATAAGCTCGAGTCAGACCGCGAAGACGGTACGCGTGCTGTGGCTTGTACCTACTGCCATATCAACAGCACAGGCGCTTCGCCGTGGAATCCGTTTGGAGTCAATTTGCGCGATGTGTTTCGCAACAAAACCCGCCTCAGGGACTCGAGCGATAAACGCATCAAAGATGCGCTTTTTGAAGTGCTCAAGAGCCGTCTTGATAGCGATGGCGACGGCTACTTCGATGCACTCGAGGTCTATGCAGGCACCCTGCCTGGCAATAAGCTGAGCGTTCCGAACCGCAACGTCGTCGAACTCGAGAAGGCGTTCATGGCTTCGGGTGGCTTTGCTCAATTCAAGGCACCTTAGTCTGCGCTTCGCATCAGTTCTGTGCGCTGATGTGCCACAGCACGCTCGAGAAGTCGCCGAGCGCAACCTCGAGTCCGATGTTTTGCCATGCTGCTCCCGAGCGCACGGTGCCATTGATGCGATACAGGCGTTCTGGCTCGAGTCCAAATAAATGGACAGGAGGCAGCCGAATAGGGTCTGGAGCGTGGGTGCGCCAAGCGAAAAACACCGCCTCGGATTTGTCGCGGCTCACGTACATCAGGCTCGAGAAATGGCTTTTGGGGCAACCCTCGAGGCGGTACAAATCGCCATTTTGGATAATATGGCGCAGCGCCTTGTAATCAGCAATGAGGCGTTTTGCTTGCTCGCGCTCGGCTGTGCTCCAGCGGTGCAGGTTTGCGCCGATGCCAAGCACGCCTGCCATCGAAACATGAAACCTGAACTCGAGCGGCAGGTGTTTAGCGCCCATATCTGTCACCCATGCTTCCATGGTGTTGGCGGGATAGGCTTGCGAGTAACCCTCTTGGATTTGTAAGCGCATCGTCGGCTCGGTCATGTCCGAAATCCACACTTGGTCGGCAAAGTGCATGATGCCCACATCGGCACGTCCGCCGCCGCCGGAGCAACTCTGCCAAATCACTTTTGGGTGGCGTTGGCGCAAAGTACCCCATACGCGGTAGACTCCCTCGACATAGCGCACCCAGATTTCTTTGGGTTCTGGTGCATTCTGCCAGCCCGGCTCGGAGACATTGCGGTTCATATCCCATTTGATGAAAGCGATATTGTGCTCCGAAAGCAGTTTGTCTAGCAATCCAATCAAATAGTCTTGCACCTCGACTCGAGCCAAATTGAGCATCAATTGGTTGCGCGCCGTAGTGCGCTCACGTGTGGGAAAATGAATTGCCCAATCTGGGTGCTGGCGGTAAAGCTCGGAATCCGGGCTGACCATCTCTGGCTCGAGCCATAAGCCAAAATCCATACCTAGGGCATTAACTTGTTCTATAAGCGGGTTTAAGCCGTTTGGAAACTTTTTTTGGTCTGCCCACCAATCGCCAAGCGCGGCGTGGTCGCTGTTGCGTTTGTGAAACCAGCCATCGTCTAACACAAACAGTTCTACGCCTAAGTCGGCGGCTATTTTTGCGAGTTCGATTTGAGAATGTTCGTTGACATCAAAAGCTGTGGCTTCCCAAGAGTTGTATAACACCTTGCGGATGCTGTGTTTGTGCGGTAGCACTTCGTGCCGTGTGTAGTTGTGCAGATTGCGGCTCATCTGCCCAAAGCCTTGGCTCGAGTACCCGCCAATAGCGCCTGGGGTGGTGTACGACTTTCCAGCCTCGAGGCGCAAGGCAAAATCCCAATCGTTGATGCCCAAGTTGACACGTGTTGTACCGTAAATAGTCTGCTCGGCGGTCATTTTCCAGTTGCCGCTCCAAGCAAGAAGCGCAAACCAGACCTCGCCCGAATGCTCCGAAGCAGGGTTTTGCAGTGTGTCGAGCGCAAAAAAAGGATTGTTTTGGTGGCTGCTGGTCATGCGCCGCGATTCGAGCACCTTGGTACCGATTTCAAGCGGTTCACGTAGCAGTTGGGTCTCTTTGAACCATGCCCCAGCGAGGTGGCTCAGGCGGTATTGTCTGTGTGCGGGTGTATGCCACTGCGCTGAAAAAATTCTGGGGAGCAAAACAGGGTCTGTACCGTGGTTCTCGGCGGTCACAAAGCGTTCAATCAGGTCGTAATTGGCATGAATCCTGTAGTGCAGGGTCAGAGAAAACGGGTAGTGTACATCGCGCAACTGAATCTGTAACTCGTCCTCGAGTACGGTGCTGTTCACAAACCCGAACACCAAATCGCGCACGCCATCACTGAACGTGGTCTGTATGGCGGGCTCGATGTATTTATTGCCCCCGTGAGCGGGGTATTCTTCGCACAGTACATCGCCCGCACCGCTAAAAGAAGCCCAACCGATAGATTCCGCGGGCAGTGGGTAATCCTCGGCTCGAGGCAACTTGTTGCCCCAGTAGGTGTGCACAAGCATCTCCTGCTGATTCAAACCAAGGGCGTAGGCGGTGTTGTTGGTCTCGAGAATCCAGAGGTGGGGCGTTGTGTGAATAGGCATACCGCCAAGTATAAACTCCTAGCGTCGGTCTTTGAGCGTTTCGATTGCCTGCAGGATTTCGTGTTCGCTGCTGGCGATGTCGGCGGCGAGTTCGTCGCGCACCCTTTCGATGCGTTGTACAAAGTTCTCCACACTCGAGACGCTTTCGGAGGGTACTGCGAGGCTGTTCCCTTTTTGCACAAAGCGCGCTAAAAATCCGCTCTTGGGCGCAACAGGAGCGCCACCGACTCGAGCCAGAATGTCCTGCGTGGCTTGCTCGAGCTGGGTTTGTAGCGCGGCGAAACGCCCCGCTTCTTTTTCGTCGAGCGTGCGCCGCATCTCCTCGAGTTTGGTCAGGTAATCAGCGCTTTTTGCCCTTTGGCGAGTGCTCGAAAAAGACCAAAAGAGGCTATACACCCCTGCAAGCAGCACGAAAGCAATGCAGCCAAATAGGCGCATCTGCACCGAGCGCACCCCAACAAAAGGGATGTTGACGCTTGTTGGGTTAAGCATGGTGCTTGAATTGGCAAAAGCAAAAACGATCACCAGCACCAAAACCACGACAAAAAAGAAGTTGTATAAGCGCATAGGGTTACTCTAGCAAAGTTAGTGTTGTGTTACCCCATTCTTCGGCATAAGTTTTGGTGTATGCCGGCGCACAGCATTTGTTGGGTTGCTTAGCAGCTCATTTCATGTCGGTACTCAAAAATGCAGGGTGCTTGCATAACAAGCAAGCGTGGTGAACGGTTTTATCGAGTTTTTGGGTATTGGCTGTTTCACGCCAAGCGTTATGAATGCCGTTTGACCGCCCCGCGCACAGGGGCTGCGCTGTATGGGTCTTCTGCCCAAGCGTGTTTGGGGTACTTGATTTTTAACTCTTTTCGTACTTGCGGGTAAGTGTTTTTCCAAAAGCTGGCTAAATCTTGTGTGACCTGAACGGGGCGAAAGGCTGGACTGAGCAGGTGCATCAGCACCCGTGTGCGCCCATCGTTGATGCTAGGGGTCTGAGTCCAGCCAAAGATTTCTTGCAAGCGCACTGCGAGTACTGGCGCAGCGCCGTGTAGGTCGTATTCAAGCCGAATTTGACTGCCTGAGGGTACGCTCAGTTTGGCGGGTGCGAGCCGCTCGACTTCGCGTTGTACTTCGTATGGCAGGCTTTGCTCGAGCATTTGGCGCAAGTCGAGTCGTGCAAAATCAGCGGCGCGGCGTACGCCATCCACAATAAGCCAATCCTCGAGCCGCAGTAGTAAAGCTTGATCGCTAAAATCTGGAAACGGCAAGCCGCGCCAAAGGTGCAAACTCTGTACCCGTGCTTGGTAGGCTCGAGCTGTCGGCGACCACTCGAGCAAGGCTGGATTCTGACGTACTGCAGACAGTAAAACCTTGTTTTTTGCTTCGGCTTGAATCTCTGTAAGTGGTACAGACTCGAGCACCAATTCGCCAATGCGCCTCTCGCGCCGCGCTACCAATAGACCCTCTTTGCTGTCCCAGTGCAATGCTTCAACACTTTTGGTGTGTGCTGCCAAATCATTTGTCTCGAGCGCGGCGCACAGAAAAATTTTACCTTCTTCTTGCCCTGCTTCAAGGTTGGCAACCACCAGCCAGCCTAAACCCTGTAAGGGGTCGGTACTTTGTAGCCGCACACCGCGCCCAAGGGCGAGTTTATAGCGTGTTTTTTCGCCTTCGCGCAATTTGGCAATGCGGTCAGGATAGGCTAAAGCCAGCATCTTTCCCAAGCCCGAAAACTCACCTGTCTCGAGTCTGACCCCAAGCAATTTTGCCCATTGCTTAGCGCTTTGCGCCACTCGCTCGAGTCTGGTCTTGTCGGTATTAGATGGGCGTGAACCACGCCGAAATCGGCGCAGGGCAGCGACGCGCAAACCAAGGTCTGCGCTCTGTTCTTCTAAAAAATCGCGTTCCTCGAGAATGGCACAGACATCGGCAGCCAGCGCTTTATCTGTGGCAGCCAGTGCCAAATGCGCCAAACGTGGATGGGCTGGAAAACGCAGCATCTCGCGTCCTCGTGCGGTTATTCTGCCTTGCTCGAGTGCACCCAGATTGCCTAAAAGGGTCTGGGCTTGCTCGAGTGCAGCGCCATTCGGCGCTGTGATCCAAGGCAGTGTTGCTGTGCCCCAAGCCGCTAATTCAAGCGCCAGTGGTGCAAGGTCAGACTCGAGTATCTCTGGCTTGCGGGTACGCTCGAGGCTGGCGTGTTGTGCTTGTGTCCACAGCCTGTATACAACGCCAGCTTGGGTGCGCCCTGCTCGTCCTGCGCGCTGCGTGGCGGCATCTTGGGTCAGACGTACAGTAGCTAAGCGTGTCAGACTGCTTGCGGGGTCAAAGCGCGGTATTCGGGCATAGCCACTATCCACAACTATCCGCACACCTTGGATTGTCAAGCTGGTTTCGGCAATACTGGTTGCCAAGACCACACGCCTGTGTGCGCTGGGTAGGATTGCACGCTGCTGTGCCTCGAGCGAGAGTTCGCTGTAAAGCGGTAGAACCTCTGCCCCGCAACCTTTGAGCAGCTCTTGGCAGCGCCGAATTTCGCTTGCACCTGGCAAAAACGCCAAAATATCGCCCGTTTCCGATTCGAGCGCGCGCCAGACCGCTTGGGCAACCCGGTTTGGAATAGGGGCTTCGGGTTCTTTTTGGGCAAAGCGAATTTCGAGTGGGTATGTTCGACCTTCGGCACGCAGCACAACTGCGCCCAATTGCTGTGCTAGTGCTTCGGATTCGAGCGTAGCACTCATGATGATAATTTTGAGGTCTGGGCGCAATTCGCGCTGAATCTCCAAGCACAGTGCCAGCGCAAGGTCGGCGTGCAGGCTGCGTTCGTGGAATTCATCAAAGATGATGCAGTCTATGCCCTCGAGCAAGGTATCGTCTTGTAAACGGCGCGTCAGCAACCCTTCGGTTAGCACCAACAGACGTGTGGCACTCGAGACTTGGCGTTCAAAACGCACTGCATAGCCAACTTGCTGCCCAAGTTTTTCACCCAACAGTTGTGCCATTCGTGCCGCAACCGAGCGTGCCGCTAAACGACGTGGCTCGAGCATGATGATATTTTTGCCCAGCCCAAGTAAAAAGAGCGGCAAAGCCGTGCTTTTGCCTGCTCCAGGCGGGGCTTCTACAATCAGGGTACTGCTGTGCTCGAATTGATGTTGCAATTCGGGCAGAATGGCTTCTATTGGCAGTGGGGACGAAGTTTCTATCGGTGATGAGAACGAATCGGGCATGAACAGCGTACAATAACCCAAAGTTGGTTTGTTTTACTTATCAACATGCCGTACAATAAGGTGCGAAAAGGAGTAGAACCATGAGTAATGAAATCAAGAACGTAGCCGACCAAGCTAAAGAAGCAGCCGCAAACGCCGCCGATGCCGCCAAGGGTGGGGTCGAGCAAGCCAGCCAAGTCGCTGCAGATTTGGGTGCCAAGGCGGCGGATGTGGCGGGAGATGCACTCGAGAAGGGCAAAGAGATTGCTGGCGATGTCGCCGAAAAAGCCAAAGAGTTGCTTGGTGATGCGCCCGAGAAAGCCAAAGAATTTGCAGAAAATGCTGTAGAAACCGTCAAGGATGTTGCCGAGGATGTCGCCAAGGGTGTTTCCGAAGCCGTCGGTGGTGCGCTCGAGGGCGCAAAGAATCTCTTGGGTGGTATTTTTGGTGGTGGTAAAAAAGACGGCAATGCCTAAACGGTTCAAGACCTCAGGGGCGCGCTTGCCGCGTGCCTCGTTTTTTGTTTTGATTGTCCTTAAAAATATAAATAACAATTGCATTGCGAGCAATCATCCATACCGATAGCGTACAATGGGCAGATGGATTTTGAAAAATTGGGAGTGTTTTACCTCGGCAAGAATTTTGATACGACCAGCGCTACGCTGTCGGATCAGTTCACGCTTTACGAATCCAAAAACCTCACCACCCATGCAGTGATTATTGGCATGACTGGTTCGGGTAAAACGGGCTTGGGTATCGGTTTGCTCGAGGAAGCGCTTATAGACAACATTCCTGTCATTGCCATAGACCCTAAAGGCGATCTCGCCAATTTGCTTTTTACTTTTCCTAACCTCGCGCCAGCCGAATTCGAGCCTTGGGTCAACCCCGATGCCGCTGCCCAAGCGGGGCAGAGTGTACCTGAATTTGCGGCTGCCCAAGCGGCAACTTGGACCAAAGGTCTTGCGGAGTGGGGACAGGATAAAGACCGAATTGCAAAGCTGCGCTCGAATCTCGAGTTCAGTGTTTATACCCCTGGCTCGAGTGCGGGTAGGCAGGTCAGTGTGCTTAAGTCTTTCGATGCACCGTCAAGTGCAGTTTTAGAAGACGCTGATGCCTTGCGCGAGCGTATCCAAAGTACGGCAACGGGCTTGCTTGGCTTACTTGGTATAAATGCAGACCCGATTCGTTCTCGAGAGCATATTCTTATCTCGAGTATCCTGAACGCTGCTTGGCTCGAGGGTAAGAGCCTTGACTTGGGTGGCTTGATTGCCCAAATTCAAAACCCACCGTTCA
>JBKBVO010000108.1:0-8335 GCA_046289535.1 Deinococcales bacterium | reverse complement strand
ATTATTTTCTCGCTGAAGATTTTACACTTGCACTCGAGCAAGCACTTTTGGGTGGGCAGCAAGCCCAACAAAGTTTCGCCTATGCCCAAGCCGAACGCGCCTACCGATTAGCCCTAGAAGCCAGCCAAAAAGGCGGGGCAGAAAACCTGCAAAGCCATCAAGCACGTTTGGGACTAGGCGAAGTCTTAAGTTACGTTGGGCGCAACGAAGAAGCGATGCAGCTTTGGAGAGAAGTCATTGAGCAAGCAAGCCAACTTGAGGGTGGTGGGCAGCTTGTGTCTCAGGCGCGTCTTAAATTAGGCAACATCCTGCGCTTTTCGGGTTCGGTGGAATTAGCTCGAGATGTGATTGGACAATACGGCATAGACGACCCCTTTTATGAAGAACTCGAGATCGAAGCCAGCCATATTCATCGGCTGCAAAAAGATTTTATCGCAGCGAGGCGTCATGGTTTGCAGGCGTTACGCATGAGCAAACTCGCTCAAAATTCAAGCGGAACAGCGCGAGCGTTATTGGCACTGTCGCAGCTCGAAGTAGCACTGGGCAATATAAATCGTGCCACGACATTAGCAGAAATTGCAACAAAAATTGTGGAAACCACCGATGATGATTTTCTTAAAACCATTGCCTGGAATGATTTGGGCAGCCGATTTTACATACAGGGGCAACAGGCACTTCTGGAAAAAGCATGGGGAAAAGCAAGTGACTATGCTCAAAAAACGGGCGATGTTCGCTCGAGAGTTGTGATTCAAACAAATTTAGCCTTGGCGGTTGCCGGCGAAGACGAGTTTGAAGAAGCCAGAGACCGCCTTAAAGCCTCAAGAGAATTGGCGATTCGAGCAGGGCTGTATGCACAAGAAAAACTCATTCTTTACAATCTTGCCGAAATGGAATACGCGTTGGGCAATCTCGAAGTTGCTCGAGAACACTTTCAAGATGTTAAAAATAACCCCTATGAAGGTGCTTCTAGGGTTTGGGAATCCAGAATCACCTTAGAATTGGGCGATGGATTTGTATTTGAGCTGCCAGAACTCGAGGGGTCTATTGGCTCTGAATTAAGGCAACTTTTAGAGGTTTTGCATTCACTCTCTTTTGGCGATTATGAAAAAGCCTACGAACTCACTGCAGGCGACCTACTCGAGCGCGATTGGTTTTGGCGCTTAGCAAGGCTTCATGCGGCATGGCGCTTAGGACAGGATACTACGCTGGCATTGGCTTCGCTGCGCCAGCCCGCACCAGATACCAAACTCGCACCGGCACTGCGCCTCTCTTATTTAGACTTCGTGCAGCAACTCTTACTCGAGCCAACCCCTGAGCGCAAGCAAGCACTTCTCATTTTGGCAGAAAAATATCGCACAAGCGGTATTGGGTTGCTTGCTCGAGATGTACTCTTGTCCCTAGCATAAGTTCAGCAAAATGATTGTGTGACGATTCTGTGATGTACCATGGTGTACAGTCCAAGATGCCAAAAGGAGGCACTATGAAAGTAAACTATATGCTCGGCTTGGTGGCTGTTTCGTTGCTCGCTTCGTGTGGTTTAGTCAAAACAACCATTCCCATTGGAACTGATACAAGAAAGGCTGTGGTTCCTGGCAGCGGCGTTGGTGGTGGAGCTTTGGGTATTGACGGGAAGGGTGCTCCGCTTGATTTATCTAAAGGGAATCTGCTCACCCAAGGCGTAAACACCAATAAGGTGCTTGCAAGCGGAAATCTGCCCGATATTACAGACCAAACAATCAGAAATAATATCAGCCGCTTATCCGAATGGGGCTTTAGCCAAGATGCGCCAAGCGCCGTTTTGTCTGGAACAGATTGCCCTGCTTCGTTCAGTGCAACCGATACCAGCTTTACCGCAACCATTTCCGACACACTGGGTCAAACTGCACGCACTGCTTCGGCAACAATTCCTGTAGGCACAATTGTATTTGCCGCAAAAACTGCCAACAGTTGCGAATACAATGTCACAGTCAACAATGCTCCACTGGTGTTGCTGAGTGTTCTCTCCAACAACCAAATCAAGACCTTGGGTGAGATTTTGACCTCAGGCTCGACAAATACTGGTGAATTAAAAGGCAGCTTCACCGTGCCCGCTTCGGTCGAGGGCAGAACCCTGACGATTCAACTCGGTGGCTCGAGCTCGTACGTGGTTGTAACCGTTATCTAGAGCAAATTCAAGCTTCAACCACAGGGTAGCCCTAGCCGCCCTGTGGTGTTTTTTTGTTTGCTTCCTCATCGCGCAATGCCCGCCGCAGGATTTTGCCAATCGGGCTTTTGGGCAACTCGAGCCTGAATTCGACCAGCTTTGGCGCTTTATAGCTTGCCATCTGTCCTTTGCAGAACTCAATAATTTCTTCGCTTGTTGCACTCGAGCCTTCGCGCAGCACAACAAAGGCTTTGACTGTTTCACCTCGGTACTCGTCGGGAACGCCTACCACTACGCATTCTTTGACCGCCAAATGCTTGTAAATGACTTCCTCGACTTCACGCGGGTACACATTAAAGCCACTGGCATCAATCATGTCTTTTTTGCGGTCTACAATATAAAAATAGCCCTGCTCATCCATTTTGCCCATATCGCCCGTCAGCAACCAGCGCTTACCGCCGATGGTTTTAATGCACTCAGCAGTGGCTTCGGGGCGCTGCCAGTAGCCTTGCATCACATTATCGCCGCTGATGGCAATCTCCCCAATTTCACCCGTTGGTAGTGGTTCGAGGCTATCGGAAAAAATAGCCATTTCTACACCCGGAAGCGGTACCCCAATACTGCCCTCGCGCCGTTCGCCATCTATGGGGTTATTGCTAGCGCAGGGGCTGCATTCGGTCAGCCCGTAACCCTCGAGCAGGTGCCCGTTGGTGAGCGCTTCAAACTTTTTTGCTACTTCAAGCGGCAGTGCTGCCGCCCCCGAAAGGCAGATTTTGATGCTCGAGAGGTCATATTGAGCAACATCGGGGTGGTTATTGATAGCGACATACATGGTTGGCACACCAGGAAACATCGTTGGTTTTTGCTTGTGGATGGCTTCCAGAACATCTTTAACTTGAAAACGCGGTAGCAATACAATACTGGCAGCGGCTTTAATTGCCATATTCATCGCTACGGTCATGCCATATACATGAAAAAACGGAATCACACCAAGCATGGTTTCTTTTGCATCTTGGGTGTGCGGGTTCCAACTTGCAGCACTGGTGACATTGCTCATCAGGTTGCGATGCGAAAGCATTGCCCCTTTGGGTGTACCAGTCGTACCGCCTGTGTACTGCAAAAGCGCCAAGTCGTCTGGCTTGATTTGCACCTTGGGCACGGGAGGCGCAGTTTTTTCGAGTAATTTTTTGAACGGATGAATAAACAACTCGCTCTTGACTTCGACCCACGTGCCTTCACGCTTGGCTTTGACGGGGTAGAGTACATTCTTTGGAAAAGGCAAAAAATCCGAAACGCTGCTCAGGATGACACGCTTGACCGGAACGCTCGCAGCAATCTCGCGGTAGCGTGGGTAAAATAAATTCAGCATGACCAATGTTTCTGCTCCGGAATCGCGCAACTGATACTCGAGTTCGCGTGCAACATAAAGTGGACTGGTATTGACCACCACTGCCCCAAGCAGCATCGAACCATAAAAAGCAATCACGAACTGCGGGCAATTGGGCAGCATAATCGCGACACGGTCACCTTTTTTGACACCCAACGCCGATAAGCTACCCGCAAAGCGCTTGGCGCTTTCGGACAGTTGGGCGTAGGTCATGGAAAAACCCAAAAACTCGAGTGCAACACGGTCTGGAGCGCGCTTCGCGGCACCTTCGAGCAAACTCTGAATTGGCGCATCGGGGTAAATGAGGCTTTTGGGAACGCCAGGGTCGTATTGGGCAAGCCAAGGATAATTCATATACACCTCGAGTCAGATTAAAAACTTGAACTCAGTATAAGTTTTTCAAAACAAAAATCATGAGAACAGAGCATCAAGTTTAAGTCTACGCCCAATAACAAACTCGAGTTGTGCTGCTAAATGGTGTTTTTGCACAGTTTTGTGCGAAATGATTTGTCCACCGATACGCTCGAGTGCAACCGATAAGCTGCTCTCGGCGGCGACCTCGATTAAGGTGTGATAGGGTTGCAAATGACGCGGCTCGAGCATGAATTTTTGATCGCACAGCAAAAGTAAATCGGCACGCTCCAAGGCTTGGGCAAAGGCTGGCTCAAAACTCGAGATGGCTCTGATGCTCACACCTGCGGGGGCATAACGCGCCAAGCGCTCGGCATGCGGGCGGTCGGGTGCTGCAATCGTAAGATTCTTAACCCCTGCACGTGCCACTTGCACTGCCGCACTGGCACTGGCATCTCCCCCAATCACCAGCGCATTTGATCCAAAACCTCGGTAGCCAATCGCATCTAGGGCAGCCAGTAGCCCATCCTCAAGCGTATGCGTACCTTGAGTGCCGCGTATAACCCCAATCGCATCTATTGCCCCATCGCGTTCGGCGCTACTTGTGACCCCGTCCACGAGCTTTATCGCTTCTTGACTAGGCGCACCCACAAATACCGCACCCAAAAAACCAAGCGGCTCGAGACCTTGAATCACACGCTCGAGTTTGGCACTGCTTGGAACAACGGTTGGCAAAAACTGTGCCTCGAGCTTGTAAAGTTCGTTGACCACTCTGCCAGCATCGAAGCCCAAAAAAGCAACTGGTTTTAACGTGTTCAAGCACTCACCATGTTTTTAAGTATACTGCAAAAGCATTTGTGGGTTATACTGGAGCCTCTAAGGAGAACCCATGAAAAAATTCTTGGCAGTAGCTGGTTTGGCAGGGCTAGCTGCGATTGCACTTGGCGCAAGTGCCCAAAAAATGGCAAAGTACGGCGATTGCGCGGTTTATGGAACTTTTGGTAAAAGTGCTTTTACTCCTGCTGTAGCGGGGCAACTCACGGTACAGACCAACCTTCCAAGCCCCGGTTTTTACAATGGCGACTCGCCCGAAACGATTAAAAGTGGCGTGGAATACTGCATGGCTGCTAATATCGCGCACCGTGCTGGACTCGAGAAAGTTGTGGTTCAAAACGTTGCTTGGGACGGCTTAGTGGCTGGTCAGACTAAGAAATTTGATTTGGCTTTAAGTCAAATATCAATTACTGCTGAACGCAAAAAAGTGGTTGAGTTCAGCACTCCATATTTCTCGAGCGATATTGGTGTGATGGTGCGCAAAGGTCAAAAAGTAGACGAGAAATCAATTAAAACCCTCAAAGTTGGTGTACAACAAGGCACAACAGGCGAAAAATTTGCGCGCGAAACCCTGAAAATCAAGAACCTCAGGGTTTTTCCAGACACCCCAGGGATGTTTGTAGCCCTGCAAGCCAAACAAGTCGATGTCTCCATGACCGACACCAGCATTGTTTTATCGCAAGCCAAACAATCTGCAGGCAAGTTTGAGGTTGTGGGGCAGTATAAAACAGGTGAATCTTATGGAGCACTCTTTCCAAAGGATGGTAAAAATAACAAAGCCATAGACGCAATTTTACAAGAAATGCTCAAGGATGGCACTGTAGGCAAATTGATTGGGCAGTATTTGTCCAAGGAATGGGGCGTAGACCCACTCAAAATCAAATACTTCAAACCCTAATGACCAAGCAATAGCGACGTGGCATGAAGTTGAGTTATGCCGATGCTGCTACACTACCTCTCATGCTCGAGACGCTTTTGACAATTATTAGTCTGCAAAACCCATTCCCACTCGAGCGAGAAAAAAAACACTTCTACAAATGGGATAAAGAAATTTTCGCACTCGAGTTTGTGCCAGAGCGCGTGACCTATCATGTCGAGTTTACAGGTGCGCAAGCCAACGCTACTTCAAAGAGTGGTTCTAGGTATGTGACCACAATTTTGTACTTCCCAGAACGCAAAATGCTGCTTGCGCATCTGTTTTTACGCGTTGCCTTAAACCCGCTCGAGCCAAGCCTCAACTGCGCGATGACCCTAAAAGACGGGGTATGGCAGGGCTTGGGACGGATGGAAAGCGCTGCCACTTTTGTAACCAAACTGCAAGAAGGAAAACTCTACGGACAACCCTGTAGCCTCGAGGCACAGTAATGCGCTGTTTGACATAGTGACTTTTTCGTGCTGTGGCGTGTATGCTCTTTTTGGCATAAGCCAAAAAAACCATGAACCAACTCCCTAGCTTAAACCTATCTAAAATCCTACGCGGCGGCGGTGATGTCTCCGACGAAGGGTTCACTTCGGTGCTCGAGTACACCGAACATGGCGCGTCGCACCCGCTGCCTCTGGTCGGCAATGCCGAATGGCGAGCGATTGCCTCGCACATCGGAGACAACGAATACTGGCTTGCAGGACGCATTCGCGCTACACTTTTGCTCGAGTGTGGGCGTTGCCTAGACCCAGTAGAACACCGCCTCGAGGCACGTTTAGAGACCTTGTTGCACTTCAAACCCAGCGTCAAAATCCCGACGCGCAGTCAAACTCAAGACGACGAGGATGTGGTGTTGTTTGGCGACCCGAGTCTGGATTTATCCGCGCTTTTTGCCGAGAGCCTGATGCTCGAGATACCAAACACAGTGCGCTGTAAAAGCGATTGTAGGGGTTTGTGCAGTGAATGCGGCACGAACCTCAACCGCGCCACTGCGTGCCCAAGTGCAGCACCCGACTGCCCCGCCTTTGGCAGCCGCACTGAAAAGCGAGAGAATCCCTTCAGCGCACTCAAAGACTTGTTTAAGAGCTAGGCTCGAGCACATAGACAACACCCTTGCTGTGCAAAAGCCACGCCCGCTCGAGTTCAGCGCGCTTGTACACCACGCGCACGGCTGCATCACTTGGGTGGGCGGGGTCGTTGACAACCGGGTCGCCTGTGGGCGTAAAACCACACAGCACCACCAGGTGCCCACTCGAGTGACCAATCGGAGCACCCGCCAATTCGCCCTCGCGCCAACCAATCGAAAGGGCGAGGGGAATACCGCGCGCAACCAGCGCTTCGGCTTCAGCAAAACCGCCAAGGTGCGCCACGTACGCCCTCAAACCCGAACGGCTCGCATACGCCATGTTGAATGCCCAGTTGCCCGCCCCGCCATAGCGCTTATCCCACACTGCCCTTGCAGCTTCTGGCACACTGTGCGCGAGGGGACGACCCAATTTTTGCTCCCAATACCCAAGCAACATTGTCGTACTCGTGGGACTGCACCAAACCCGCCCACCATCGGGGTAGACCATCTGCGAAAGCCTCGGGACATCCAAAACCAGACCCCATGCACTCGAGCGCTGCGGCTGACTCGAGCTTGGCTGCACCGCAAAAGAAGCCACCAAACCCGTGAGCACTGCCCCCTCTAGGTGCACGCGGAGCTGTAGAGCTTGAGCAAGCGTAGCACAAACAACGGTGTCGGTCTCGAGGCGCACACCCTCGGCGCTCTCGTTGTACGAGCTATTTTGGTTCGGGTCATCGCTCCAATGCGCCAAACGCAAATACGGCGACCACCGCCCCTCAATTTGAACGCGCAACTCGAGCTGCATACTGCTTTGGAGCGGAGTGAGGGCATTCCAGCAAACCACACACTCGGAAAAACTCGCCACAATCGGCGCGGTCTCGAGCGTACCACATCCCGAAAGACGCAAGGCTTCACTTTTTTCGAGTTCTAGACCTTCTCGCTTTGCATGCTCGAGGTCAGCCGTGGTAAATGCAGTCCAGATCATGCGTTGGTCTTTTCGTGCCCAGACCAAGGGTAAACAATCCAAGCATTGGTGGCCAGCACATAATAATCTGGCTCGAGCGCGGTTTCGGACATGCGCGGTTTGTAGTGCAACACGGCGGTAATTGGCACACCACCCGCCTGATGTACCCTTGTGGCAACCGCTTGGATGGTGCGCCCAGAATCCCAGACTTCGTCCACAATCAAGACGCGCTTGCCATTTAAGAGTGGGTCGGCAGGAAATTGCAGAAAAGTCGGTTGCGCACTGCGCGCACCCGTGCGGTCGTCGTAAAACTCGACCGCCGCAACAACGATATTGCGAATACCCAAACGGTAACCCAAAATCGAACCGGGAATCATACCGCCTCTGGTAATCACCAGCATCAAATCGAATTTCTCGTCCTTAAGCTTGGTTGCAAGGATTTCAACCTGGTCGGAGATACCTTCCCATGTTTGGTGGTCTTTTTCCATATGTCTAATCTAGCACAGCACCTCTCACACTTGTGACCGCAGACAACGCCCTGCGACAAGAAGCGCCACCCGAGAGCTGCAAAGCACAAGCACAGTTAGGCAAAAACGAGACCAAAAAATTATTCTCTTGCAGCAAGCGCCGCGCCAACGACTCCAGCATCGCTGCCCAAAAGCGCTTTG
>JBKBVO010000107.1:1678-8381 GCA_046289535.1 Deinococcales bacterium | reverse complement strand
GCGGCGTATACAAGAGGTCGCAGACATCCGCTCAGGGCGTTTCCCTGTTGGGCGACAAGCGGCGGTGGCGCCACCGTCGCCACCGCCTGCTGTACCCGCAGCGAGCAAGCCCGCACTTGTCTCGAGGCTGCTCGGGGCGCTGCGTTTGCTTGGGCGGTCGGTATGAGCGAATTTGCTAAACCACTCAAACTTGTTGTTTCCGGTCCAGTCGGTGCGGGTAAGACCACTTTTGTGCAGTCGCTTTCGGAGATTCCCGTCATCAATACCGACGAGATTTCCAGCGAAAATATTGGTAAGGCGACCACCACAGTCGCGCTTGATTTCGGGATGCTCACCTTGGATGGGATGCAGCTGCACTTATTTGGCACGCCAGGGCAAGACCGTTTCGATTTTATGTGGGATGTGCTCTGCGAGGGGGCGCTCGGTTTGCTGCTTTTGGTTGCGGGGGATCGCCCGCAAGACTTTCCGCACGCACGCCGTATCCTCGAGTTTATTACCAGCCGTGTCGCTGTGCCGTTTTTGGTTGGGGTGACGCGCCAAGATTTACAAAAGGTTTGGGAACCCGAAGACGTAGCCGATTACTTTGATTTAAGCCCGCAAATGGTCATTGGCCTCAATGCGACCAGTACGACCTCGAGTGTCGTTGCTATGCTGCGCTTGCTCGAGTTGGTACAAGCCTACGATCCGTACTATATTGAGAGCCTTGAAGGTAAATACGTGTTTGGTTAGTGACATACATTCGGTGAGCACAAGGAGAACAACTATGAGTCTAGGTAAACAAGAAGCTCTACAACAAGCCCTCGCCGCCCTGCGCGCGTCTATCCCCGAAGTGCGTGGTGTGCTCGTTGCGAGCACCGACGGCTTGCCGGTGGCGCAGAGCCTTTCTGGCAACGAAGACCCCAATCGCGTTGCGGCGATGGCGGCAACGGCGTTGGGCTTGGGTAAGCGGATTTCCGATACGCTAAACGCGGGTACACTCTCTGAAACGAGTGTCTCCGGAAGCAACGGTCAGGTATTTTTGTACGCTGCGGGCACAAAGGGTGTTTTGGTTGTTGTCGCGCCTGCCAATGCCAACGTGGGTTTGATTCATCTCGAGGCCCGAGATGCGGCGCGTCATATCGCTACAATTTTGTAAATTTATAAATCGGGTGCAGGGTGGCTGCACCAACCAAACACGGCTCGCCGAGTTCGTGTTTGGTTGGCTGCCTAAGGATTTTCTCGACTGGTTTCCAATTTGGTGGCAGCGCCGAGTTTTTTGTTGTCGTGTCTGCTAGAACCTTGTTTGAGAGGAGAAAAGTGATGATGCAAGACAGAAAAAGTTGGGAAATTGCAGACAGCGCTGTAGCAGGCGAGCTTATTTCTATTATGGGTGTTGTTGATAGCGAAGCCAAGGCGCTCGCTGCCCTTGCAGGTGAGGCAAATACGGCGGCTGAAGCTATGGTGAATGATTTTTATACCCGCCTGAACAGCCACGCCAATACCGCCGAATACCTTGCGGGCGCAAGCTCAGATCGCTTGCGTGCGATGTTGACGGCTTGGTGGAACGATATTTTTGGTGGTGTTTATGACACCAATTACGCACAAAAGCGCATCGCTATTGGGCGTGTGCACGTTCAAATTGGTTTGCCTGTGCGCTACCCTTTGGCAATGCTCGATATCATTATGCAGCACGGCACGGCAGTCGCCGAAAAAGGCGGCACAACCGCCGTGGCAGCATTCCGTAAGATTCTGGCGCTCGATATTGCCATCTTTAACCAAGCCTACGAAAACCATCAGCTCAAGCATCTCTCTGAACTTGTGGGCAACGAGCGCCTCGCGCGGCGCTTACTGGCTGGTGGCTGAACCGCTAAAACTCGAGCGCAGCAGGACTGGGGTTACGAGCGTGCTTGCAATCACCATCAGCACGACAATCGAAAAAATATCCTGATTGATTAAATCCCTAGACAGTCCAATGCCCGCGACAATCAGACCGACTTCACCTCGAGAGACCATACCTACACCAACCCGCAGCGATTCCTGCGGGTTGAATTTTGATAGATACGCTCCAGCCCCACAGCCAATCACCTTGCCCGCAATCGCGACGAGCACAATGCCAATGCCAAAGAGCCACAGCGAGCCCCCGAGCGCTTCTACAACATTGGCGTTCAAGCCGATATCCACAAAAAATATCGGTACGAATAGGCTGTAAACCAGCGCTTTGGCTTTTTCCTCGAGTTCGTGCCGCTCCTGGATTGTTCCAAGGATAACCCCGGCGACATACGAACCCGTAATCGCTGCAACACCGCCGAGCACCTCTGCGCCGAAGCCGTAAAGCGCTGCTGCAATCACACCTGCCGCCAGCAAAGGCTCGGAGATTGGCAGTTTGCCAAAACTCGAGACAAAGCGCCGCAGCAAGGGTGCAAGGAGCATGGCAAGCACAAAAAACGCCACCATTTTGACCAATACCAGCCAGATTGGCGTGGCTGCGCCGCCCTCGGTTGCGAAGACCGCAATCACGAGCGAGAGTATCAAGATTCCAACGACATCGTCAATGACGGCTGCACCCAAAATGGTCATACCTTCTTTGCTTTTGAGCTTGTTCATTTCGATGAGTGTTTGTGCGGAAATCGAGACACTGGTGGCTGTCAGGATGGTACCGATAAAAATACTCTCGCCAAGCGGTAGCCCGATGGCACTCGAGAGACCCCAGCCACCTAAAAAAGGCACAACAACCCCTCCGATGGCGCTATTGAGCGCAGGAATGCCGACCTTGCGCATAGCGTTGATGTCGGTCTCGAGTCCAGCCATGAACATCAAGAGCAAGACCCCCAATTCGGCAAGCAGCTTAATGCTTTCTTTGATTGCCTCGGTGTGATGAAAAATTGGCTGCCCCAGAATGTTTAATACGCTCGGTCCGAGCAGCAATCCAAAGAGTATCTCCCCGACGACCATCGGCTGCCCGATACGCGCACTTGCATAGCCAAAGAGCTTTGCTCCGAGCACAATCAAAACCAGCATCAACAGGAACTCCAAAAAAGTGCTCATTCGATGCCTCCATGCGACTCGACTGGCAAAACGGCATACATGCCGCCGCCCGAAGCCGCAAAGTCTGTGATGTGCTGCTCGAGCAGTTGCAGCACCTTGGGGAGGTTGTCGTCTTCGATGAACGACAACAGCGTGGTGTTCTCGAGCCGTTCGGCATTTTCCACCAAAAAGCCCATGAACCCAAACTCGAGCGGGTGGCGCTGACTGTTGCGTCCAACCCCACTCGAGCGCAGCAGTGTGATGCCGGCTAAATTGGCTTGACGCACGGCAGCAATGAACGATTCCAGCGCCGCATCATCGCGGTGTATTACCATCAGTAGTTTCATTCGGCTCAATTTAACACAAAACTTGCCCTTGGCTGCGTAACTCGAGCCTGAACACCGCCCGAATATCGGTCGGGTGCTCGACTGTGGCGTGATTGCTCTCGAGCGAAAGTAGAACCAAGTCTGCTTGTTTAGGCACGCAAAACTCGTAATCCGAACCCACAAAACGCTCGAGTTTGTACGGATTGGTATTGTTTGGACGCATTGCCCAGAGTTGCCAGTGTTTGCCCTGGGGCAGCTCGAGTTGGTGCACAACCCGAGCGCGGTTTGTCGCTAGCCAATCCAGCCTGACTCGGCTTGGAGGGCGCTGCGTGCTGCGAATGCGCTCGAGCAGCTTGCGATTTGAATTGCGCGCCTCGAGCAGCGCGCCGACCCGCACAGCAAAGCCCTCGAGTGTCTCGAGCTGCGCCGCACAAAACGAACGCACCGCGTAGTCAAACACGCACACCGTGCCAATCGCCAAGCCGCGCACGAAAATTGGCGTGCCCGCATAGGCTCGAATTCCTAAAGCGGAAAGCGGCGGCATATCGAGAAAGCGCGGCTCTAGGGCTATGTTTTCGCATACCAGCGTGCCGCCTTGGTAAATCGTGTGCGCGCAGACCGCCCATTCGCGTTTGTTTTCACAGACCTCGGTGCCGTACTTGGCTTTAAACCAATGACGGTCCTGGTCAATGAAGCCAATCAGCGCAATCGGAGCCTCGAGCACCTGCGCGATTTCAGCAGCCATGCCATCAAAAACCGCTTCTGGGGGCGTATCAAGGATGGCGCACGCCAAAAGTGCCTCGAGTCTGGCGGCTTCGTTGTGCGGCACTGGAGCAATCATACTGCTCAGTATAGCAAGAAACAAAAGGCATTTTATTCAAGGTGATGAGATTTCGAGGAATCAAAAAAGCGCAGATGGTTTTCTGCGCCTTTTCTGGTAGGCTCGAGCGGATTTGAACCGCTGACCCCCACAGTGTCAATGTGGTGCTCTACCCCTGAGCTACGAACCTGAACAAGAAGTGGAGGCGTTGGTCGGATTCGAACCGACGGATGAGGCTTTTGCAGAGCCTTGCCTTACCACTTGGCTACAACGCCGTCTCGAGTGGGGTTCCCAAGCGGGGCAGAGTTTATCACCTCGAAGCCAAGGTGTCAAACGAGTGGACGCAGCGCGTCTCACACCAGTACACTGCCTTCATGAACCAAGATCTCGAGTTTGGAGAGTATCTCGTGCGCTTAAACGGTGTTGAACTGTTTTATTCTGACCAAGGGCAAGACACAGCACAAACAATTATTTATTTGCACGATCTTGGCTACAATAGTTATAGCTTTGAGACTTTGGTGGGCGAGCTGCTAGGCGAATACCGCATGGTGTATTTAGACCAACGCGGATGTGGTAGAAGTGGAGAACTCGAGGATAACCCCGAACTTTTTACAGTAGATGCTTTGGTTGAGGACTTAGAAGCACTGCGGGCGCATTTGGGGATACGTCGTTTTACACCACTTGGACACGGTTTTGGGGCGGTGATTGCACTCGAGTATGCAAGGCGTTTTCCACAACACACAACTCGAGTGATTGCGGTGAATCCTTGGGTGCATTTCCCCGAACTCTCCGCGGTGTTGCTCGATTCGGCAATGCGCCTTTCGGAGCGCAATAGCCCTATACCCGAAGACAGCCAAGCTCGGGTGGATTTGGCGTTTGATTTGCGCCCCGATTTGCTGCAGGTGTTGCATTTCCCTAATCCTGCAAATCGTTTGCACCTCGAGTTTACCGATTCTGAATCTGGGCTTTTTGGTTCGAACACCATGCAGGATGGCTTGGTCTTCAATCAACTCTGGGATTTAGAGTACCCACTGTATTTTCCAGAAATCCAGACCCCAACTTTTGTGATTGCGGGCACTGCGGATGGCAGCAGTTACCCGAGCCAGAGCGACTGGTTGGTGGATTTACTTGGTGCCCAACTCTACGAACTCGAGGCGGGGCACTACCCTTGGCTTGAGGATGCCGAAGCCTTCGTGCGTGTGCTCGACGAAGCGATGAATGAGTAGCTCAGGCTTTTTTGGGGCGGCTTGGGCGTACCTCGACTCGAGAAGGCAAGGTTCTGGTGGGCATGGCGAGTAAATCGAGCACAATCTGTGCGATGTCTTCGGGCTGGATTTTCCACGCATCGTGTTCGTTTGGCGTGTGGTTATTGAAATGCGTTGCTACGCTGCCTGGCATGATTTGCGTGACTTTGATGCCGAGCTCGCGCAAATCGAGCATACTGCTTTCGGAAAAACCGTTTAGGCCAAATTTGGAGGCGTTGTACGCTGCCCCGAGTGCAAAGGGGTTTTTGCCAGCTAAGCTAGAAATGGTAAAGATATATCCCTTGGTTTTTGTAAGTGCGGGTATCGCTGCCTTGACACTGTAAAATACGCCTGTGAGGTTGGTATCAATCACCGCGTGCCAATCGTCTGGGCTCAGGTCTTGGACTGGCTTAAAGATACCAACACCTGCGTTGGCGACCAAGCAATCCAAGCCACCCAAATTTTCGGCTGCGGCGACTGCTTGCTCGAGCTGTGCGAAATCACGCACATCCGCTTGAATCCCTATCGCCTTGCCTGCGCCGAGGGTATTTAAGGTTTTTGCAGCTTGCTCGAGTTCGTTTGCATTGCGTGAGGTAATCACCACATTCCAGTCATTTTCGATCAGTGCGGCGGCGGTAGCATAACCGATACCTCTTGAGGCTCCTGTCACCAAGGCAGTTTTCATGCCTGAAAGCCTAGCATTTTTTGAGCTTCTCGCTTGCGGGGTAGCATCGTACGGGCTGCGTGCGCTATTTTTTGCTTGTCTCAACTTTTAACGCGTTCTCCTTGGTATTTTGTCCTTTACTTCGGCACGTTTTTCTTATACAATAAGAAGGTTGCGTTCACTTCGGTTGCTCCGAAGGAGTGCTGATGAATCCTTAGGAGGAATTCGGAATGGAAGACACGTCTCAAAACCCGGTTGCAGAAGCAACCCCAAACCCTGTCGTTGTGGCAGAGACTGCAACAGCACAAGCCCCCGCCCCCGTCGAGGAATACCCTGCGATGACCATGGAGGACGTTATTGCCTCTGAAGAGAGTCGCGTCGCCGATCTGAACCGTGGCGAAATTGTTTCGGGAACGGTGGTTTTTGTTGGTAGCGAAGGTGTTAGCGTAGATGTCGGGGCAAAGATTGAGGGCTTAATCCCACTCAATCAGTTATCCGAAGAAGCTTACACCGTCGAACAAGCTCAAGAGCAATTTAAGCCCGGCGATAAGCTCGATGCCTACGTGGTGCGTTCTGATATTGCCAATGGCATTATCATCCTCAGCAAAAAGCGTGCTGAGCAGGATCGCGGCTGGCGAAAACTCGA
>JBKBVO010000107.1:0-1668 GCA_046289535.1 Deinococcales bacterium | reverse complement strand
GGCTGCTGTCAAGGATGCAACCTCGATCACAGTGCATATTGACGAGCAAGTCAAGGGTGGTTTGGTTGCTAATATTGAGGGCGTGCGTGCGTTCTTGCCTGCGAGCCAACTCGATGTGCGCCGTATCAATGACCTGACTCCATTTGTTGGTCACCCGCTCGAAGTGCGCTTGATCGAACTGAACCGCAAGCGTAACCGTGTCATCATTTCGCGCCGTGCAATCATCGAAGACCAAAAGAACAAAGCCAAGCTCGAGACCATCGAGCGCCTGACTCCGAATAGCGTTCTGGAAGGCAAAGTTGTGGAAATCACCGACTTTGGTGTTTTTGTCTCTTTGGGTGGAGTAGATGGTTTGGTGCACCGCTCGGAGTTGACATACGCCCGCTTCGGACACCCCAAAGAAGTTGTGAAGCTTGGCGATGTGGTGAAGGTGCAAGTTATGGATGTGGATAACACCCGTGACCGCATTAACCTTTCAATGAAAGCCTTGATGCAGGACCCATGGGCGGCTGCAATGGAGAAATTTACCATTGGTCAGCGTGTTTCGGGTAAGGTGACCAACCTTACCAACTTTGGCGCTTTTGTCGAACTCGAGTCGGGTTTGGAGGGTTTGATTCATGTTTCCGAATTGAGCTGGACCAAGCGCGTGCGTCATCCAAACGAAGTACTCAAGGAAGGCGATCAAGTCGAGGCGGTCGTTTTGCGTATGGATACCAAAGAGCGCCGTATTTCTTTGGGCTTGCGCCAGACCACTCCAGACCCATGGAGTGCTTTGCCTGCGAAGTACCCACCAGGTACCCCTGTCAAGGGCAAGGTTACGGGCTTAACCGACTTTGGTGTCTTTATTGAAATCGAAGACGGTATCGAAGGCTTGATTCATATTTCGGAGCTTGCTAACGAGCGCGTGACCAATGCTGCAGAACTCTTTAAGAAGGGCGATGAACTCGAGGCAGTGGTTCTAAATATTGACCCCGTTGACCAACGCGCTAGCCTTTCGCGCAAGCGTGCTTTGGGTGGACAACCCGTGCAAATCGGAGTTGAACCCCAGCCACGCAAGCAAAACTTTGGCAATAATCAGCGCTCTGGTGGCGGTAAAAAGCGTGAGTACGATTACGATTACTCGAACAGCTCGAGTAACCTCGCTAACGCCGATGCTGGCGGTGGTAAAGTCACCACCAAGCTCGGTGATGTCTATGCTGACCTCTTTGCCCAATTTGGTTTAGGTGGCAAAAAAGACGATAAACAGGGCAAATAAAGCCGGTAAAAAAAGACTCAGGGCTAGTTGCCTTGAGTCTTTTTATGCCAACTGTTCAAGCCAAGGCAGTATTTCAAGCAGGGTCTTGGTTTCAAAATTGGCATTCACGGTTTTTGGCTTAAAGCCCCGCTCGAGCCAAACGGTTTTCATACCCGCGTTGATTCCGCCTTGTACGTCGCGTTCGCTGTTGTCTCCGACCATTACACAATCACAGAGTTCAACTTGTAGCGCTGTGGCAACCGATTCAAAAATACCGCGCTCCGGTTTGCCAATACCAACTTCCCCAGAAATGGCAACAGCATCAAACCGGCGACCGGCAGAACAGCCAGCAGCCATAAGGACGGCAAAGCCGGAAGGAAGCGCAGCACCAGCAGTCCGGCTCCGAGCAGGGCTGCCGTGGCGGCCATGCCCGC
>JBKBVO010000106.1:0-8465 GCA_046289535.1 Deinococcales bacterium | reverse complement strand
ATCTTTGTGCCAGAAGGATTTCCTGAGCGTGGCTATTTAGCGTCTGGGCAACTGGCACCACGCAGTATGGCAGGCGCAAGCATCCACGACCCCATCCTGGCAGCGACTCGAGCTGTACAAATGGCACAAGGTCAGATTCATACCCTCGAGAACACAATTATTTACACACAACTCCAGACCCTCTGCATTCATGGCGACAACCCTCATGCTCCAGAAATCGCCAAAGCGATACGTGAGGCACTTGAAGGCTTAGGGTAGGCTAGGAACTTCAATGATGAGAGTTCACAATTTTCACTGCTGCCTCACGCGGCTTTGCTTTGGTGTGATACCTTGACCCGCGATGAGTTTTTCTGTTTTTGAGAAAACGAAAGGAAACCATGTTTAAGAAATTACTACCTATTGCCGCTGCTATCGCCCTTACCGCTGCCTTTACGCTGCCAATGGCGCAAACTCGAGCTACACGTATTGGCTTTGTGAATGCCCAAAAAGTGTTGCAAAACCACCCACAGGGCGCAAAAGTGTTAGATGCACAGAAAAAAGCCCAGGATGAATTAAAGGGTATTTCCGATAAACTGCAAGCTCTCCAGGTGAAAATTTCCAATGGCACAGCCACTGCCGCCGAGCGCCAACAGGCTGAAACACTTGCCAAGACCGGTCAAGCCCGCCAAACTGCCTTAAAGACTCAAATTGATAAGCTGCTCGAGCCAATCACCAAGGAAGTAGATGCCGCAGTTAGCAAAGTAGCCAAAGCCCAAGGTTTTGTCTTGGTCATGGACAGAGCGATTGCAAGCCAGTCTGGTTTAGTCATTTACGCCGATCCAGAGGGCACAGATCTTTCCGATGAAGTGATTAAAGAAGTCAGGAAATAAGCGTTTTGCTATGATGCAGCGCATGAGAAAGGTTTTTCTTTCGGCATTGCTTGTTACTATTTTTGCGGCTTGCGTCCCCGAAGATAAAACCATTGAAGGACTCGAGACATTCACCGTAACTCGAGGACATAGAGAAGGACGTTTATCTTATCCAACTAACCCGCCTACGGGCGGCGAACACAACCCTATATGGCAAAACTGTGGTGTCTACGAAACCCAAATTGCCATCGAAAATGCTGTTCACAGTATGGAACATGGTGCGGTCTGGATTACTTACCAGCCTAATCTGTCCAAAGAAGAAGTGCAAAAGCTGCGCGATTTGGTCAAAGGTAAAGCCTATACTCTGGTCAGTCCGTACTTGGTTGGAGCGCTCGAGAAGCCAATCTATGCAGTAGCGTGGGGTGTGCGCGTTGGTGTAGATAGTGCCGATGATACGCGTTTGCCTAAGTTTATTAACCAATACATGCAGGGCGAACAAACCCCCGAACGCGGTGCCTCTTGCAGTGGTGCAATCGGAAATCCTATCCAATAATGCTGCTATAAAATGAAACTCAGCCATTTTCTCAATTTCCCTGTGTTGGGAGCGTTGGGTGTAGTGTTTGGTGTGCTGCTCGAGCGGCAGGGATTACCGTTTTGGACAGCTTTTGCATTTGCTGTGTTTGCCCTTCCCACACTTTGGCTTCCTCGTGCCATAGGCTTGGCATTGTTTGCCGCATTATTGTTAGCGCCACTCGGCTGGTGGCGAAGCCATGTGACTCGGGCTGTACCAGACAACCTCGAGCCATTTGTAGACAAAGAAATTACACTAAGCGGCAGATTCGATGGGCGATTTTTACAGTCTGACAGCAATACTGTGCTATTGCGCTCGTCAACAGAACTAGAACTGGGCGGCTACCGTGTCACAGGAAAGCTCGAGCGCCCAACGTGGTACAGAAATCCTGGCACCTTTGATTTGGGTGCATGGATGGCGGCGCGAGGTGCAAAATATGTGCTGCGCGCTAAAGATATACAGTCGCTCCCATCTACTCTGCTCGATGCTGTGCGCAGCTGGGTGAGAACTGGTGTGCGTACAGGTTTACAGACTCGAGAAGCAGCCCTGATGACAGGTATTGCCCTTGGCGACCCCGATGAACTCAACGGCATGGCACTTGCCGAAGAAACCAGGTCGTGGCGCGATGTTTTTGCCGCAAGCGGTTTAGCGCACATCATGGCACTCTCGGGGCAGCAAGTCACAATTTTGGTATTGATGCTCTCGGTGATATTACGGCGTTTGCGCCTGTGGCGTTTTGCTGTTTTGAGCGCAATTTTACTCGGTTATTGGGCAGTGGTTGGCGCTTCGCCTAGCGTGTCTCGAGCGATTCTAATGGGTTTGGCGGTATTGCTCGCGGCAGGCTTGGGGCGCGGCAGGCTCGAAGTCTTGCCTGCTATTGGTCTAAGTGCGATTTTTACCCTGCTTTGGCAGCCCGCTTGGCTTGCCGATTTGGGGTGGCTGCTTTCATATTTAGCGGTTTTAGGAATGGTCTTTTTTATACCGCCCACATTTAAATTGTTGGGTCTGACCGAACCACAGGAGACCAACCCACACCTGCCTTGGATTTTTAGGTACCTGACTTTGGCTCGAGCACGTTACTGGGCAGTTGCTGTAGTTGTTACTACACTTGCAGCACAAACACTGACCACGCCTTTGATTGCCTCGAGTTTTGGGCAGATTGCGCTTATTTCGCCTATTTCCAACCTGTTTAGCGAACTTTTAATGCTGCCTTTGGTGGTTCTCAGTTTTGTTGCAGGTATCTTGGGGCAGTTTGGTTTTTTGGTCAACTGGCTTGTCCAACCACTTGCATGGCTGATGCTCGAGGGTGCCCAATTGTTTGCTGGTGTGCCTGTTCTCGAGTGGGGCATGATTTCAGCAACTGGCTACATCACATTTTATGCCACACTGGGTGCGGTCTACGCTGCCCTTGTAGGCTGGATTCGCCCATACCAAATGCTGATGGTTTTACTTGGGGCTATTATTGTAACCGCTTTGCCCACGCGCAACCGTGCCGAAGTAATCTACCTTGATGTCGGGCAGGGCGATAGCACGCTCATTCGCCTTCCTGTAGGCGATATTTTAATTGACGGCGGCGGCACACCACGCTCGAGTTTCGACATTGGAGCACGAGTCGTAGTGCCCGCGCTGCGCGCGTTGGGCGTGAGAGTTTTGACCGTGATTGCCACGCACGGAGATGCAGACCACATTGAAGGACTAAACGCCGTGCTGCGCCATTTTCGCGTCTCGAGTTTGATTATAGGCGATGATAAAGTATCTGGCGAAGATGCTGTCTGGGACGAACTGATGCAGACCGCCAAGGTACAAAATATCCCTATTCGGACTGTCGCAAGGGGTATGGATTGGCGTTTGGGTGAAGCACAAATTCGCTTTCTGCACCCCGCCCCACCATATGCCCGCGATGATGACAACAAAAATTCGGTGGCATTTGTGCTCGAGTATGCAAATCGGCGCTTGCTATTTTTGGGCGATGCGCCAAGCGAAGTCGAAGAGAGCATGAACCCCGGTAAGCTCGATGTCTTCAAGTTAGCGCATCATGGCAGTCGGTTTTCAAGCAGCACAACTCTACTGCGTCGCACCCAACCCAATGCTACAGTGATTTCGAGTGGCAGCGATAACACCTACGGACACCCCAGCGCGGCGGTCCTTGAGCGACTCAAGCTGTGGAGACCCAAAGTTTTTCGTACAGACCGCGATGGAGCAATCATCTATTCGCTGAAAACAGGTGGTTTTCGCACCTTTACCCAAGACCCTCAAGCAGGCAGTTTGGGCGTGGCAGGAACACGCTAAATCTCAGCACTACCACCCTTACCACGCCGACGATTACGGCGGCGCTTTTTCTTTTGGGCATCGTTATCGGTGTCTTTTGGGCTAAAGGGTAGAATTGCGGCTTGTGGTTTAGGTGCGACTAGCTGCTGCTTGTGCCGTGCGCGTGGGCGTTCAGCTCGCTTCTGCAGATTGTTGGGGCGGGTTTGTTGGCGCACTTCGCCACCCTTGCTGATGATAGACTCGAGTACATAACGCCCCATCGCTTGCACAAACTTGAGAGGGCGATGCGGCGCCTGGGCTTCGATATAGATAAATCCCATACCAGGGCGCAAATAATAGGCTCGAGCCAAAGTATCGCCCCAAGGGGTAGTCACTAATTCATCCTCGAGCCGCGTGACCAAGACCGTGCCGCCAATCATGGGCACACGCAGGTTTTCGACTTCAGGATCAAGATCGCGCAACAGTTGCACCAGCGAAAGTGGGTCATGGTACTCCTGTGTCAGGGCTTGAGTCGCTTCATCACGGTTTTGGCGCAGCGTGACCACCCCGGCAACACGATCAAAAATGGTTTCAAAGATGCGTCCGTTATCATTTTCGCTAAAGCTAGCAGGAAGGCGGGTGTTTTGTGCAAATCTTGAAATTTGCACACGTTTGGCATTGCCTAAACTGCCTACAAACTGGGCTTCGCGCCGAATCAGGTATTGCCCGCGATCGAACTGGCTCATCCAGCGCTCGGAGCCTGCAGGTAAACCCGCGTAAAGCAGCGAAAAATAAAATTCCTCGGGACGCAAAGGCGCGGCTTGGTGGGCTTGGACTTCCATATTTTACTCTAACACCTCGTGCGCTAAGGCTTCTGCATCTGCCCATGCGCTCGCGGCTTTGGGGTCGCGCACATCGCGCACCAAGCAACCCGCGACGGCAGCTTTCTCGAGTGCTGCATAGCGACGCATAATGCTCTGAAAACGCGGCAACCCAAGCGCCTCGAGCCTGGCTATAGCGCGGTTTGTATCTCTGCTTGGCGGAGGTGGGGCGATGGTTAAAAGCGCTCGCAGGGGCAAACCTGCCAGTTCTTCTTGTAAGCGTGGTAAGGTCTCGAGCGCCAAAGTGCTTGGGCTACATGGCACAATCAAGAGATCGGCTTTACGCGTAAATTCATCCAAGGTTTTTGCTTTGGGTTGGGCACGAGTATCCACCACCACATAATCAAAACGCTTGGGTTTGGCGGCTTCGGGTTTGACCACATCAAAGCCCAAACCTGTACCTCGAGCCGCCCACTCGAGTGCACCCTCGGCGGGGTCTGCATCCACAAGCAGGGTTTTGCCATGCTCGGACAATGCTCCTGCCAAATGGATGGCACTGGTGGTTTTACCCACACCGCCTTTGAGGCTGGCAATTAAAATTCGCAAATTACTCACCTTCCACTGCAATCTACACCTGTTTAGGCAGGCGGCACGGCTTGCCACACCGCCACAGCGAGCAGCACCATCACCCCTGTAAGTGCTGCAACTGTTAGGCGTGGTATCCAGACCACGCGCAATGCCTCGAGCTTGGGCATGGCTGCAATGCTGCTTCCTAAAAGCGCACCAACATAGCCAAAACCCAACCACGCCAAAGTACCAGCAAAAATATGCCCAATAATGGTTTCGAGATTCACTCTCGGATACACCAAAATCTGGGACACACCAATCAAGACCAGCAGCAGCGCCAAAGCTGCGCTCGAGCCAGCCATTGCCCAAGTCCAGTTAGCACTTTTGCGCCAGTACGCAATAGCATCAAGCGCTATCAACGCCAAAAGCGCCAAACCATGCGAGCGCAAGGTCATACCCAAATCGAAACCACCAATAAAAAGTAGTGCAATCGTGCGTTGTAAGAGTAAAAAACCGCCCACCAAGGTAGCCACCCCTATGCGCTTGGTTGCATTTTGGGCAAACATACCAATAAAGGCCGTCACGCCCAAAAGTGCAGCGCTGTAAAGCCACTCGGGGCGCTGCCAAAACAGCGACACCCTAGAAAAACGCTGCTCAAAACGAGCTTGGGTTACGCTGTCCCATTCGGTTGTACCAAACTGCAATAAAAACATCAGAGCAATGCCACAGAGCCATAAACTCAACCATTCGTTGAGCGAAATCCCGACCAAACCGCGCCAAGTTGTGGTTTTCTGGCTCGAGAGCGCCAGCGTAATCCCGCAAAGCATTAGCAGGATAAACCCAAGCATCAGGGTAATGTGCGGCAGGCTCCAAGCGGTAATATCTAAGCCATAAATCTTGTGCCAGAGCAAATCTGAAGGTGCAGAAAAAAGCAAAAACAAACTTACACAGGCAAGCAACGCCACGAGTGGCTCGCTTCTGGCTCGAGAGCGCAAATCGCCCTGTCCACGCAAAACCAAATAAAGTATCCCAGCGCTTGCGAGCAGACTACAAATTGCAAAACTTGAGTACATCAGAATATGCGGCATCCACAAAAAGTCGTTGTCCACACCAAAACGCCGATGCCAAGATTCATCCCATGCCGTCGAAAAAATCATCAGTGTCGCACTGACCAGCACCGCTACTGCGCCCATCTGACGCAGTACAAGGTTGGGTTCTTGGGGCACAATGTTTTGTGCTGGGGCAAGCAATAACCAATACAAAAACCCCGCAAAAAGTGCAAACATCCCTAGCAAAACCGCTACACCCAAAACAAAAAGTGGACCGGGCGTAGCCGTTCCGCCCCAATACACCACCCCAATCATCACTGCCAATGCACCCAAAGGCACACCTGCACGCTGCGCTCGAGTCCAAAGCATGCTTTTACTGTATCAGATTTGCGGACGGCTTAGTGCAACAAACAGCACATAATCGTCGGGTTGTTGAGGGTCATCAAGTGCCGCCTTATTGCGCCGCAAAGCGCCACATTTTTGGCAACGATGCAGCACCACCCAACCCTTTTTTGAATTGTGTTCTACGCCAACTGGCTCGAGAACCCCACCGCAAGTGCTGGCACGGTCTCCGGGAAACTCATCTACATGCAGGCTATACAAGCAATTTGGGCAGTGATTTCGTACACTACCGTTTTGGAGCGGTGATACATTTGTGCCACACTGCACACAAACAAAAGCGCTATTGGTTCCTTGCACAGTAAAACGGCGCGACATCGCTAGATTTTACATGCAAAGATGCAGCCTGGGGCTGTCTTTAATTTTTATAAGGCAACTTGTCAAAACTTACCAACACTGCACTCAAACACCGACCAAACCTGCCACATGCAGGGTTAATCTCGATCCAGTTGCAAAGATGTTTTTTGCCAACATTTTTGATTAGAATAAATTCCAATGACATCTTCGCGCCCTAACTTACCTCTGGCAATCATCGCCATTTTGGCAGCCGTCTCGAGTTTTGTGCTGCCCTTTGCCACACTCACTCGAGCCTTTGGTGGGCAAGCCGCTATTTTTGTCCACCCCAATACAGTGCTGGACTTCACCGGTTTTTTGCCCAAAACCCTGCCTGATTTCTCGAGCACCAGCTTGCTGATTTGGCTGACTTTACTGGCATTGCTGACAACAGCTGCTTTGGCATGGTTTATGCCAAGACTGGTCTGGGTTGGTGGTGTGGCAACGGTATTTTTGGTAGTCTTCAGCTTTGTTGCTTATGCTCTGACTCTAGATGCTGTCCAAGCACCACTTTTGGCATCTGGAACACCGTATCGGCGGATGCCATTTGTGAATTTTGGTCCTTCGATTTGGGCGTTTATAGCATTTTTTGTGAGCATCGGTGCGATTGTCTCGAGCCTTCGTGCTTCGGGACGTTTTGATTTTGCCTTTGCGCGCCTCACGGGCGCCCTGATTCCGGCCATTTCGATTGGTTTGGCATTGGTGGTTTGTGGGGTTTTAATTTTGGTCTTGCAGCCCCCACCTGGTCTCGAGAAAGTCGCCCCCAGCCTGACACGCGACTGGTTTGCTCGTGTTGACTTGTTGTGGTTCAGTTACTCGATGCTCTTTGGTTCAATCCTGCCCAAATTCCGTCCAGAACTAGATTTTGCCCCTGTATGGCAGAGTTTATCTTTGGCAACCCCACTTATCTTCACGGGCTTAGGTTTAGCCTTTGGTTTTCGCACAGGGCTTTTTAATATCGGTGCACCCGGGCAAGTGATTATAGGCGGTATTTTTTGTGCGGCGGTTGGAATTTACCTGCCTGGTCCGTGGTTCTTGGTTGCGCCGCTTTGTGTTGTTGCAGCAGCATTAGGTGGAGGTCTATGGGGCGCACTTCCGGGCTGGCTCAAGGGGCGGTTTGGGGCATCGGAAGTAATCAATACAATTATGCTCAACAATATTGCCAGTGGCATATTGGTGTTCTTAATTGGTGCAAACGAATACAAGTTTTTTGGCAACACAGTTGCTTTGCCTTTTAAAGCCGAAGGCGGTGAAGCCAGAAGTCTCGAGCTTGGAACAGGAGCGCGGTTGGCGGGTGTCACCGACCCCTTTAGTTTTACACGCGATGGCAGCACCCTGATGGCATTGCCCGTGCCCTTCTTGATTTTGGGTGCAATTTTGGGCTTGGCAACCAGCAAAGGCACAACACAGGCTCGAGCCACCCGCGTGGGTATTGGTGCAACATTGGGTCTAGGTCTGGGTTTTGTACTCGGTGCTATTCCTATCACGGGTGCAATGCAAACAGCGGCGTTAAATATGTCTTTTGTGCTTGCAATTTTAGCAGCAGGTTTTGTGGGGGTATTTTTGTGGCGCACCAAATGGGGTTTTGAACTTCGGGCAGTAGGTCTAAGTCCTAAAGCCGCCGAGTATG
>JBKBVO010000105.1:0-8468 GCA_046289535.1 Deinococcales bacterium | reverse complement strand
ATGACTCGAGATGCTTAAACTGTTGGCGGGTAAGGCTACTGGTGTAGATTTTTTGTTTCACAGCTTAATTCTGACCGGCTTTACCCACTTTATAAACACGCTCTCAGAGCGTGCTTTCTGGGCTAACACTCTCTAACCCAAAGGCTTCGCCCACTGCCTTGTAGGTCAGTTTGCCGTGTCGGGTATTCAAGCCCTTTAAGAGTGCCATATCGGTCTTGAGTGCCTCGAGACCTCTATCTGCAAGTTTTAGGGCATAGCCAATGGTTTGATTGGTAAGTGCAAAAGTGCTGGTGCGTGGCACGCTGCCTGGCATATTGGCAACCCCGTAGTGCACTACACCATCTACCACATAAGTTGGATCGTCGTGCGTGGTTGCATGAATGGTTTCGACACAACCGCCTTGATCTACTGCGACATCCACGATGACGCTGCCTTCGGGCATGGTCGAAAGCATATCTTTGGTGACCAAATGCGGGGCTTTTGCACCCGGAATGAGCACACCACCAATCACTAAATCGGCACTGCGAATCACATCACGGATGTTACTTTCGTTGGAAGCAAAAGTCTGGACACGCCCCTCGAAAATATCGTCTAAGTACGCCAAGCGGCGGTGCGAGACATCCATAATAATCACTTGAGCGCCCATGCCTACCGCAATTTTGGCAGCATTGGTACCGACCACACCACCACCAATAATCACCACGCGTCCTGGAATCACACCCGGTACGCCGCCAAGCAGCACCCCACGCCCGCCATTTGGTTTTAACAAACAGGCTGCGCCCACTTGCGGGGCAAGCCTACCTGCAACTTCAGACATGGGTGTCAAAAGTGGCAGGCTTCCGTCCTCGAGTTGTACCGTTTCGTAGGCAATCGCAGTTGTACCCGCTTTTAAGAGTGCATTGGTCAAATGCTTTTCGGCAGCGAGATGCAAATAGGTAAAAAGCAGTAAATCCTCGCGCAAGAAGCCGTATTCGGATTCGATTGGCTCTTTGACCTTGACCACCATTTGTGCCGACCACGCTTCGGCAGCGCTCGCCACAATCTTGGCGCCTGCTTTTTCATACTCCAGGTCGGTAATACCACTACCAACCCCCGCGCCTGCTTGTACCAGCACAGTGTGTCCACGTTTGACCAGCGCAGTCACACCGGCGGCAGTCATAGCGACGCGGTTTTCTTTTACTTTGACTTCTTTGGGGACTCCGATTTGCATAAAAACGCTCCTTTGAGATACGAGGGGCCACAAGGCAACAAGCCAGCGGTGCTCGAGTGGCGACTTTGCCATTTAATTGGTTCCTGAGTTTATAATAAACGGAAATTTAGCTCTCGAGAAGGCAACCTGAGAGTATCTTTTCTGTTTTTGACTTACAATTTTAGGCTAAACTGCAATTATGGCTTCTGAACTCTTAGACCGTATCAATCGCCAAATTCTCGAGTTGTTGCAACTCGATGGGCGGATCAGCTTTAGCGAGCTTGCGCGGCGTGTGGGTTTGAGTACCCCAAGTACCATCGAGCGCATTCGCAAGCTTGAAGACGCAGGAATTTTGGCTGGCTTTACCGTACGGGTCAATTTGGGGGCGCTTGGGTACAATGTGATGGCGCTGATTGAGGTTAAAACCAGCCCAACCAGCCACCAAAAAGTGCTCGAGTATGCTCGCACCGAGCCGCGTATTCGCGAGTGCTATTTCGTGACAGGGGACTCGAGCATCGTGGTGCGCGTAGTGATGCGCGATATCGCCGAATTACAAGGCTTTATTGAGCGCTTGGGGATTTTTGGAGCAACACGCACCAGTGTGGTTCTAAGTCAACCGATGATGAAAGACTCATTTGTGGTGTAACTGGTTTCTTAGCGCATTCCCGGAATTTGCAAGCCGCTCATCAGCTTATTCATTTCGCTTTGCTGCGCCTCGCCCGCCTTCTTCTGAGCATCTTGAATGGCAACCAAAATCAAGTCCTCGAGTGCTTCGACATCTTCGGGGTCTACCACAACTTTATTGAGCTTAATGGCTTTGATTTGCCCCGAACCGCTCGAGATAGCTTTGACCATGCCACCGCCCGCACTACCTGTAATTTCTAAGCCCTCGAGTTTGTCTTGCATATCAGCTTGTGCGAGTTGAGCTTTTTGCATTTGTTTCATCATCTTCTGAATGTTCATACTTTGAGTTTACCATGCCAAAAGTGGTATGACTGTTGCCTTATGCCGCGCCTTTTTGCGATTGCCGACCCACACCTTGGTGGTGCTGGGCAAAAGAGCATGCGCATTTTTGGTGGCAACTGGACTGGGCACCCAGAAATTTTTTTTGAACAATGGCAAAAGAATATTCTACCAGACGATTTTGTACTGATTGCGGGCGATATTTCCTGGGGCATGAAGCTCTCCGAGGCACTCCCTGACCTAGAACGCATAGACGCACTACCCGGAAAAAAAATTATTATTCGCGGCAACCACGATTACTGGTGGGGCAGTATCTCCAAAGTTCGCGCAGCATTACCGAAAAGCATCCAGGCACTACAACACGACAGCATCTTACTCGGCAATGTTGCAGTTTTAGGCTCGAGGGGCTGGACTGCACCTGGTAGCGAAGGTTTTAGTTTGGATGACGAAAAAATCTATAAACGCGAACTCGAGCGTTTGCAACTCGCTCAAAAATCGCTCGAGGGTAAGTGTTATTCAAAACTTATCTTAATGCTGCACTATCCGCCAACCAATGGTGCATTCGAGCCAAGCGGCTTTACTGATTTTATCGAGGCACTCAAGCCCAACGCAGTGGTTTATGGTCATCTGCACGGAATAGACCCCAACCGAGTCTTAAAAAGCTGGCTCGGGATTCCACTTTTTTATGTTGCTGCCGATGCGGTGCGCTTTGTACCACAAATGATTTTAGAGCAAATTGAAGAATAGTTTTTAGGCTTTGTTTTTATCGTAGGGAATAATCTTATCCCACTCATCGGCAGTACTTCTCGAGACCACTGCCACAACTTCTTCGCTGTCGGATAGGTTATAGACTTCGTGTGGTACTCCAGCTTCGATATAGATAAAATCGCCCGCCTCGTGGTCAATGCTCATTTTCAAACCTTCGCCATACAAGTGGCGCAATTTGCCTTGCAAAATGTACAAAATGACCTCAAAGCCATCGTGGATATGTGCGTAGGCAATGCCATTTGGGGCAATCGTTGCAACATTCATCGAGAGCGCCTTCGTACCAGCATTTTTGCCGCTTATGCCTTGTTTGTAGCGGATTCCATTCCAGCCACGCGCTTTGCCACCACCGCGCACGGTTTTAATCCCACCACCATCCTCGACGTAATTAGGGTCTACTTCTGAACCCACCAAATTTCCGCTATCGCCAATGCGCCCTCTGTATTCGCTCATGGTGGTATTTTACTGCAAAACGCACAGGAATTCTGGCGGCACGCTATTCGTGACCCGAGATTAAGCAACTGCTCAAAGCCTTGTAAAATAACGCATAAGAGGCATGAACATGGCGTTAACACCGCCCGAGTGCATCCTCACCCTCATCATCAGCTTCAACGCCTTGAAACACGCTTACACACGTTTTTTTTAACTCTTGGTGTGCTTTTTCACATGCTTGTGTTGCATCGAATCTGGCGCTTGTACGATGGAACAAAACAAGAAGTGGCACTTGCTGTTTGTTTTTCGAAAATTTAGAATCGCGCCATGGCGCGACCTAAAAATGCACCGCCGAACCAGCGCATCCGTTTTAGTTACAACAACCGCGAGACCATTATATCGTTTGCTTCGCTCGGGCAGTTGTTGCGCGTGGCGCGCAAATCTAAAAAACACACCCCGGAACAAACAGCTGCCGCCATCAGCCCAAACAAGGTGATTGACCGTTCGACCCTCTCGAGACTCGAAACAGGGCGCCTGATGCCGAATTTGGCGATGGCGCAAAAGATTGTACAATACGTGTACGGCAATGTGTATATCTATCCATACGAACTCGAGGACTACCAACCCAAGAATGCGGCCACACTTTTTTTGAACGTGCTCGAGCACATGCCAGAACTCGACCCGAGCGACCGCGAAACTATTTTTCAACTCTACAAGACGCTCTCCGAAGCTCGTGCTCTTGTGCGCCAATACAAAGGAGCCAAATGAAAAAGATTCTGATTACCAATCTTGGTAGTTCGCACAAAACTGTAGTGAATGCTGTACTGCAGCACTCACCGCACGAGCTTTGGATTGTTTGCACAAGTCAGAGCGAGGCAAAGATTGGGCTTGTTGTTGAGGATGTACAAGCCAAGGGCTTGACCATGCCAACGCTCAATAAAACTATAGTTCTGCACAACGACCTCGAGGATTTTTATCAAAAACTGCACAAATTGCTCGCACAGCTTAGCGCTGATGCCATAATAACTTTCGACATCACCGGTGGCACGGTGCCGATGAGCCTTGGGGCTTGGGAGGCTACACGCTCGTTTCCGAATGTGGTTGTCACCTGGACTGATAACACTGAGCCACCGCAAACGCATGTGCTGAGTCATCGACGGTAAGGGTGAATGCAAGATTTGCAGATTGATTCCGATTTAATAATTCTTAAAGTTATTGTCTAGAACAAATAAAATAAAATTATATATCTTTTTTATAATAAAAATTTGCATAAACATACTAAGTCATTATAAAGCTATTTACAGTAAAAATTTAACTGTGTTATTATTTTTGCACAGTCGAGTAAGCCTCGAAGAAAGGAGCAACTGTAGACGGCAATGCAACAATAAACCGAGCGCGGCTCATCCGCCAAGATTGCACCGCGCCCAATCCTTTTAAGTCCACGGAGGACTATTATGCAGTATACCCCAAAATTCGCTCGTCGTATCTTCGCTGTTATTCTTGCTTTCCTTGCACTTGGTTTTGCTACTTTGCCAAGCAGTGTCGTCCACGCTGAAGATGGTGGTAAAATCAACACTGGAGGTTAAGCCTTTTTCCGGGGGTGGCACGCCACCCCCAAGTGTCATGTACTCTATGAAACGACCTCGCGTACCCTTGTTCGACAGTTTCAAAGCGATTCGAGCCCTAGTTCCGGATGGGCATTACGCAGACGCAAAGAAGGTGTTGCAAGGAGCGTTTGGTCGTATTCAACGACAGAGTGAGTGGAAACAAATAAGAAGTTTTTTTGAGTCCTTTTCGGATTTGCAGTGCCGCTGGCTGGATTTGTACAGCCAAACTCTTGTGGGAGTCAGGGATGCAGATAGGCTTTTAGAGGTGTCTCAGGGCTTGGAGGTGCACCAGACCAATGCTCTGGTCTTGCTCGAGCGCGCTTGGGCTTTGCTTGAGCGCGCCGACTATGCGAGTGCACGTGCTATCTTGCTCGAGATACTGCCCTTTCTGAGCGGAGAACGCTTGGGTGTTGCCTATAAGCGTCTTGCACTTGCTCAATTTTATTTGGGGCTTGAATGGCAAGCGCTCTTTGAGCGGGCAATTCATGAACTCAGTGGGCGGCTGTTGGGTCTCGCCTATATTGATTATGCGGGCTGCGCACAAAAAGCGGGCAACCTTCAACAGAGCAAGGAGCTATTGGTCAAAGCGCTGCCAAAATTGCGTAGCGACCAGTATTACCTAGCGTGGACGCGCTACAATCTTGGTGAACTAGCGATTTTGGGTTTGGACACTGATGCCGAGCGTCATTTTGTGCAAGCAGAAAAATTGACTCGCCGTACAGAAGCAAAACCATTTCGTTCTCGAGCTTTGCAGGGGGTTGGTAAATGGCGCAGGTACAACGGGGATTTTATTCGTGCCGAAGAAGCCTACCGACTTGCAATCAAAGAAGCCGTAGAAGATGCCGATTTGCGCGCTGCGTATTGGAGCTTGGGGCGCACGCTAAGGCTTCAGGGTCGTCTTGGTGAAGCACTCGAGTTGCTCGAGCACGCCTTGCAAATTCAAGTGAGTGCCGAAATTCAAGTTGAAGTTGCGGCAGTCCATCTGGCGATGGGGCGTAGCACAGAATTTGTGCCGATTCAAAATGAGCCCTATAGGAGCATTGCTTTGATTCTGCAAGCACAAGCGGCACGATTGCACAAAAACGGCATCGAGGCGCTCGATTTTTTACAAAAAATTGATTACTCGAGCTTCCATGTTCGGGAAGAGTTAGGGTTCTGGACAGACTTGAGCCTGTTTGCGAGTTTGGCGGGCTACAACGTGCCCACATCCCCGCCGCGATTGCAAAAAAATACCGTTGAGGTGCGCGCTTGTGGCGTGTTGCAGGTCTTGGTCAACAACATTGAAATCCAACTCAAACCCACAGGGCGGGTTGGTGAGCTGCTGGTGCTGTTGCTCGAGCGAGGAGGAGGTGTGGGCATCGAAAAGTTGATTGAAGCACTGTATCCTCAAGAGCAAAACCCGAAAAGCAAAAAAAATGCAGTGCTGGATTTGGTCAAGCGCTTACGTTTGGCGCTGGGTTGGAAGAGCAGCATCTTGGTGCGCGGAAATGTTATACAACTCGAGCCGAGCACGCATTGGATCTACGATGCAAGCCTTGTTCGACAGCAAAAAATTCCCCGACCTTTCCTCGAGGGTGTGTACAGTGAATGGGTGCTCGAGGTAGCCACAGAGCTGAATACACTCGACTTAGACCTTTGCAGTCATCACTTAAATTGAGTGTTTTTTACTCAGATAATCAATAAGATTCTGTTTTTAACAGAATACTCTTGGTATGCTTGCGACCGAGTCTTATGCTTTGCACACAAAAACAGAACTTCGTGGTTCGCACTCAATAGGCTCGAGGAGGTTGTTTGCTGTGGCGTGGGAAAATAATCAAGATTGCACATGTCTGAAAGGGACGGCGCAGTATGGCTGAACATTTGTTGTTGATTGCCCTAGGACCGGTTCAGGATTTTATTATGACCGCGCGCAGTTCGGGGGACTTGTGGTTTGGTTCGCATTTGCTCTCCGAATGCAGCAAGGCGGCTGCACGAGCCGTGGCAGAGTGTGAAAATAACGCCCAGGCTCTGATTTTTCCTGCTCCAAAAGACACGGACGAACTGTGTATCAACTCGAGCCTGAATGTTGCCAACGTCATCTTGGCGCAGGTGCAAGGTGTACCCCAAGAGGTAGCAGAAAATGCCCGCGCAGCCATTCGCCAAACCATCCAAACCTACTGGCAAGGTGCACAGGTGCCTGCTGAAGTGCGCAATGTGGCTGCCGAGCAGCAAATCGAAGATTTTATCGAATTTTACTGGGCAAGCACACCGCACCGAGGCGACTACAGAGCGGCGCGCCAGCGAGTATATGCGCTCATGGCTGCGCGCAAAACGACGCGCAATTTTGCGGCAGTGAGCTGGGGTTCGGCTGCGCCGAAATCGAGCCTCGATGGGGTGCGCGAGAGCGTCATCCCCGAGAGCGAGTACCCCAAACCGGGGGCTTCTCGAGCACAACGCCAGCGCATTGCAAGGCAGTTGTTTTTCCGCTACGGTGTGCGCGGCGGTGAGCGCCTCTGCGCTGTAGGACTGCTCAAACGCCGTGCAATGCACAAAAACCGCCCCGGCTTTAGCAGCACCTCGCACATAGCGGTGCAGCCTTTGCTCGAGCGCCCAATCCTTGACTTGGAGGGGGCGAGGCAACGTCTCGAGGAGCTAAAACAACTTCTTGGCACAGATAAGCTCGAGCGTGTGTCTGGAGCAGAGCACCCCTTGCTCGGCGACCTCGATGCCAGCGTGTTGTTGCCCGAGCGCTTACGCGAATACGTTGAAGACGACCAGCACTTTGAACAAGCTAAAGCGTGCGTGCGCGACGTTTTATGGAGCGCCTATAAGGTGCGCGAAGCGCCTGTGTACTACACCTTGCTGCACGCCGACGGCGACCGCATGGGTAAGGTGATAGACCAACTTGGCAGCGCAGAAGCACACCAAGAGTTCTCGAAAAAACTTTCTGGCTTTGCGGCGCGAGCCAAGCAAATCATCGAAGAACACGGCGGCTGTACTGTTTTTGTTGGTGGCGACGATGTGCTCGCCTACCTACCGCTGCACCGCGCACTCAAGTGCGCCACGGTGCTTGCCAAATGCTTTGCTAAGAATCTCGAGGACTACAAAATACAGGAGCAAGGCGTAGAGCACAGCCCGACACTTTCGGCGGGTCTGGTGATTGCGCACTACCTCGAGCCACTGCAAGATGTGCTCGAGGCAGCTCGAGCGGCAGAAAAAACCGCCAAGAAAACCCGCAATGCGCTTGCACTGAGCCTGCTCAAGCGCAGTGGTGCGCCACTGACTATCTCGGGGCAGTGGGACGCGTTGGTAGCGCGCTTACAGTACTTTTGCAGGCTGCACCAGCAGGATTTGGTGCCTGATGGAGCAGCCTACGAGTTGCGCCAACTCGCGAGCACGCTCGAGCCATCCGAGGGGGCAGCCGCAAAAGCCGAAGCTGTGCGGATTTTACGGCGCAAGAAAGCAAAACAGGGCACAACCAAGCTCGAGTCGTCGGTGCTAGATGAAATCCGCTCGTATATCGAGGAAAATAC
>JBKBVO010000104.1:0-8488 GCA_046289535.1 Deinococcales bacterium | reverse complement strand
CAGAATGGAGTGTTATCTTTGCCGAAGCCCAAAGTGCAGGGCGTGGTAGGCGCGCCAAGGTCTGGCAGTCTGCACATGGTGCAGGGCTTTATTTTACTGCTGTGTTGTACCCAAGGCTCGCACCCGCCCAACTTGGGTTATTGCCGCTTTTGGTTGGCGCAAGCCTTGCACAAAGCATTTTGAAACAGACGGGGATTCGCACCCAACTGAAGTGGAGCAACGATGTCCTCAGCACCGATGGACGCAAACTCTGTGGGGTTTTACTCGAGCGAACAGCTCGGGCGGTCTTGCTTGGGGTGGGTATCAATGTCAAATGTCAGGATTTTCCCCCAGAATTTCATGCTGCCGCACTCGAGGAATTCGCTCCTGTAGAGCGTTTTGTGCTGCTCGAGCAAATTGTGCACGACCTGCAAAACGAATATGCCTTGTTTTTAGAACAACCCAAGTACGCACTTCAACTCTGGAAAGCCCAACCTAACACCCTCGGGCAAACTGTGCGCGTGCTCGAGCCAAATGGCGCGGTCTGGCAGGGCTTGGCGCTAGATATAGACAGCAGTGGGGGCTTAGTGCTGCAAACGCCTACACAAACTAAAATCATTCATGCTGCCGAAGTCAGTCTCGAGCGCGGTTCGGGCGTGTCATCTGTTGGTTTTTGACGTACGCTGAAGGCATGAAAAACTGGCTGATTGGGTTATTACTGCTTGCAGGATTTGCGCTTGCTCAGGCTTCTCCCGAAGTGGCTTGGCTGCAAAAAAACACCATCCCACTCGAGTCTACCCGGGCAGAAACAGGTTTGAGCGACCTCGAGCCACTGGGTAACTTGGTCACAGACAGCCGTATGATTGGTTTGGGCGAAGCTACACATGGCACCAAAGAATTTTTTACCACCAAACATCGTTTGCTCGAGTATCTGGTACAAAAACATGGTTTTGCGGTGTTTGCCATTGAAGCCAATTGGGCAAGCAGTTTTGCACTGAACCAATATGTGTTGGGTGCTACGGGTAACGCGCGGGATTTACTGCGCCAATATGCCAAAATCATGTGGGCATGGCGCACCGAAGAAGTGCTTGGTTTAATCGAGTGGATGCGGCGCTACAACCAAACGGCTAAACAAAAAATAATCTTTAGCGGTTTTGATATGCAGGAACCCGTACCAGCTGTGGATTTTCTAACTGACTGGTTTGCCAAAACCTTGCCCACAGACGCAGCTCGAGTCGAGGATTTACTCGGTTGTATTCGCTTCTCGCTGGGGAATATCATCGGTGTTGCCCGCTATAGCGCAAACGGCGAGCGCGGTGCGAACACTTGTGCTACACAAATTGCTACAGTGCGTCAAATTTTGCAGAATCGCCGCCAAAATATCTCCAATGCTGCATACCAAACCAATCTACAGCTGGTGCGCGTACTCGAGCAGGCAAATAGCTATTACCGGGCGCGTTTTGTGCGTCAGAATTTGCTCGAGGCAGTCACCTTGCGCGATTTATTTATGGCAGAAAATGCCGCTTGGCTCGAGCGCAGCACTGGGCAAAAAGTTGTGCTGTGGGCGCACAATGGGCATATTACTTTCAATCCGCAAATGCATTTTGGTTGGAAGCCAATGGGTGCTTATTTGCGTGAACGTTACGGCGCAGCCTACCAAGCATGGGGCTTTGCGTTTTTTGAGGGCAGTTTTTATGCCCAGCTTTTGGATTCTTCTGACCCCGCTCGTACCATTGCTGCAGCCATGCTTGGGTTAGCGGCTAACCCGAGCATTCAGCGTGTGCCAAATCCACCCAAAGACAGTTTTGAAGCGCTTTTTCGTGCTGCTGGCATGCCTGCCTTTATACTCAATTTGCGCCAACCACTTCCTGCATGGCTGGCGCAAAAACGCCGCTTACAAATTATTGGGCAGAACCTGCCACCGTTTAGAGCACCCGAACCCGATTGGTACAGCTACGAAGCGGTGTTGCAAAACGATTTTGACCTACTGATTTACCTCGATAAAACTTCGCCCAGCACACCAATTTAGTCAGGTGTAATCTGTGCATGCCCTTTAGTTCAGTGTAGTCTGTACGTACCCTAGACACATTTCTTCTTCGGTGCCTTCGCCCCAAACAATATATTGCGGCTTGCGTTGTTTTCCACCCAAATAGGGCTGATTGGCTACAGAATTATCAAAAACGCAGGTGATTCGGAAGGTATCGCCGGGTTTGACCACCACGGGTTGCTCGAACCAATAAAAACCCTGCCAGTGGAAATCCCAGTTAGGAATATCTAAAAGCACGATGCGATCATTGCGGGTTGGATTAATCTCGAGCTTGATGCTTTTACCAAGGTAGTGCATATGTCCAGCCAAGCCGTGCAGTGTGAGGTTGGCTGGAACAGGATATTCACAAACTGTTTCGATATGTGTGGCATCAGAGCCGTTAATGTACTGGTCTAAACTGCGCACACAAGAACGCAGGGCATTCCCTGCGCGGCGATTGCGATTGCCACTCGAGTTATTGAGCGCCAAAACCCGCGCATAGGCAGCTTCACGGTGACAGAGGTTTTTAGGGTCTTGAGGGTATGCACCGGGGCAAGGCAATTCCACAGGCGCATTGGGGGCAAAATTAAGCAGTGCCTTCAAGCGGCTACCCGCAGGGGCAAGCTCGAGTTTCACCACGCTTTGGTCTGGTTTAGCTCCGTTAATCAGATTATAGTGTACCTGAAGCAATAACTGCGAACCTGCACGCAACCTTGCACCTGTTCCTTCGGGGAATTTTACAGCAGGGCTACCGGGTGCCCATGCGCCAATCGGTTGTAAGCCATTTGCCACCCTTGGACCACCAAAACAGGTATACCCATCGCGGTTGTCGCCTTCTTCGCGCTCGAGTCTTTGCGCTTCGGCAATCAAGCCAGCCTCGAGTTCAAACATCAAGACATGGTGTACCACAGCCGCATTGCCAGGCAGAATATCGTAGCCAGTAATAAAGCGTTCGCCTTCGAGTTTTGGGTTGACCATAAAACAACGGTATTCATCTGAGAGGCTTTCTTTGGGCATAAAAACCTTTGGCATCGAGAGCTTGAGGTCTGAGCGGATGCTCACTCGAGCCACTTTAGAAGCAGCCGTAACCGCTTTTTTCGGGTCACCTGCAGGCGCGCCGCTCCAAGACCAGTTGGCAAGAATGGCAATATCTTGTTTACTTAAGCGTAATTCGTGCTTAAATTTTGGACTTTCGCCGTTGGGCGGAAAAGGTGGCATGCGCTGGGCACGGGTGTCCAAGTAAATTTGGCGGTGATTATTTTGGGCATCGCGCAAGCTGGTCAGACTAAAAGGGGCAATGCCATCTTGAACATGACAACTGGTGCAATTTGCCTCGAGAATTGGTTTGACGTGCTGATAATAAGTAGGAATGTAATCCAGAAGCGGTGGCACAGTGCTACCCGATTGCTCGCGCAGACTCAGATGTGCACCGTGCGCTGTAGTGGGGCGGGTTTCGCCTATGCCGCCCTGACCGCGCAGGGCTACACCCATTGCCCCTAAACCAAGAAGAACACCAACAGCAGCCAAAATTCGCGAGCTTTTCATGTAATCAAGCATAACCCAGAGCTGCACAAATCGCTATTGCAAGGCTTGCATCTCGAGTTTTTGTGCCTTGCAGATAAACTTTAGGGCAGTGCGTTCCTCAGATTCGAGTTCGAGTTTGACAAAGGCAGGTACACAAGTCAAATCCAGATTATCCACCGCCAAATAACTTCTCGAGATGGCAATGGCTTTAGCCGCTTGATTCACTGCCATTGCCCCGATGGCTTGGACTTCGACCTCGGCGTGCAGACGCAGCAGCGCTGCGATTGCCCCCGCCACCGAGTTTGGGCGTGATTGACCAGAGACGCGCACCGTTTCCATTGTTGCCTCCAAAAGATTCATGTATTGTAGGGACAACTTGGTCAATGTCAAGTAGGTTACTTGAGCCACTCCACCAGCCATTCTACGCTTTTGTTGGCTCGAGCCGACAATACATCCAAATGGGTCATATTGGGCAGGGTGCGAACATCTATCTTTTGCCCCATTTTACGCTCGAGTGGAGCATAGCCATTTTCAGGCACGATGCCTCGCCCTCCGCGAATTGCCAGTACGGGAATTTTGGTACTGGCAATATGGCGCACGCGTAGTTTTTCTTGTGCCCAAGTGGGGGATTCTATGCCAGCCGCAGAGATATCGAGACTCAGCCGTGCCGGGAAATACCATTCTTGAAAATCGGCGTATTGGTTATAAAAGCGTGTGGCAAAATCAAGTGGGTCGGTGAGTTCGGTGGGGTTGGTGGGTGTGGGTGTAAACCATTCCACACGTTTTGCGCCATCGGCAACGCCTTCTACGGTCAATGCCCAGCCTCCCACAAACCAAGACAACACATTGATCGAGGTCTTGGCATTGGTGGCATATCCAGCGCTAACTGCAAAAGCACTGACCAGTGCGTATTGGTCGTCGCCTGCAACCAGTGCCGCCGCCAAATTACTCGCGGCGTAGGGTACGATCCCGCCAGGACTGTCGCCATCTGGGTCAAAGCGTGCGAGCAGTGCAGCCGCACCAAGCCGTGCCAAACCACTTGGGTCAAATCCAAAAGCACTAAAGTAGGGTACGTCCTTTCCGGACTCGAGTCCGCGTTGTCCTGCACCACGAATACCAAATGGTCCAAGCGTACCGTTTTCGTACTCGCTTTGACTGATTCCGTTTTCGGGGCTGGTTCGCCCTGCGACTCCGTCGAGCAGCAGCAAACCATCTATGCTTTGGTGTCCGGGGATGCCAGCAAAATCCCAACCCGCATAGAGTGAGACCATCACCGCACCAAGGCTATGCCCACCCAAATAGACCTTATTGCTTTGCGAACGCGCCAGCAAAATCACACGCCGTAAATCCTCGAGATGTGTTTCTAAGCCCCAATAGCCCATAAATGCAAGGCTTTCTGGACTTCTGGCGCGAAAACCTTCGGGCTTGCCGCTGTCGCGAATATAGTAACGCCATGCTGAAAGTGGGTCTTTTTGCTGCAGAGCGGCTTGCAGGCGTTGGTGTTCCTCGAGTTGGTTGCTACGTCGGTCCACTGCCCAAACTTCGAGGCTGGGGTCTTTTGCAACCACGCTGCGTGCAAGGCGGTCAAAATTAGCTGCCCCACCCAAAAAACCAGGCATCAAAACCAGGATGGCACGGGCTTTTTCGGGTCTGGGTAAAAAATAACGCACGAAAATCGCGTTATCAAGAAGGTTAGGGGTATTAGGTTCATCAAACCCCGCAATGATTTTGCGCTCGACAGCAACGGTCTCTAAGCTGTTGGGTGTGGGAATTGGAGCAGACAGGGGCACAACGGCAGGGGCACAAGCAACCAGACCCAAAAAAAGCGCGAGGATTTTTTTCATGCTTCGAGTTTAGGGATTTGCTGCGTATTGGATATTAGGGCAACCTACAGAGTTTGTCCCACTTGCAAAAACCAACTCTATCCAAATAAAATTTGAGGGTACAATAACCACCGTATGAGGGCGAAACTTCAAGCCGAAATCCTCTTCCTTCTCGAGCAATTGCCCGCAGAAGCGAATTGGCATGATTTCAAGCGTGCCTTACAGACTTTTGAGCGCATAGACCAAGGCGTTCAAGACCTGGAGAACCAACGTGTTTGGACAACCGAAAAACTGCGCAATCATTTTAGAAAGAAGACCTTTTCATGAGCTACACCGAAGGTTTAGTAGTCACGGAGAAACAGCGTCTGCGGATTGAATGGGCAGACCGTGCACGCGAGGACCTCGAGGAAATTTACGAGCAACTCGAGTTATTCTCGATAGATGCCGCTGACCGTACCGTACAGCGCTTAATCAATGTGATTGAAGACTTAGCCCAGGATGCCACCTTGGGTACACCCGTGCCCAACCCGCGCCACAGTCATATTTTTTCATTTGGCGAACGCCCTTATAAAATGTATTATCGCCGTCTCGAGTACAGCCTCGAGATTGTGCATATCGAGCAGAGTACCAAACGTGGGACGCTCCTCAATAAACCACTGCGTTAGAGGTCACTTGGTGCAGGTTGCCAATTTGTCCACTCTGCCCATTCCCAAGCTGCGGTCATAAATAAATCAAAAGCTGGGTCTTTAATATTGTAATAGGCATCGCGGTTGTTGGGGAAATACCGCGCCAACTGGCGCTTGATTTCGGCGTATGCAGCGCAAGTTTCAGCATGAGTTCTCAGGTAGTCTCGGCATAGCAGTGCATAGCGTTGGTTAAAACGCCCAATGGCACGAATATGCAGATTTACCTTGCGCGGCTCACGAAGAACCGCATAGCGTTTTTCGAGTTCTGTTGCCGCTATATTCAAACCAAGTGGAGCATGGTCTGTGCGAAAACCGCACCACAAAAACCCGCAGGACTCGAGCGCTGGTCTTAAAGTTGGGTTTTCCAAGTCTTGAACGCTTACTTGAACATCAATTACGTCCTTTGCTGCTAAATCTGGCACGCTGGTGCTGCCAATGTGGTGAATTTCTACAGTGCTACCCAAAGCGGTTCGCAATTGCTGCCCAATGGTGGTGAATTCCTCGAGCCAGCGTGTTTAATAGGCAATAATTTCAATCTCTGGCATCAGGATTTCTCCAGACACTGCACGGTGATGTCTTCATAAGCAACTTCTTGTTTGGCGCTGAGTTGCCCATCGCGCACCCCCTCGAGCAGTGCCGAAAACAGTACTGTGCGCTCGCCCCAATCGGCAGCGGGGACTTCTGCAAAGAAAAAAGGGGTTAGTTTTTTGCCAAAATCGAGGAGCCGTGCCATCGCCATGGTCATGGTCAGACGCTCGAATGCTAAATCCAAAAGTTCAATATCGCGCACTCTGCGCCGTGCCGCCTCGAGCAGTACCCCAATACCTGTGGCAATCGGTTTGGCTTTGCGTGGCAAGCGAATCTCGGGCACATTGGGCAGGAGCACTTGCGAACGAGCAGCGCGCTGCTCGCGCAAAAAGCCAATTGCGCTCTCGAGTTGCGCAAGGGCTTGCACGCCTTCTAAGACATCCTCGAGGCTGCTGTCGAATTCCGAGTCGTCCTCCTCTTGTCGGGGTGGCTTTGGCAAGAGTAAACGGGTTTTCAGTTCAATCACACCAGATAAATGTGGCAGCGCCTCACTCGAGAGTTCGAGCGCAAGCTCGGGTGGTAAAATAGCTCTGGCGTGCTGGTAACGTGCCAGCACTGCACGGGTGAGTTCGAGCAAAGGCACGATGCCAGGCACTACCTTGCCAGAGCGCAGTGCGGCAGAGAGTTCGGGGAGGGTGCCTTCAAATCCTACAAAGCGGGCGATAAAGGTTGGCTCGAGTGGGGTCATGGGCGCTTACTATCTAGCCCCAACAACCCAATCGCCTCGCGCACTTCCTGCATTGTATCTTGTGCGATTTTGCGGCAAAAATCCGCACCCGAAACCAGTGCATCCGTAACAATAGAAGGGTTTGCGCGCAGGTGATCGGCTTTTGCTTGAATCGGCTCGAGTTGCAGCCAGATATTTTCCATCAGTAGCTTCTTGCAATCCACGCAGCCAATTCCAGCTTTGCGGCATTCGGTGTCCACCATCTGCACCATATCAGAACTCGAGAACAACTTGTGGTAAGCAAAAATCACACACACACTGGGGTTGCCTGGGTCGGTGCGACGGATGCGCTGCGGGTCGGTGGGCGCAACGCGCAGGTTTTGCCAAATGCTGTCTTTTGGCTCGAGCACGCCAATGGTGTTGTTCCTGGATTTGCTCATTTTGCCCGCGCCATCTAAGCCCGGCACTCGAGCAGCGTTTTGGTCAATGCTGGCTTTGGGTTCGGGGAATACTTCTTTGCCAAAACGGAAATTAAAGCGCCGGGCAATATCACGAGTCAGTTCGATGTGCTGGATTTGGTCTTCGCCAACCGGTACGGTATCGGCTTTGTATAAAAGAATGTCGGCGGCTTGCAAGACTGGGTACATTAAAAGCCCACTCAGAACGCTGTGTTGCTCGGATTTATCCTTAAATTGGGTCATGCGCTCGAGTTCGCCCAATGGGGTTTGGGTGGTAAAAACCCAGCCTAATTCGACGTGTTCGCGCACATGCGACTGAGCAAAGAGTGTGATTTTGTTGGGGTCTAGACCGGCTGCCATATTGGCGAGTGCGGCATCGAAAGTCAGGCGTGGCAGAGCGGCGGCATCGTGCGGAATAGTGATGGCATGATAATCCACGATGCAGAAAATCGCTTCCTTACCAATCTGGTCGCCGATTTTTGCCCAATTGCGAATCGCGCCCAGATAGTTGCCAATGTGAATCTCGCCCGTTGGTTGAATGCCGCTGAACACCCGTTTCATGACTGGGGAGTATGTCATAAATTATTGTACATTGCTATCAAGGTGTGAATATCTGATACTGTCGGTGTCACTTCAATACAAGGCGCAGTGAATTCGCCACTCTGCTCGAGCGTTCTCACCAACCACTGTTCGTTCTTGGTATTCGCAAACCAAATCGGGGTAGCGACACCGCGCTC
>JBKBVO010000103.1:0-8518 GCA_046289535.1 Deinococcales bacterium | reverse complement strand
GCTTGAATGGATACGTCATTGTTGGGTTTAGCACTGGTTGAATCGGTGCTACAAAGGCGTGGCGGCAGATTGGAGTTGGCTCGAGCTATTGATGCCATATGTGAAAAAATAACATCGCTTTTGGAAATAGTTTCATATACTGCCTGCATGAATTCTTGGTGGTATCTTGTACTCTCGAGCTTGATTGTCCTGGCAGTGGCGTGTGGCAATGCCCCTGCCTCGGAACCCGAAAAGACCTTTACTCCGAAAGAAGCCCAAGCGGTTGCTATGAGCTTGTGGCGCAACGATAACCTCGCACGTCATCCCAAAGGCTCTTGTGCTGGTTGTCACGGCGCAGACTTTTTTGATTTGGCGCGCATTGGCTCGACCGATACCGACCTCGAGCGGCGTGCAATCATAGACGGCGCGACAAAAGACGAAGCCAAAGCGTTGGTGCAGGCAATCAAACAAATGCGTACTCAATACAATATGCCCACCACTCATGCACGCTCGTTCCGCCCTTTCCAGCCTGGTGGCGCGCAGCTCTTGCCCGAGCTGAGCGATAGCCCAGAAATCGCTGCGGTCAAGCGCGATATCGCTTTTGCCCAGCAACTCGAGAGCCTTTTGCCAACGCTCTACGGTGCGAGAATCGACAGCCTCAAGAAGGCGAAGCAAGCCCAGAGTGAGCTGCTTGATTTAATCAATGGAACGAATGCCGCCGGCGCAAATCCGAGCCGGCTCAATTTGCGCAAACTCCCGACTGGTATTTTGTATCCGCTCTGGAGTGCCGACCTGCACCACGGCGCGAAAGAGGGTACGTTTAACGATTGGGTCGCCGATATTGCGCACGACCCCAAACCCGAGCGCAAAGCCGAATGGTACGCGCTGCAGGATGCCTACCTCGAGAATCCCAACAACCAAACCTTTTGGGCAATGTATCTGGCAGCCAAAGACATGACCCGCGTGCCGCTTTTGGGGGCGTGCAATCTGGGCGGAACCAATGCCGCACTGGCGTGCGGTGCGATGGACGACTTCAACCGCAATAAATTTTTGACTGCGCTGCTTGGACAACACATGCTACGCCTCTCGAGCCTTGGGCGGTTAGAAGAATTTTTCGCCGATGGCATCGCGTTCAAGTACTTAGATACCGACTTGAATGGACTGTCTCGAGGTGACTTGAACTACCTGCCTTCAAACCCCTGGGAGATTGGCGACCAAGGGCGAGTGATGCTCGAGACGAGTGGTGCTGTTGGGTCTTTCCGTAAAAACCTGCGCGACCTTGGCTACCCCGAGTTTGCGCAAAACAGCATCGATGCTGCCCGCAGTGCTGCACAAGAAGAGCAGGACTTGCGCCTGACATGGTTTTGGATTGGTTTTACTTTCGACCCGAGCTTGGCGCGGATTTCTGGATCAAACGCCACAAAAGTTGGCGAGTACATGGTGGCTTCGCTCATTCAGGAGCGCATGTTCAACCACAATGCGCTGTTTACACTGCTGCGCCTTGTCGCTAAAGGCAGTTTGCCCGAAGCCAACGCCAAAATGCTAGCTAACCCCAAGCGAGTCGAGTATCAAACGCCCAAATACATCATGAATTACAGCTATTTTATCGGCTATAATCGCGAAATTATAGACAAGGAGTGGAACGAATCCAAAACCCTGAAAATTCCCCAAGAACTCAAAGACCAATCAGGTGCCCTCTTTGGGCGGATGGTGGGTAACGGGTTTCGCATGAGTATCTACTTACAACTCGAGGCGCTCGAGCAGGGTTTGCTCTCGAACAGCGAAACAGAGTCGGTGCGCGCTTTTCTGTCCGATTCGACGCTCAACGGCGCTGTGCGCTACGGCACGATTCGCATCTTGAAGAGTCACTTTGGTGCCTATCACCCCGCCGATAGCGCCGCCGATAGCGCCTTGCTCGAGCAGCTCAAAACCGCTTTTGGGGCGACCCTGCTCGAGTGATACCCGGCTTTTCATGCTGTCTTGCACGATAGCGCCAAGTGTGCCGCCCACAGCTTCACAAAAGCGGCGTAGTGCGGGTTAAACTGTTGCCAATGAGTCGTCAATTTTTTGGCACCGATGGGGTGCGTTCGGTAGCGGGTAGTCCACCGCTCACGGCTGCTTGGACGCTGCGCCTTGGACAAGCCGCCGCCGAAGTTTTGAAGCGTCAATCGCACCGCCCAAGTGTGGTGGTTGGTACAGATACGCGCCAATCGGGCGACATGCTCGCAGCGGCGCTCGCAGCGGGTTTGACCGCACAGGGAGTCAATGTTGTTCACCTCGGGGTGATGCCAACACCCGGCGTGAGTTACCTGACGCGCCAACTCGGGACGAGCGCCGGTATTGTTATCAGCGCCTCGCACAACCCATACCAAGACAATGGGATTAAGTTCTTTGGGGCAAATGGCAAAAAGCTCAGCGATGCACTCGAGCTTGAGATTGAAGCAAACCTGCAAACCGACCCGCCTAATGCGACGGGTACGGCGCTTGGCACCGTCACCGACTACCGCGAAGCCGAGCGGCTGTACTCGAGTTTTTTGCTCGAGCTGGCACCTGACCTGAGTGGCTTAAAAATCGTGCTCGATTGTGCCAACGGTGCGACGCACCGCCTTGCGCCAAAGATTTTTGGGCGTGCAGGAGCGGATATTTTTGCGCTGTACACCAACCCGGACGGGCGCAACATCAATACCGATTGCGGCAGTACCCACCCCGAAAACCTGCAAAAAATCGTGCGCGAGATGGGTTTTGATTTGGGGGTGGCATTCGATGGCGACGGGGACAGGTGCCTATTGGTAGATAACACTGGTGCTATGGTGGATGGCGATCATCTGCTGTACATCAATGGGGTCTCGAGAAATGAGCGCGCAATCGTGGCAACACTGATGAGCAATATGGGTTTGGAGGTCAAGCTGCGCGAGCACGGCATCCATTTGGAGCGCGCCAATGTGGGCGACCGCTACGTACACGAGCGCCTGCTCGAGAAGGGCTTGACTTTGGGTGGTGAGCAGAGCGGACATACCCTCTTTTTGGATAGCACCCCTACGGGCGATGGCATGCTCACGGCGCTTTTGACCCTCAAAGCAGTGCGCCAAAGCGGCAAAAGCTTGCGTCAGTGGCGCGAGGAGATGCCGCTCTTTCCGCAGGTTTTGGTCAATGTGCGCGTCCAAGATAAAAGTATCGCCAAACACGAAGAAGTTCAAACTGCGCTACAAAATGTGGAAAAAACCCTCGAGGGGCGTGGCAGAATTAACCTGCGCCCAAGCGGTACCGAGAGCCTACTGCGAGTGATGGTCGAGGGTGAATCAAAGCAAGAGATTACCGAACTTGCCGAAAGTGTTGCTCGTGTGATTCGGCGCCTCAATCAATGAGTCAGCGCACTGCCCAAATCGAAGCCGCCATCGAGCGGGTCTTGGCTCGAGCGATTCCCGAGCTATCCGACCCGCGCCTGCCCCTGATTGTGACGATCGAGCGGGTACAAATTACCCCCGACTTGCTGCACGCCAAAGTCTTTATCTCGAGCCTAGATGATGTTGCGCCTGTGGTGGAGGCGCTCAACCATGCCAAAGGTTTTTTGCAGCGCCAAATCGCGCATGAGATTCGCCTCAAACGCACCCCCTTGCTCGAGTTTTTGAGCGCAGCTTCGCCGTTTAGATACTCTTAAGAGCGTGTTTGTAAGGTGGGTCAAAACGAAGCCGTGTAACAACAACAACCTCGGTTGCTTTTTGAGGCAGTTTGACCCTCTATCAACACGCTCCTAAAGATTTTTACACCAATTCGTGCTCAACGCGCTTTAATTTTTGTCCAAGCACTATCATAGAGCGCGTTATTCTTGCCTAAATCCAAAATGAACTCGAGCTTCGCCATGACGTTGGCAGGCGGGTATACACCCGGATTTTTAGCATCGGCAGGGTTAATAAATGGCTTAGCTGCCTCGTTGGGGCTGGCATAACGGTTGTAGTTGCTCAAACGCGCACCGATTTTTGGCTCGAGAATAAAGTTAATGAATTGGTGCGCCAATTGTGAATTGGGCGCTTTGATTGGAATTGCCATACTATCAGTGAAAATCACGCTGCCTTCTTGAGGGACAAAAAAGCCAAGATTTTTATCTTCCTCTTGTAGCTTGATAACATCGCCATTATACGCAACACCATAATCGGCTTGCCCTGCAGCCACTTTGTTGCGATTGCCCACACCGCCATCAAAACCCAAGCTGCGCCCTTTAGCCTGCACCATAAGCTCGAGTGCCGCCTTGATGTCTTCGGGGTTGGTACTGTTCAGGCTTTTGCCAAGGTATTTGAGTGCTGGTCCAAGCATTTCACGGGTGGAATCCATCATCAAAAAACTGCCTTGTTTTTGAGCTCGATTAAAAAACAAGCCCCAGGTCTGCGCGGGGTTTTTGAGTTTATCCTTGCGGTAAACCACACCAACCGTACCCCATTGGTAAGCAGCACTGTAAGTATTGTTGGGGTCGTAGTTAGGGTTGATAAATTTTTTTGCGAGGTTTTTGAGGTTAGGAATTTTTGTTTTGTCCAGCTTCAAAAGCAGATTAGAGCGCGCCAGCAAAGGAATGGCATATTGTCCGGGGACAATAACATCGTACTGGCTGCCGCCGTTGGCTCTAAGTTTAGTAATCAGGTCTTCGTTCGACTCGTAAAGCGAAACGTTCACTTTGGCATTAAACTGTTTCTCGAAGTCTTTAAGGATTGCAGGATCCATATATTCCGACCAGTTGAACAGATTCAGTGTTCTGGTCTGGGCTGCACCTTGTGCCAAGAGCGCGACCGCAACGACACCACCTAAAGCCAATACACCAAGTTTTTTCATCCAAAACCCCTTTATGCTGAAGTGTTGATTCTAGCATTTTAATACGGACGAGTACAAGTGGGGAAACACAAGGTTAGTCTTGCACGACAGTATTTTTATTGCGAATATGGTCAACTCATTTTTGCCCTTGTCTCTTGGAGACGCTCAGCTCGAGTCGCACTGTCCTTTGCAACATCGCGTGGGCTACGTCGCCCGAACTGATGAGCAACATCACGTTCTGAAAGTTTGAGTGCGGTCGGTCTACCATGTGGACACGCCCAAGGTACTGCACAAGCGCGCAATGCCTCGAGCATGGTTTGGGCATCGGCATGAGCAAGTTTATGACCCGCTTTAACTGCCGGCAAACACGCCAGACGCGCCAGCAAATCCCGTCGTGCATCGGGGGCACTGAGCGCTCTTGCCAAAACATCCACCACAATTTCTATGCGCAGTGCAATCAGTGCGGCAGGAATACTTGCCACACGGTGCAAACCTCCGCCAAAATCTTCAAAGACAAAACCCCATTCGCGCAATTCTTCGCGTCTGGTCTCGAGTGCAAGTTGTGTATCAGGCGGCAAGGTCAAAAGCTCGGGCTTGGGCAGCTCGAGCGGGGCTGCATTGGCAAAGGACTGTTCGAGTTCTTCAAATAAAATTCGCTCATGTGCAGCATGTTGGTCAAGCAACCACAAGTCTCCATCCTCGCTTTCAGCAATCATATAGGCATCACGATAAGTGCCAATCAGACGCAATTGGGGAAAAACCGAGCGATTCGGGGTGGGTGCTTGGACAATGCGCGGTTCGGGGACACTGGGCGCAAGCGGCTGATTCTGTAATACAGCTCGAATAGCGGCTTCGATAGCCGTCTCGACTTTTTTGGTAAAAAGCAGTGCCACACGCAATTTACTAGGGTGGGTATTGTGGTTCACCCATTCGGGTGGCATGTTCAGGTTCAAAACCATACTTGGGGAGTGGTGTTTGGGCAGTAAACTCGAGAACGCGCGCAGCACAGCCTGCTCGAGGTTTGCCTCGAGTTCCACAGGACGATTATTAATAGCGATATGCATACGGTCAGAACGTGGACGTGCCAATTCTGGGCGTGTGACCACACCGCGTACAAGTATTTCTTCTTCGGTATGCTCTAAAAATAGCAAGCGATTGGCTGTCATCGTACCGTATACGGTTGCCACAGCTTCACGAAAAGTGCTTGGGGTATGATTTAAGCGCACTTCGTCATCTACCACAACACGCCATGCCACCTGTGGGTGGTGCAGTACATAGCGTTGCACCACATTCAGCACCCGCCGTGTTTCGAGTGCAGCGCTTTCGAGTCCAGCTTTGCGCGCAGGAAAGCGCGCAAACAAATGTTGTACCTCGACCACTGTCCCCGCCGCGCAAGTCACGGTCTCGAGTTTTTTTTCGGATTCAAAAACCGACAATTTAGTGCCACCAAGCTGGTTTTTAGGACGGGTAGTCAGAATCAAATCGGCAGCAAATGCCATGCTCCAAAGCGCCTCGCCACGAAAACCAAGGGTCTTGATGTTTTCGATGCGCTCGAGTTTACTAGTAGCGAAGCGTTCGAGTGCTAAAGCAACTTCTTCTTTGGCAATTCCCACACCATCATCAGAGACCCGAATGGACTCAAGCCCCGCCTTTTGCAATTGGATTTCGATGCGACTTGCACCTGCATCGAGCGCATTTTCGAGCAATTCTTTGACCGCATCGGCGGGTCGAGCAATGATTTCGCCTGCCGCTATTTCGCGGCGCAGGGATTCTGGCAAAACGCGAATCGGCACAGTGGCTATTGTAGCTCGAGATTCTGTTTAAATACACGCTAAGCGGCTTTGTCTGCCGTTTAGAAGTTGGAATGGCTTTCCCCGACGATTTGCTCAAGCCATAGTGAGCTAGACCAAAGCGCGGCGCACACTGCCCTGTACCGACTCGAGCAGGTTTTGGGCTGCTGTTGAATCCAGGGATTTTTTCAACATCACAATCGCGGTCTTGACATGCCAACCACAGTGCTCGAGTGCAATCTTGGCATCGGCTTCGTTGGCATTTGTGGCAAGGCAGGTCAAACGCACAGCTCGAGCCACAAGTTTGATATTGGTGGCTTGAAGATCCACCATCAGGTTGCCATAAACCTTGTTCAGGCGCACCATAATGCTACTCGAGAGCGTATTCAGTGCAATTTTTTGAGCCGTACCAGCTTTGAGACGTGTGCTGCCCGAAATGACTTCAGCGCCCGTCTCGAGCAAAATAGGCACATCTGCATTGTGCAATACAGCGGTATTCGGGTTATTGGATAACCCGATTCGCAGTGCCCCAACCGCTTTCGCCGCCTCGAGTGCCCCCAAAACATAGGGTGTACTACCACTGGCAGCAATACCAATCAAGACGTCGTGAGCATGGGGACTGAGCGCCATCGCATCGGCTTTGCCGGCAGCAAAATCATCTTCTGCGCCTTCAATCGCTTTAAATACTGCTTCTGTGCCACCAGCCATCGCTACTCGTGCTCGAGCAGGCGACCAGCCAAAAGTCGGTGCGAGTTCACTCGAATCCAGGTATGCCAAACGCCCACTGGTGCCAGCCCCTGCATAGAGCAAGCGTCCACCTTGTGCAAGACGCTCGGTGGCTAAGTCTACTGCTCTAGCAATCTCGACTTGTACCGCTAAAACTGCGGCTACAGCATTTTCTTGGTCTTGGGCAATCACACGCACCAAGTCGGCAGTGGCAAGCAAATCAAGGTCTTGGGTCTGTGGATTAATGCTTTCGGTTGTCATACTATTAAGTTTACTATGCCGCCCACTCGAGCTTTTGTTACCCACAACCTGCGTTGGAATCCCTTTGAGGAACTCCCGCTCGAAGAGCGTCACCTTATTGCCGTAGAGATTCCAGAGCTCGAGTTAAAAATAGGGCATGCCATTCTGATTTTAGGCGAAAAAGGACGCGGTAAAACCACACACCTTTTAAAGCTAAGGCAACAACACCCAAACGCACCTTATATCTACTTGCCCGAATTTGGCACGCAGCCACGCGTCCCCAAAGCCGACCTCATTTTTTTAGATGAAGCCCAGCGCTTGCCCCACTTTTTTCGGAGACAAATTTGGAAACGTGCCAAGTCTTGGGTCATCGCTTCACACCAGAATCATCAAGACGAACTCAGGCGTGCAGGTTTTACAACACAAATACTGCACTTGCACGGTCTAAGCCTCGGGAAACTCGAGCAAATTATGCAGCGCCGTCTCGAATGGGCAAGACGCAATGCAGGCGATTTACCACAGGTTCCAACACAGATTTTAGAAGCGCTTCTAAAACAGTATCACGACGACTTGCGCAGCATTGAGGATGCCTTATACACCTACTATCAAAATCTCGAGGTCTAAACCCTTAGAAACTCACTGCAGGAACGGCTTTATCACCTTCGCTTGCCTCGAACATCGATTTTTTAGTTTTGTTCATTGGACCAGCAAAAAATACGCCCGGAACAGTGGTAATCGCATTGTTAAACTCGAGGGCTGTATCGTTGTAAAACTGGCGACTATAAGCAATTTTATCTTCTAATTCGGCGAGTTCGGATTGCAACTGAATAAAATTCTGATTGGCTTTGAGGTCAGGATAGGCTTCCGCCACGGCAAAGACACTTCGCAAAGCTCCAGACAATAAACTCGAGGCGACGGCTTTGTCCTCTACGCCCTTGGCATTATCAAGCTGCGCTCTGGCGGCGGTGACTTTTTCAAATACG
>JBKBVO010000270.1:0-1948 GCA_046289535.1 Deinococcales bacterium | reverse complement strand
TAGCACTTGGCAACTTTGGCGGCTCGAGTCGCGTAATGTTGGGTATGAATTGGCTGGCAGATGTACTTTTTATTCTGCTCTGGCTCGGGGCGCTGGTGGCAACTTTTGTGCCTATTATTCCAGCTACCTTGGTTATTTGGGGTGCAGCACTTGCTCACGCTCTTCTGACTGGTTTTGTACCACTTAACTGGGGTTATTTGCTGGGGCTTGGGGTTTTAGCGGTTGCAGCCATGATTGTAGACAATTTGGCAGCAGCTTGGGGTGCCAAGAAATTTGGCGGCTCGAGTTACGCCGCATGGGGGGCGCTTTTTGGTGGGCTACTCGGTCTATTTCTGGGTCCGATTGGGTTTTTGTGCGCGCCGTTTTTGGGTGCAATGGTCTTTGAGTTGGCATTGGGCAAGAAGCCGCCTTTTGAAGCAGTCAAAAGTGGAGTGGGAACCTTGTTGGGCATCCTTGGTGGTGCTGGAGCAAAATTGCTTATTCATATCGGCATGGGTGCGTTGGTGCTTTTTCGCATTCTGAGCGTTTAATACTTTGTGCCACCCTCTAGACTTTCCCCATAAGGAATCCAGATGTTTTTGACTTGACTTGCCTGACGCAATGCTTCTTTTGACTCGAGTGGAAGCGAATAGTGCCAAGTGCGTTTGAGGTTGCTGGCACTGGCGTGCTCGAGTGCAGCAGCGTTTTCGGAGAACCACAGCGCGTCCACATCCATGTGTTCGGCTAAAGTTTTACCTAAGCTGTTCGAGTCGCCTGTTACAATATTGACCACCCCTGCGGGGAGGTCAGAAGTCTCGAGCACGCTGTAAAAATCGGTAGCACAAAGCGGATGCGTTTGGCTTGGAACCAATACAACGGTATTTCCTAGTGCAATGGCTGGCGCAAGCAGTGCTACCGTGCCCATCAGTGGCTGCTCGTTGGGCGCAAGTATGCCTATAACCCCAATTGGCTCATTCATCGCAAGGGTGACACCACGCATCGGGATGGCGTGGACTGCGCCATCGAATTTGTCTGCCCATGCCGCAAAAGTAAAGAGCGTATTTATAGCCTCTTGGACTTCTTGTACCCCAGATTTCCCTGTTTGTGCGCTCACCCGAGCTGCAAACTCGTTTGCCCTTGCACTGAGATTTTCTGCGATATAGTACAAAATTTGAGCGCGATTGTGGGCTGTAGCTTTACCCCAAGCGGCGGCAGCGTGTGCTGCCTCAACCGCGTTGCGGATGTCTTTGCGGTTGCCTTCGCCAACCTGCCCAAGCAGTTTGCCCTTACTCGAGTACACCGCTCTCGAGTAGCCCGAGTCAGGGCGGGTTTGTTTACCGCCAATAAACAACTTGGGAGTACGGTCTATACCCTCGGTGATTTCGGCTTGGGTGATGCCGACAGTACGTGCACTCATTTTGCTATTGCTTTGTCGCTTGGTTTCGAGGTATTCATACATGCCTTCGCGTCCGCCTTCGCGCCCAAAACCGCTTTCTTTGACTCCGCCAAAGCCTGCTGCAGCATCCATTTGATTGGTGCAATTCACCCAAACAATGCCGCACTTGACCCTTGGTGCAACCTCGAGCGCAAGGTTTATGTTTTCTGTCCATACGCTTGCAGCTAGACCGTATACGGTATTGTTAGCAAGCCCAATCGCTTCTTCGATGGTGCGAAATGGCATCATCACCACCACAGGACCAAAAATCTCGAGTTGGGCAATCTGGCTGCTTGGCGATACATTACTAAAGAGGCTGGGAGGGAAGAAATACCCTGTTGTAGGGCAACTTGTGTTCGGTTGCCACAGCGTTGCTCCTTCTTTTTTGCCTTGCGCCACCAAGCTCGAGACTCGGGTGTACTGTTCCTCGCTACAGAGCGAGCCGATGTCTATATTTTTTTCGAGCGGATTGCCAATCCGTAGTGTTTCCATGCGGGTACGAAGTTTTGTAAGCAGCGTATCGTGTATGCTCTC
>JBKBVO010000102.1:0-8645 GCA_046289535.1 Deinococcales bacterium | reverse complement strand
CAGTTTGGGCAGTGAGCGTCCAAAGGTTACGCGGCGAAAGAAAAATTCCGCCACTCCAAATCTGAAACCCAACCCAGACCGCAATCAGCGCAAAAATCAGCGTAAGGAGCTGAATATCCACACCAAGGCTCGAGAAAAAAGAGCGATTTTGCGGCTTTTGTAAATCTTGCATCAACACCCCCTATACCGAAAACGAACTTGTTTACTTTTGCCGCCTTGCAAGCAAACTGCCGTTTATGCATTTATTGCTACTCGCTTTGCTCGGCATCTTTATTCAATAACACCACTTAAAAAAATAGGCGGACACGCACTTGGAGCGCATCCGCCTGCACTTTTAAGGCTTACTTACAAACTGCGACCAAGACCTTATTCACACCCTTACACAGGACATCCTTCTTGATCCAGCCCGCGTCGAGCACCAAGTTCAGGTTACGACGGGTAATACCGACTGGAGCAAGCAATGTCGAGTTCATGGCGACCTTCTTTGGACCATCTTTAAAAATCTTGGTGCCTTTAATTGCAGTCAGAGCAGTGCCCTTAGCAAGCTGCAGGGCAATATCGCCTGCTGCTTTACCCAAAGCGCGCGCATCCTTCCAGACCGAAACAGTCTGTGTACCAAGCGCAACGCGGTTCAATGCGGCTTGGTCACCGTCTTGACCAGAAACTGCAACCTTGCCAGCAAGCTTCACGGCTGCCAAGGCGGCAACCACACCACCTGCCATACCATCGTTGCTGCTCATAACAGCATCAACTTTGTTGTTGATACGGGTCAGGATTTGTTCCATGTTGCGTTGGGCAACGTCTGGCTTCCAACCTTCAGTGGCTTGTTCGCCCACAATCTTGATGCGTCCAGCTTTGATCGCTGGCGCGAGGATTTCGCGCTGACCACCATAGACAAAGCCCGCGTTAGCATCGCCTGGGTCGCCGCGAATAAAAACATAATCGCCAGATGGCTTTACCTTGATTACTTCGCGCGCCATAATCCGACCAACTTCGACGTTATCGAAGGTCAGGTAGTAGGCATAGTTATCTTCGATCAAGCGGTCGTAAGCGATAACTGGAACCTTAGCCGCCTTGGCAGCAGCGATTGCTGGTCCGATGGCATCTTTGTCTTGCGCTAAGAGGATAATCGCCTTCGCACCACGCGAAATCAAGGTATTGACATCGTTGATTTGCTTTTCAGCGCTCGACTGTGCATCGGTACTGACGTATTCTGCGCCCGCAGCAGCAAGCGAAGCCTTAATTGCGGCTTCATCGGTCTTCCAGCGTTCCTCTTGGAAGTTTGACCAGCTTACGCCAACCACGACTTTGTCACTTTGGGCGTTTGCACCCAGATACACCCCACCCAAAAGACCAAGCGAGAGTGCGCCAATTGCCCCTAATTGCCACTTTTTCATACAACCTCCTCAGGCTAAACACGCTTTGAGCCAACACCAAACAGACCTCAACTATGAAGTCGGGCAAGCAGTCTTTTCCAAAGCGTCGTGCAAGCATACCACACACCGTGACCTGCAATGCTAGTGCTCGGAAAATAAAGCTAAATTGCTTGTCGAACAAAACAAACCTAACTCGAGACGCAATCATCTGTCAAGTGCGACACCATCACCTAAGCGATACCATCACCAGAAAATTATACAAAAAGCAGGCATGTATTTAGTTTTGGGCAGCCTTGCCAACGTCTTTGACCCAAACTGATAAATTTACAAAGTCGAGTAGCCATATCCTCATACAAGGTTGGGTCATTGTATCCTCGAGTCTGCCGAGCGCGGCATCCATAGGCGCTTATTTGGCGATGCGTTTAGGATAGTACGACTCGAGCGGTGCGAATTTGGCAACCATGCCAGCGCTATTGGGGCAGCAGGCTATGTTTGGCATCAATTGTTACGAAATGCCGCAGAACTACCCGTTTTACACGTGTTAAACTCGCCTGTATGAGCGATACCCACGCCCAAATAGACCTTGGAGCAATTGTCAATAATGCAAGAACCTTGTCTGAGTTTGCCACGCGTCCAGTTCTAGCTCCAATTAAAGCCGATGCCTATGGACACGGCGCAGTGCGTGTAGCACAGGCACTCGAGTCACAAAATTTTATCTATGGTTTTGCGGTTGCCACCGCGCACGAAGCACTCGAGTTACGCCGTGCTGCTTTGGTTAAAGATGTGGTTTTGCTCACCCCTCCCCCACCCGAAGCACTGCCCGTTTTGGTGCATCACCAAATCAGTTTTGTGGTCTCGAGCCTTGGGGAGTTAAACGCTATTGCCAGCGAGGCTGCCGCGCAAACTGAGCGTCCGAAGATTCACTTAAAAATCAACACTGGCTTAAATCGTCTCGGTGCAAGTTTTACCGATGGCGAACAGATTCTTAAAGCTTCGCTGCACTCGAGTGTAGAGTTATACGGCATCATGACCCACTTGGTGGATTCCGAAGATATCCCTGCTGTTCATGCTGCCACACAAGTACAACGCTTCAGAGATTTTCTCGAGCAGCACAAGCCAGATGTGGCTTTTCGCCATTTGGCGAATACGGGCGCGGTGCTCAATAAAGCACTGCACGCCGAATTTGACTTGGTGCGCCCAGGCATTGGGCTGTACGGCTATGCGCCAGGCGCAGATTGCGAAGGTATTGTGCCGCTCAAGCCAGCAATGACACTTTTGGCTCGAGTTTTGATGCTTAAAACATTAGTAGCAGGCGAGGCTGTTTCGTACAACGCCACTTGGCGTGCGCCGCGAGATACCCAAGTCGCCACACTTCGCCTTGGCTACGCCGATGGCTACCCCAGAGCCGTCTCGAGCAAAGCGCAGATGCTTTTGCGCGGGCAAAAGGTGGCACAAATCGGGCGCGTGTGCATGGATCAATTGCTGTTGGATGTGCGTGAACTCGAGGCTGAAGTGGGCGAATTGGTCACAGTTTTTGGGGCAGATGCGATTACAGCCGAAGATGTAGCAATATGGGCGCAAACCAATAGTTATGAGATTTTAACGGGCATCGGAGCGCGAGTGCCACGACACTACGCAATCTAATACTAATATGTATGATCGTTTGCACAATCACGGCTCGAGCGGCTTTGGCTTCGAGTATGGGGGGCGCATAGTGCTAGACTACCAAACCTATGGAAGAACTTTTAATTGAAGATACCCAGATTGGTACAGGCGCAGAAGCCACGACCGGCAAAATGGTACAGGTGCATTACACTGGAATGTTCCCCGATGGACGGGTTTTTGACTCGAGCATCCCACGCGGACAGCCCTTTGCTTTTCCACTCGGGGCGAGTCATGTGATTCAGGGCTGGGACAAAGGCGTAGTTGGTATGAAAGTTGGCGGCAAACGCAAACTGACCATTCCGCCGCATTTGGGCTACGGCGCACGCGGTGCTGGCGGGGTGATTCCACCAAACGCAATCTTGGTGTTTGAAGTTGAATTACTGGGGGTAGAATAAATCATCTTCTCTCTCACATTGTGCGTTTTAGCCGCGAGCTACGCAAAGCAGGGCTAAGCATCACCCCAAGCCAAACCGAAGCTTTTGGTCTGGCGCTTTTACAGCTTGACCCACTTGACCCACGCGCTTTTGCCGATGCAGCGCGCGCTTGTTTGGTCTCGAGACGCGAAGACTTGCCCAAATTCGAGCGAGTCTTTAGAGGTTTTTGGCTCGAGCTAGGTATGGGCGGGTTACCAAACGAACTCCTGAACCAAGCTACACTGCCCAACCCCAAACAAAAGCCCAGCCCCGCCGAGGTGCGCGATACCAGCAACAGACCCAAAAATCCAAACCCCCAGACCCCACCGCAACTTTTGACCGATAGCGCGCTTAGTTACAGCTTGAATGAAACCCTAAAGAAAAAGCGCTTTGACCACATGAGCGCTGCCGAACTCGAGGCAGCCAAAGCTGCACTGCGCCACTTTGCATGGCGCATAGGCGAGCGTCAGACACGGCGCTACCAAAGCAGCAAAAAGGGCAAACGCCTCGATTATCGGCGTAGTTTTCGCAGTGCACTGCGCTATGGTGGCGAATGGCTCGAGTTGCGCCATAAAATTCGCAAATCCAAACCGCGCCCCTTGGTGGTGCTCGCCGATATATCGGGAAGCATGGAGCGCTACGCACGTTTGCTGTTACATTTTATGCACGCCGTAACCCACAAACTCGAGCGCAAGCACATTGAAACCTTTGCCTTTGGTACACGCTTAACACGCATCAGCAAAAACCTCGAGCGGCGCGATGTTGATAGCGCCCTTTCAGAAGTGGGCAAAAACGTCAATGATTGGGCAGGTGGCACACGCATTGGGCAATGTTTGGAAACCTTCAACCGCCTTTATGCCAAACAAGTCTTGGGGCGTGGCGCAGTGGTGCTGCTGATTTCTGACGGCTGGGATCAGGGAGAACCCAAAGTGCTTGGCGCAGCGGTGGAACGTTTGCAAAAAACATGTCATCGCCTGATTTGGCTCAATCCACTGATTGGCAGCGCCGATTTTAAACCACAGACCAGAGGATTACTGGCGGCACTACCTTTTGTAGATGATTTTTTGAGTATTCACAACTTGCACAGCTTTGAGCAGTTGGCACAGCATCTCGAGGGCATCTCGAGCCGGCGCTCGGCAAGGCAAAGTGGGATAAGGTAAAATCCCCCCATGAGTCGCATCGAAATCGTAGACACCACTTTCCGCGACGGTCAACAATCGCCGCTTTTATTCGATACACAAAAGTACCGCTTTACATTAGACGAAAAAAAACTCCTGCTGACTGGCTTAATCGAACTTGGTATCACCCATTTTGAATTCTTTTCCCCAGTCGTGGGGAAAGCTGAAGAGAACGACGTAGCTGCGCTGATTCAGCACGCTAAATCTATCTCGAGCCGCCATCTATACTTTTTGGGGCATTGCCGTTGCCATCAAACCGACATAGAAAAAGTTCTCGAGGTTGGCTGTAATGGCTTAAACCTCTATTTGGGGGTGTCCGAATTGGCACAAGCTCACAACGCGCAAAAATCGCTTGCCGAGGCTACTCGGCTTGCTTCGAGTGTGGCGCAGTCTGTACGCCAGCAACACCCGAATTTATACATGCGCTTTAGCGCCGAAGACGCTTTTCGCACCAAGCGCGAAGACTTATTCACCATCTATGATGCCGTGTACCCATTTGTGAATACCTTTGGTATCCCCGACACCGTGGGGCTTGCCGAACCCGAGGATGTGACCGAAATTGTGAGTTTGCTACGCCAAAAATACCCCAACGTGGCACTCGAGTGCCACTTCCACAATGACCGAGGTTTAGCTGTCGCTAATGTACTCAGTGCAGTACGGGCAGGGGCAAAATATGTGGATGCCTCGATTTGGGGACTCGCCGAGCGTTCAGGGATTCCATCAGTCACTGGGGTGTTATTTAACCTCGCAAAAAGCCGTCCAGAGCTTCGCCAGCAATATAACCTCAGCCAGTGCTATCCAATCAACGTTTTAATGGCTTCGATTTTAGGTACGCTGGTACCGTATTCAGAGCCTGTAAGCCTGACCAACCGCACACATACCGCAGGAGTGCATCAAAAAGCCGTACTCAACGAGAAAAAAGTCTACGAGGCGCACAATTTACACGATTTTGGGGTGGACAAAAACCAACTGCTTTTGGGTCCGCTTTCGGGTTCTAACCTGATTTACTATTACTTAAAAGAAGTCGAGAACTACGCCATCTCGAGAGAGCAAGCCAAAATCATCACCGAAGAATTCAAACGCCACACCCACGAAATTGGGCGCGGTAGCCGCCCCGAGGATGTTCTTATTCGCATCGCCGATTCACATTTGATTGCCAAAAATTCCCTACCTACCGAGGTCAAAGACACCCGCCTCGAGAACTTGGACTAAATCGATGCAGCCAGTATCCGCCAAAAAACTCGCGAAAGTCTCTGTGGGGAACGTGAACCGCCACACCGATATTTTTCAGGGCTTGGCAATCGCGCCACGCTATGTAGACGTTTGGCTACCACCCACCTACGAGCAAAACCCAGAAGTGCGTTATCGGGTATTGTATATGCACGACGGGCAAAATCTTTTCGACCCTGAGCTTGCTTATGGTGGGCAAACTTGGGGCATTGCCGAAACCTTGATGCGCCTGAGCGATCTCGCACCCACGATGGTGGTTGGCATTTGGAACAGCCCTGAGCGCTGGCGTGATTACTACCCTCAATGCGGTTTTGAAGCACTACCAGATCAACAACAAGCCCTCGAGCGACTGGGTGGAGTTCCTTACTCGAGCCAATATGCAGATGCCATTGTAGGGCGGCTTAAGCCCTTTATTGATACTCAATATCGCACCTTAGCAAAGCGCGAAGATACATTGATGATGGGTTCAAGCATGGGCGGACTGATTTCGCTCTATACACTTGTAAAACACCCAGATATTTTTGCGGGCGCAGGCTGTCTTTCGACGCATTGGTCGGCAGGCAATGAATACATGGTAGATGCGCTAGCCGCAGCACTCCCCAAACCCAACTCGCACCGTTTGTATTTTGATTATGGTACAGAGACACTCGACGCAGAATACGAGCCTTTTCAAAAGCGCATGAATCAACATCTCGAGCGTTTAGGCTGGACAAGTTTTGTGAGCCATAAGTTTATTGGCGCAGCCCACAACGAAGCCGCTTGGCGTGAGCGGCTCGAGATACCACTGCGTTACCTTTTGGGTGCAACATGAAAATTTCTGCACTGATTCCAGCCGCAGGAAGCGGCGAACGCCTTGGGATGGGGGCGAAGGCACTTTTAGAGCTGCACGGAAAAACCCTACTCGAGCGTTCCGTTGCCGCGTTTTTGGGTATCGCAGACGAGATTATTGTGGCATTGCCCGAAGCACATCTGCACCTGCCACTCAAACACGCCCGCGCTGTAGCCGGTGGCTCGAGTCGCCAAGGCAGTGTTTTGAACTTACTTGGTGCAGCAACAGGCGATGTGGTTCTCATTCACGACGCTGCACGTCCGTTTTTACCCAAACCAGTCATTGAACGTGTCTTGGCTGGCGTTGTCGAGTGCGGCGCTGCTACAGCCGCACTACCTGTCGCAGACACGCTGGTGCTCGAGCAGGCAGGATTTTGGGGGAGTCTCACTGACCGCAACCAAATGCGAGCCGTACAAACACCGCAGGGGTTTAAGCGCGAGTTATTGCTCGAGGCACATGCCAAAGCCCAAGCTCAGGGCATCAGCGCCACCGATGATGCAGGTTTAGTAGCGCGGCTGGGTTTGCCTGTGGCTTTGGCAGCAGGTGATGAGCGGCTCTTCAAGGTCACAAGAGCAGGCGATTGGGCGCTGGCGCTGGCGTTTGCGCCTATCTGGGATGCTAATTCATCACCTGCGGTAAAGTCACCGTAAAGGTTGTCCCAAGCCCCACTGCACTCGAGACTCTGATATTACCGCCATGTGCTTCGACAATACGGCTGGCAATCACCAAACCCAGACCTGTACCATTGGGGTTATACTTGGGGTTCTCGAGTTTACCAAAAGGTATAAAGAGCTTAGAGATGTCGGCACTGGCAATGCCAATACCCGTATCAATCACCCGCAGCTCGAGGTGAGCTCCTGCATCTATGGCTTCGATAATCACACTGCCACCCGAATCGGTAAATTTAAGGGCATTGGCGACTAAGTTATGCAGCACCTGACGTAACTGACGCTGGTCAGCGGCAATTGGTAGGCTCTCGGGTGCACGTACAGATAGCTCGATACCTTTAGCTTTTGCTGTATCGGCAAAGTCGCGCATCACCGAACGAGCAAGCTCGTCTAGGTCAAATAACGCCCGAACAATTTGGCTTGCCCCAGCTTCGAGTTTGTAAAAATCAAGTAAATCGGTAGTGACTGAACTGAGGTGCCTAGCAGCTACACTGAGCTGTTCGAGTTGTTCGCGTTGCTCCAGACCAAGCTCCGTATTCTCGAGCGTATCCGAAATCCACAGAATCACCCCAAGTGGGGTACGAAGTTCGTGGGCAAGCTGCGCGAGGTACTGATTTTGCATCTTTTCGCTTTTCTCGACAGCGCGCTTTGCGTCTTGCAACAGCGCTTCGGCTTGAATTTGGCTCTCTAAATTCATTCTGCCCGCCAACTCGAGCATGGCACGCTCTAAAGTCTTGGTTTGCTCGCGCAAATCGCGCAACTCTTGGCGCAATTTTTGCGATTCGAGGTGTGAATCACGAGCAGCCTGTAAAATATGCTTTTGCTCGTTAAATTTACCGCCCAAAATTTCCAAGACCAAAAAAGCACGCTCATCGCTCTGAATGGCGGTCGCCTCGAGCGCTTGTTCACCTTTATCGCTTGGCTCGAGCCAAACACCACTGCGCAAACGCCCCTGATTCTCTTGTGTCCAAAAGACCCGAGCATCAATCAAAAAGTTCTCTAAAAACGGTGAGGCTTCAGGCACGAGTTGCCCCTTGTCAATCAATGGCTGCATCCATTTTGGCGCACGAGTGAGCAACACTAGCGCACCCGAAAGCTGGTACTCAAATGCCACCAGACCAGCGCTCTCGAGTAATTCCGCAGGCACAGTGCTCATGATTTTGCCTTCTCGAGCATTTTGGTCGCCAGCCCCACAAAAGCACTCTCGACATTTGCGCCACTCAGAGCGCTGGTTTTCATCATCTCGAGACCATACCCACCCAGGGTGGCAGGATTTATTTTCCACT
>JBKBVO010000101.1:0-8763 GCA_046289535.1 Deinococcales bacterium | reverse complement strand
ATATGGATGGTATCCTGACCAGAAACGTACATCTTCACAGTCTTGCATGGAAAAAAGTCATGCTCGAGCGTTTTGGTGCACATGTACTTGCTGGATGATAGCAACCACGAACAGTAGTAAAATGCCGGCAAAAGTGCCAGTGTTAGCTGTTCTGAGGCTTACCCTGAGCACCACGCAATAGCCTTTGCAACACTGCAAAAGACCCAACCAGCAAACCCAAACCAAGTGGCACACCAATTAAAAGACCAATCAGCCAACTTAAACGCCCGACTTCGGGATTCGGCGGTGTCAGTGCTATGCGTCCGTCTGTAACAGCTTTACTAACCCCAAGCGTGTACTGCCCCTCGAGTTCTTGGTTTGTGGTTTGGATGTTTACAACCATATTCCACTCGCCCTCGGCTAATTTCACTGTGCCCTGGAAAACGTTGTCCTGTGCTCGAGTCAGGGCGAAGCGCAGACTGGAACCAGATTCGCCAATCAGGTGCAGTTGAACTACTTCAACCTCGAGTGGTTTCGTGCCACTTGAATCTGAAACCCGCGCAATCATTGCACCATCTTCGGGGTCAAACTCAAATTCAAAAATCCCGACTCGAGACTGCTGCACTGTGTTGGCTTGATTCTGGGCAAACACATGGCTTGAAAAGAACAAAACCACAAACAAAAACCACATGTCTAAAATTGTAGAAAAAAATTCGAGGGCAGGTGCCTTATCGTGGCTGTGAGCACGCTATCAGTACTACAACCGCCCCGCCTCGATGATACTTTTCAAGAATACCCTTGTGCGCTCATTCTGCGGCTCGGTAAAAATCTGTTCGGGCGAGCCTTGCTCATGCACCACACCCTCATACAAAAAACAGACCTTGCTCGAGACCTCTTTCGCAAAGCCCATTTCGTGCGTTGCCAGCAGCATGGTCATGCCCTCGGAAGCTAAATCGCGCACCAGATCCAGCACCTCCGCTACAAGTTCTGGGTCAAGCGCCGAAGTGATTTCGTCCAGGAGCATCAGCATCGGCTGCATCGCCAGTGCTCGAGCAATCGCCACGCGCTGCTGCTGACCGCCGCTGAGTTGGTCTGGATAAGACTTAGCTTTATGCTCGAGTTGAACACGACCTAACAGCGCTACTGCTCGAGCCTCGGCTTCGGCTTTAGAAAGTCTTAAAACCTGACGTGGCGCTAAGCAAATATTCTCGAGAACACTCATGTGTGGAAACAAATTAAAGCTCTGGAAAACAATACCCACATCGCGCCGCAAGCGGTCAACATCCACGCCTGCACCAGAAACCCTATCGCCCAAAATCCGAATTTCGCCGTCTGATATTGGCTCGAGTCCGTTAATGCAGCGCAGTAGCGTGGATTTTCCACATCCCGAAGGTCCAATCAAACAAACCACCTGGTGTTCCTCCACGCGCAAATCCAGACCGCGCAACACCTCGAGTTGCCCAAAAGTCTTGCGAACCCCGCGCATCTCGAGCAATGCAGAGCTACCTGCTAGCTGCAATCCGCTGTTTGCCATTACCTCACCCCTCGCGTTTTGGCTGCATCTTGTTCGAGCAATCTGTCCACAAGTCTAGCTTGAGGAATAGTGATTAGCACAAATAAAATTGCCACAATCGTGACTGCGCTTAAGTTAAAGCTGTTGCTCGCCAAGATTCGTGCTTGATTAAACGCATCTATCGTGCCAATCACATTGACCAGCGCAGTGTCTTTTTGCAGCCCGATAAAATCGTTCAGAAGCGGCGGAATAATACGCCGCACGGCTTGAGGAACAATCACGAAGCGCATGGTTTGGGCAAAACTTAAACCCAGACTGCGCGCCGCCATCATCTGGCTAGGGTGAATACTCTCGATACCAGCGCGGTAAACCTCGGCAACATACGCGCCGTAAGTGAGTGTCAGGGCAAAAATTGCATACCACACCGGTGGCAGGTCACCCAAAAGCGGAAAGCCCGTGAGTGGCAAGCCAAAACCGATTAAATAAATCGTGATTACGCTTGGTAAACCGCGAAAAGTATCGGTGTAAAGCGTAGCCAACAAGCGAATTGGTTGCCCCGCCTTACCTGGCACCATGCGTGCAATCGCCACCACCAAGCCCCAAACCAAGATAAACACCTCGGCAACCATAAAAATAAAAACATTGGTCAAAAAAGCCTGCCCCACCAAGCCAGCTTTCTCGAGCATTAAATCGAGCTTAAAAAAAGTGTTGCCCACAGCGACATCTCGCGCCACCACAAACCACACAGCGCTAAACACCAAAAGCGCAAAAATCGCGTAACCAATGGCATACCAACCTGCTTCGCTCGAGTTGGCGGTCTGGACTCGAGTGGTGATTAAATCGTTTTGCAGCAGCGCTTTTTGGGCATTTTTGCCGTGCTGCAAACTGCGAATGGCAGAGATAAATAAAAGCAATGGCAGCAAAGCCAAACCAGACAAAGCGACCCAAGCAAAAGCGGGTAAGCTCGAGAGGGCGCTGCTCGTCGCCACAAGGTAATTTTTGTTCTCGAGCGCTTTGCCAAGGTTTTCTTCGTTGACCCCAGCCAGTGCCAATGCCAACTGCCACAATACCCACCAAGCGTAGAGCGTAGCCAGGCTCGAGACCAACAGCGCTATCAGCGAAATCGGTATGGCACTTTTGGGGATACTCGGGGTACGAAAGCGATTTGGGGTCATCTGTTTGCTTTAGTATATCGGTTCATACCCTGGGTCGTCGGTTGTAGGCTGAGTACCCGACCCCACCATTTTATTGTCTTTGCCATTGCCCAAAGAAAGCGGTAGAATCCGCCAAGCATGAAAACTCATCCCGTAGAAATTGGCACTCTGCACCGCGAACTTCCAGTAATTACTGTCGCGCCAGGTGTGGCAGTGGCGCTCCTCAACTTGCTCGGCGATACCGAACTCACCGAAGAAGCGGGTAAAGAACTCGCAGCAAGACTTCCTCAGGGCATCGAGGTTCTGGTCACACCCGAAGTGAAAGCCGTGACCCTAGCGCATGTAATCTCGAGACTTCAGGGTATCCCTTACGTTGTGGCACGCAAAACTCAAAAACCGTATATGCACCAACCTGTAGCCAGAGAAGTCTTAAGCATCACCACAGGCAAGCCGCAACTTTTGGTGATTGATGGATTCGATATCCCCAAGATTAAAAACAAAAGTGTTGCCATAGTAGACGATGTAGTCAGCACAGGGGGCACACTTCGCAGCTTGTCGGCACTGATATCGGACATCGGCGGGCATGTAAAGGCTACGCTTGCTGTATTCACCGAAGGCGATCCTCGAGAGGATATCATTGCATTAGGGCATCTGCCACTCTATTTAAGTTGAAAGGGAATCATGTCCGACACCTATACCTTGCAAATCGGTAGCTTGACAAGACAATTGCCGCTCGTGCGCCCGACTCCGAATACTCGTTTGCCCTTGGTTGAATTTTTGGGCGACACCGAGTTATCGGTGGCGGTTGCCACGGCCAGCCAGACGCTCATTCCATTTGGTACCGAGGTGCTCTTTACCTGCGAGACCTCAAGTATTCCACTTGTGCATTCGCTGTCTGTGCTGTTGAATATTCCCTACGAAGTTGCACGCAAGCGCCGCCGCCCATATATGCAAGACCCGATCATCCAAGATGTACAAAGTATGACTTTGGGTGTGGGCGAGACGCTCTGGCTCGATGTGCGCCATGCTGCTCATTTGCGGGGCAAAAAGGTTTGTATTGTGCTCGATGTGGTGGCTTCGGGCGGTACTGTGCTTTCGCTCGAGAAGATGATTGTTCGTGCCGGTGGCACAGCCCATGGGCGGGTGGCTGCGTTTAGCCACGGAAAACCCAAGCTCGAGATGGTTGTGCTGCAAGAACTGCCGATTATTGGAGCTTAAAGCCAGACCTCGCCCTTTGGTGTCTCGAGCAGTGCGCGCAGTTGTGTTTGTAAACCTTCTTTGACCGATAATTCGAGTCCAAGCGTGCTCAGGTTTTCGCGCACTCGCGCCGCATTTGGGTGTGTTGCCTCGAGTCTGAGCAAGCGCAGCCCCGACTCTGGTAGGTTGGCGGTTGGGTGCTGGCTCTGCCACTCTATTAAGGTTGGCACCAATCCGCCCAAGACAAATTTGCCATCATCGGGAATGGTGATTTTCCAAGCATAATCCCCTCGAGTTACCGCTGTGACCACCCCAAGCGGCTCGAGTGGGTGGATTGCCTCGAGATTTGACACTTGCGCCACCCAATGCACCAGGGCAGGTATGTGTACTGGTTTGTCGAGTTCAAACCAGCGTGGACGATTTGGGGCGGGTGCATCGGGGTCTATGGCAATCAGCTCGATATAGCTTTCGCCCTCGAGTCGAACCAGCAGGTTATGGGTTCCCATCCGTGTGTGCTTGCCGCCAGTGTGCGCTTTGATACCCGTTTTTTCAAAAAACCAAGCCGCGCCTAACTCGAGCGTTGGAACAACGATAACAAGATGATCTAAGTGCATGTATTTTTCCCTTTGCGCTGCTCCAGATTACCCGACTACCTAGTCGTCCTGCTCGAATTATGGGTAGATTTCATGCGCGGTGCGCCACGCCAAGCTCGGTGTTTTTTGGTGCCAAGGCTTTTTTATGAAGCCCTCAAAGCCACAAACCAGACAGGCGTAGATTTATTTTAAAGTCTCGAGCCAAGCTCCAAAATCACGCAAACCTCTTGCAAAAAGCACAGGGCGTTTTTCGCGTTTGCCGAGCTTCTTTTTGTTTTGCAACTCGAGTGGCTTATCTGTTTGCGCCAACTCTGGCACGAGTGCCCAGTTGGTGTTCATTGGCTGGAAGTTTTTACTCTCGGCGGTAGCTAAAAATTGCACTAAACCGCCTAGCATGGTGGTGGGCGGCGGTACCGCTGGCTCGAGTCCTAGCGCTAAACGCGCAGCATTCATACCCGCCAACCAACCTGTTGCTGCACTCTCTAAGTACCCTTCTGTGCCAGCCAGCACCCCAGCCGTGAATAACCTAGGGTGCGCCTTAAATTGCAAGGTGGGCAGTAGCAATTTTGGGGCACAGAGGTACGTATTGCGGTGCATTACGCCGTAGCGTGCAATTTCAGCATGTTCGAGACCAGGGATTAAACGCACCACTTCTTTTTGGTCACCCCATTTTAAGCCAGTTTGAAAGCCTACAATGCTCCAAAGTTGCCCAGCAGCATCTTCTTGGCGCAACTGCGCTACCGCATACGGCTCGCGCTTGGTGCGTGGGTCGGGCAAACCTTTGGGTTTTAGTGGACCAAAGCGCGGCGTGTCTATACCGCGCCGTGCGATTTCTTCGATTGGCATACAGCCCTCAAAAAACTCGAGTTTTTCCCAGTCGTGTGGAGTGTGGCTGCGGGCTTCCTCGAGTCGGGCATAAAAACGCAGGTATTCTTCCTTGTTAAAAGGGCAGTTTAAGTAATCGGCTTCTTGTCCATAACGCCCTGCTCGGTAGACAATTTCGGTATTGATACCCTCGAACTCGAGCACCGGCGCAGCGGCATCGTAAAAACTCAGGCGCTCGTTGCCTGCAAAACGTGCCAAGATATCCTCGGCAAGCGCATCCGAAGTGAGAGGTCCTGAAGCGAGTACAACAATACCTTCGTCGGGCACTCGAACCAATTCCTGGCGGTACAGCACAATATGAGGGTGCTCTTGGAGTTGGGCGGTAATAAAGGCGCTAAAACCCTCTCGATCGACAGCCAGTGCCGCACCCGCTGGCAGTCGATTGGCATCAGCGGCGTGCATAACGCTGGCGTTTGCGAGGCGCATCTCGGCTTGGAGCAAGCCCTTAGCGTTTGTTTCGCCTTCGCCGCCAAGGCTATTGCTGCACACCAACTCCGAGGCATTGTGGCTTTTGTGTGCGGGGGTCATGCGCGTGGGGCGCATTTCAAAAAGCTTGACTTGTACCCCAAGTTTGGCAGCAGACAGCGCCGCCTGTGCGCCAGCTAAACCAGCGCCTATCACGGTGATGGACTTCACTTAGCCCTCGAGTGGTGGATCGTTGGGAACTCGAGCACCCGTGAGCCAATACCCCATTCGATCTGCCAAGTTTTCGATGTGGTCACCTACGCGTTGCAGCGCCCGTCCAACGCGCAAAAGTGCCAAGGCTTTGGTAATGGTGCGTGGATCCTCGAGCATATAGGTCACTAACTCGCGCTGGGTTTGTTCGTAGAGATCGTCTATTTCCGCGTCCATTGCCGCAACACTTTTAGCTACAGCAGCATCTTGTTCGGTGAATGCGCGCGAAGCCAACTCGAGCATGCTTTTTAAGCGGGTGAGCATCAACCCAAAATTCACATAGCGTTTTAGGGGTGGCGCACTTGCCAGTAATTGCGCATCATTGGCAACATGAACCGCATAGTCTCCAACGCGCTCGAGGTCAGATAGGCTTTTTAGAACAGCCGCCACAAAACGCAAATCCTTAGCCACAGGCTGGTGTAGCGCAATCACACGCAGACATTCGTTCTCGAGCTTAATCTCGAGTTCATCTACCAATTTGTCCATCTCGTAAACCTGTAAAACACCCTCGAGTCTACCCTCGAGCAGCACTGCGCCTGCGACATGCAGTTGTTCGTTGACCTGGGAAATCAGGCGGATAAAATCGGCTCTTAAAGTTCGTAAATCGCGTTCTAGTGCTTCACGCATAGGTTAGACTCCTTCAAAAAAGCAACGGGGCTTTAAAATATTAGTTTATAAACCAATTTGATGATGGTTTCGCACAGCGCACCATTTAAGCAAATCCTAAAGTGATTTTAAAATATATGCAACACAACAACTTCATTCGCTCGAGATTTGGCGATGCGCGATTTGCGTTTTACGCTGCTGGCACGAAAAAGAAAAACTCATTTCCACCTAAATCAGAGCGGTACTGTGCACCAATTTCGCCATGCCATGCGCGCACGATGCTTTTGACAATATACAAACCCATTCCCGAGCCTCTGGACTGCACACTGCGGCGCTGGGCTTCAAAAATCAGTTGGTAATCGGGTAAGGGTTGCCCTTGATCCACAACCGCAACACGCCACTGTGCTGCTTTGCGCTGAGTAAAAACACGAATCAATCCAGGGTTTGGAGCATGGCGAGCCGCATTCTCGATCAAATTGAGTAGCACCTGTACCAGTTTGTCGGGGTCGCAGCGCACCAAGGCATCCTCGATACAAAACTCAAGCCCAACTTGGCGTTTCTCGAGTTCTTCTGCAGTAAGGCGTTTGACTCGCTCTAAACTTTCTAAAAGTGGCATGGTGCGTTCAGCTTGGGGACGAAAGCCCACAGTGAGGTCTTCGACCAAACGTACCAGACGTTCGACCTCAAGCAGACTCATCTGGACAAAACTGGCTCGAGTCTCGGGAGGCGGCTCGAGGACAAGGGCTTCCAAAAGGCTTTTAATCGCTGCTACAGGGGTGCGAAATTCATGTGACAAAACCGCCATTACTTCACGCAGTTCGGCTTCACGGCGCAGAGTTTGGCTGATGTCCTCTAAAAGCAGCGCTCCAGGTACGGCTTTAGCGCGAAAGGTGCGCCCCGAAAACTCCAAGTCGAGGTTACCACCCTCGAGCACCAAGCGCTCCAAGCGATGATTGCGCAGGATTTCGATCGGGCTTCGGTCAAGAGCACGCTCATTTTCAATGCCAAAAAGCAGTTCGGCTGCGCGGTTTAACCCAGAAACTTTACCGCTCTCGAGCAGAACAATTGCAGTCTCGAGCGCATTGAGCGCCGCCATGCAGCTCATGGCTCGGCTCGCATTCGGTAGCCTTTGCCGCGCACAGTCTCGAGGTATGCGGGTTCTGTGGGTTCATCGCCCAAGTGGGCACGCAATTGGGTAATGTGCTGGTCTACAGTGCGCTCACCACCGATGAAATCCACACCCCAGACTTTATCAAGTAACTCTTGGCGCGAATAGACGCGCCCGGGATTTGCAGCTAAAAATGCCAGCAAATCAAACTCGCGCCGTGTCAAAGACAATTCTTGCCCTGCAAATTTTGCTGTTCCAGTACTGGTACTTAACTCGAGTTCACCCACGCGCAAAAAGCCGCGTTTTTGCGTTTGCCCCGAGCGGCGTAGCAGTGCCCGTACTCGCGCCGCTAACTCGGCGGCACTAAAGGGTTTGGTCAGGTAGTCGTCAGCTCCTGCATCTAAACCCTCAATACGGTCTACCTCCGATGCCCTGGCAGTAAGCATTAAGACAGGAGTCTGGGCAAAATTTGAGTCCCGCAAACGTCGAAGCCAACTGATTCCAGCTTCATCGGGGAGCATCCAATCAAGCACAATCACATCTGAACCACTCAAGTTATCCCATGCTTCTAGCGCCGTAGCGTGGGCTCGTACCGTATAACCAGAGCGCTCGAGATGAAAACGCACCGCCTCACGCACTGAAGTTTCGTCTTCGACCAACAATACAGTGGCAGCCATCATCTTTAGATTCTGCGCTAGATGTCAGGGTTTTGTCAGCCCTTATCCCGAACTCTCAAAGAATTATGAATAGTTATGAAAACCATCTTGAGGATGATCATCTCGAGTCTTGTGCTTATCGCTGTACCAAAAAATAATTTGGTAGCGCAAAACGATAACTTCACTTCAGTTGATGTCAAGCCGTCATTTCAAGCAGTGTTGGCGGATTGCATCCCGCTCGAGTGCAGTTGATGGCAGCAGCACGGGCTGCAAATTGTAAAACTTCGGTGAGTACCTCGGCACTGGCATTCTCGAGTGCAGTATGGGTCCCCAGTTGGTGTTGCAATAATCCATAAATTGTTGCGCCACTAAAAGTATCACCTGCGCCAACCGTATC
>JBKBVO010000100.1:0-8804 GCA_046289535.1 Deinococcales bacterium | reverse complement strand
TAATTGATTGGAGCAGTAGCAATATGGATATGCTTGGAACGAGCAAAATAAGGCAAAAACAGCAAAATACTGCCCAGCGCTCCCCAATACGTGACGTGCAGCCCCGTCGTGATTGCCGCACTGCTTGGTCCCATGCTCGAGAGTCCTTGCGCCATCAGTGTCGCAAGGGGTTGAAAAAAGTCGGCAACCGCACCACTCTCGAGCAGCTTAAAACCCTGCCCAACAAAACGCATTCCCACATGGAAGGTAATAAATGCCGAGACAATACCACTATCTTGCGAAATTTTGCCGTTCTTGACCGTTTCGTGCAACAATGTGCGCGGGTTAAAGGAGAAGGTTTTGACCCCATCTTTGGTCAAAAAGCGCCGTATCCAAAGCCCAATTACACCAAGCAGAACCGCGCCTGTCAAAAGGTCTGCACCGAGCAAATACAATGCGGTATACCAAGTGTTACTTTTGACATGAAACCCAAAAAATCCCTCAAGACCGTCCACCAGGTTAGCCAGCAAATAATAAGTAAAGCCCGCAAAAACACCTGTATGCAATACAGACACCCAGAATCTATCGCGGAACACTCGAGCTTGGGTTAGGGTCGTCCAAAGCGCTGCACCAATACGGTTGGGCAAGTTGTCAAAGCGGTCTTCGGGGTCGGGCGCACCACGCAGAATCGCTTTTTGAATGCGGCTAAAATAGACCAATGCCCATGCGCCAAATGTGCCAGCCACCAAGACAAACAGAACCTTCTCGAGCGGGGTAAGTTCAAACATATACCGAGTCTAGCAAAAATTTCAGGCGCATACAGCCGCAGGCAAGGCTGCACTCATGCAACACATCAATCCCTGACAAGCTCAATATCGGTCAATTCGTGCCACGGCAGCCCCCACTTGTTCATCGCATCCATGAATGGGTCGGGGTCAAATTGCTCCATATTCCACACACCTGGCTTCATCCATTTACCCTCGAGCATCAGCATTGCACCAATCATCGCGGGAACACCAGTGGTATAGGAAATCCCCTGTGCTTGCACCTCGCGGTAGCATTCGGCATGGTCGCAGACATTGTAAATAAAATGAGTCTTGGGCTTGCCGTCCCTGATGCCCTTAATTTGCACCCCAATACAGGTCTGTCCGCTGTAACCTGCTGCCAGACTCTCGGGAGCGGGCAAAATAGCTTTCAAGAACTCGAGCGGGGCAATATCCACGCCTTTAATGCGGATGGGTTCGATACTGGTCATGCCAATACTCTCGAGCACAGTTAAATACTTGATGTACTGCTCGCCAAAGGTCATCCAGAAACGAGCGCGTTTGAGGCTGGGGTAGTGCTTGACCAAGCTCTCGAGTTCTTCGTGGTAGAGCACAAAACTTTTGCGGGTCTGGACTTTTGGGTAATAGATGTCTTGAGCAATCTCGAGCGGCTTGGTTTCGACCCATGCACCATTTTCCCAATAACGCCCATTGGCAGTAATTTCGCGGATGTTGATTTCGGGATTAAAGTTGGTGGCAAACGCCTTGCCGTGGCTGCCATTGTTGCAGTCCACAATGTCGAGGTAGTGCATCTCGTCGAAATGGTGCTTGGCGTGGTAGGCGGTGAACACATTGGTGGCACCTGGGTCAAAGCCGCTGCCCAAGAGCGCCATCAAACCTGCTGCCTCAAAGCGTTCTTTGTATGCCCACTGCCAGCTGTACTCGAATTTAGCAAGGTCTTTGGGTTCGTAATTGGCGGTGTCGAGGTAATGCACACCCGTCTCGAGACAGGCATCCATAATTGGCAAATCCTGATACGGCAAAGCGACATTAATCACCATTTTGGGCTGGTAGGAACGAATCAACTGCACCAATTCGGTGACATTATCGGCATCAACTTGGGCAGTGGTGACTTTGGTTTTAGAGTTTGGGAAATACTGCTTAATTTCGTCGGCAATTTTGTCGCACTTAGACTGAGTGCGGCTGGCAATCATCAGCTCGGTAAAAACCGTATCGTTTTGTGCGCACTTTTTTGCCACCACTCCGCCAACACCGCCAGCACCAATCATCAGGACTCTAGACATAGCGAACAGTTTACCCGAAATTTTGTGCGGATTTCATCAGCTATACTTTTGCCATGAACTTCAACTCAACTTTTGCTATGAACCTCAACCCAGACCAGCGCGCTATTTTAGATGCCGTAACTGAATTTTGCCGCGAAGAAATTGCACCGCACGCCGCCGCTTTTGACCGCTCTGGAGAATACCCTTGGGAACAACTTGCCAAACTGGCCGAGATTGGGCTGCTCGGTGCAACCGTACCCGAAGCATACGGCGGCTCGGGGCTTGATGCAGTCACTTACGCGCTCTGTCTCGAGCAGGTCTGCAAAGCCGATGCCAGTGTGGGTGTGATTGTTTCAGTCACCAATGGATTACCTCAACAAATGCTTTTGCAGCACGGCACTGCCAACCAAAAAAAACGTTGGCTCGAGCCGCTTGCGCGCGGGCAACACATTGGGGCATTCTGTCTAACAGAAGCTGGCTCAGGCTCGGATGCCGCCAGCCTCCGCACTCGAGCCACCAAAGACGGCAAGGATTGGGTGCTCGAGGGGCAAAAAGTTTGGATTACTTCAGGCGGGCAAGCCCAGACATATTTGGTGATGGCACGCACCAGCCCTGAACGCGGCTCGAGGGGAATCAGCTGTTTTGTTCTGGAGAAGGGAATGCAGGGTTTGAGTTTTGGCAAACCCGAAGAAAAAATGGGGCTGCACGCCGCGCATACCACCACTGTAAACATGGACAGGGTACGCGTCAGCCAAGACCACATGATTGGCGCAGAGGGGCAAGGCTTGATTATCGCACTCTCGAGTTTGGATGGTGGGCGCATTGGCATTGCGATGCAAGCCATTGGCATTGCCCAAGCCGCATTCGAGGCAGCTCGAGACTACGCCTTTACGCGCGAACAATTCGGCTCGAGACTGGCAGAATTTGAAGGGATTAGCTTTAAGATTGCGGATATGGCAACGCGCATTCATGCTTCGCGCTTGCTAGCTCTGGATGCCGCACGCCTCAAGGAAGCAGGACAGCCTTACTCCAAGGAAGCCAGTATGGCAAAACTCTTTGCTTCCGAGACTGCCAATTTTGTTGCCAAAGAAGCAATTCAGATTTTTGGTGGCAACGGCTACAGCCGTGAATACCCCGTCGAACGGTACTATCGCGATGCAAAGATTACCGAGATTTACGAAGGGACTTCGGAAATTCAGCGCTTGGTAATCTCAAGACAAGTGTTTAAGGACTCAAGGCAGTAAATTAAAAAAATCGTTCTTCACGGCAAAAAATTGCGTATCGGAGCGGCTCGAGGTTCTTTGGTATTTTTAGGAGGCTGGCAACTGCGCCACAATTTGCGTTCCTTGTCCACTTTGACTGCTCAAGCGCAGTGTCGCACCTACGCTTTCGGCGCGTCCAACTGCCGCTGTTGCTACCTCGAGCACGCCATGCAGCTTGGCTTCAAATTGCCCAGAAAGGCTTAGACTTCCTGAAAGTGTCGCCACATTCGCTGCCAAAGCGATGGCTTCAAGCCGTGCTTGTTGCGCTGCAGCCAAAACGCGATTATCGGTGAGTGTGAAACAGACAATCTGACCAATTAAAGGCGCACTAAGGTTGGTGATTTTGACTGCAATCAGCGTTAGACCCACACCAATCAGCTCTACCAAAAGCACAATGCCCGGAGTCCAAATCACCAGTATTGCTGCAAACGCCAGAACACTTAAAAAATAAAAAAACAACTTTCCAAAAATAACTCTTGTCAATCATTACCCGAACTCGAGCCCAAGCAGGGTGTAAGCCATAGAGCGCTCAAAAGCGGCGTATTGCCCCAAACAAATAGCACGGTAAGCATCAAAATAGGCAGTCCAAACACCAAAACTGCCAAGCCCACACCTAAACTAAAGCCAAGCGACACAAGGCTCACAGGAAAACCCACGAGCAAGTACAGCAGATGGGCATAAGTGCGCCACCAGAACACTTCTGGCAGGTTCTGAGGACGCACAGCAACCATAAACAACTGCACAAAAACATCTTGTGCATCCGCCCAAGGGACGAACTCTGTTCTTAACAAGATACGGAGTATCTTGCGCCCTCAAAATAAAGCGTTAGACTGGAAGCCAAGATGCCTCGCCTGACTTTTTCCCCAGTTGTACAAACTGCGCTCGAACTCAAAAAACCTGTGGTTGCACTCGAGAGCACCGTGATTACACATGGTCTTCCCTATCCACAAAACCTCGAGACTGCAAAAGCACTCGAAGCCGAAGTACAAAACTCAGGGGCGATACCTGCGACCATTGCAGTTCTGGATGGCAATATCCATATTGGCTGCGACAGCAAGCAACTCGAGCGCCTTGCCCAAGAAAAAATGGAAAAAGTGAGCCTGTGGAACCTACCCGCAATTATTGCCAAGGGTGCCAGCGCTGGCACCACTGTCGCCACAACTGCACATTTAGCCCATTTGGCAGGAATCGAAGTTTTTGCCACAGGCGGCATCGGTGGCGTGCATTTTGATGCCTTTGATGAGAGCGCCGACCTGCCAGCTTTAGCGCGCATTCCAATTGTGGTGGTTTGTGCGGGCGCAAAGAGTATCCTCAACTTACACGCCACCATCGAGAGGCTCGAGACCTTAGGCATACCTGTGATTGGCTACCGCACCGATAGTCTCCCCGCATTTCATACCCCTACCAGCCCTCATAGTGTTGCTGCACGCCTCGATACCCCCCAAGAAATCGCCAAGGCTCACCGCGCAGCGCGCGACCTCGAAATGCGCCAGAGTATCTTGGTGGCAAACCCAATTCCCGAAGGCATTGCCTTTGAGCGCGTACAAAAATGGGTTGAAGCCGCCAACCACGAAGCCCGCAAGCAGATGATTAGCGGCAAACGCCTCACCCCATTTTTACTGTCCGAACTCGCCCGTCTCTCGAGTGGCGAAACAGTGCGCGTAAACAGTACACTACTCTTGAACAACGCCAGCCTTGGAGGAAAATCGCTGCGGCATTAGAGGTGCTATGAAAGAAGACAACTTAAACTTGGCGGGACGCTTGAACGTAGGGCGCGACAATCTTGGGTCGCTCTTAAAAGAAGCCAGAGAGGCTAAGGGCATGAGCACGGAAGGCATTGCAGAACGCCTTAAAGTGCGTCCCAGTCTACTCGAGAACATCGAGGCGGGGCGTTTTGAGGAATTGCCCGAGCTGATTTACACCCGCGCTTACATTCAAAAATATGCACAGTTAGTTGGGCTTGCTCCTGAACCGTTTACTACGGCTTACGAACGTATTGCAGGCAGTATTCATCCAACGCGCGCAGTGATCGAACCAGCACCACGCCAGCAGTCTAATACCCCCATTTTGACCTATGCGCTTGCATTTTTAGGCTTGGTTTTGATTGGTGTACTCGCATTTATTTTGGCGGGCGGTGGCTTTAAGTTACCCAACCTTGGCACGCGCCAAAGCCCACAACCAAAACCCACACAAACAAATTCACCCACCAACAACCCTACTAATCAAATGTCGGGGATGGTGCGTTTGAGTATCTCGAGCATTCCCAGCGGTGCGACAGTACAGCTCGATAAGTATAATCTTGGCACCACACCCTTAAAAGACGCGCTTGTGGATAGTCGCCCAAATCGTGAGCTGCGCGTATTCAAAGCAGGATATAAACCATATACAACCACTCGCGATTTGGTGAGCAACAGCAACCTATCAGTCACACTCGAGAGATTACCTGGTGCGGCAACAACAGTGGCAAATGATAAGGTTGTACTTATTTTTCGTGGCAGTTCATGGGCAAGGGTGCGCGACAAAAACGGCAAAGAGCTTTATCAAGGTACACCAGCAGCGGGCACTAAACTCGAGTTTAACCCACCAATCGAGGTGCGCCTTGGTGCACCAAGTTTGGTAAGTGCTGTTATCAACGGTCAAACCCGCGAGCGTTTGGGCGGCTCGAGTCCGACGACCATCCGCTTACCCTAAAGGAAAACATGCTCCAAGAAAGCAAAAAAGTTGGCTTTGTCAGCCTCGGCTGTCCCAAAGCCTTAGTGGATTCAGAACGCATCCTTACACAAATCCGCGCCGAAGGCTATACGATTACCCCAAGCTACGAAGATGCCGAAGTCGTAGTGGTCAACACCTGCGGTTTTATCACACCCGCAATCGAAGAATCCTTGGGTGCCATCGGCGAAGCACTCGAGCACACGGGCAAGGTGATTGTAACGGGTTGCCTTGGGGAAAGACCAGAAACCATTCAAGCCCGACACCCCAACGTACTGTCGGTGACAGGTGCAGGTGATGTAGCGGGAGTGATGAATGCCCTGCATCAAGTGCTGCCGCCTGACCAAAATCCCTTTACCCAGCTTGTGCCGACAGGGGTAAAACTGACACCCAAGCACTACGCCTACGTCAAAATCGCCGAAGGCTGCAACCACACCTGTAGTTTCTGCATTATTCCCAAATTGCGTGGCTTGCAGGTTTCGAGGGATGCGGGCGAAATTTTATACGAATCGTATCGGTTGGTCTCGAGCGGCACCAAAGAACTGTTGGTGATTGCCCAAGACTCGAGCGCTTATGGCGTAGACATCCGCCACCGCGAGTCCGAATACCAAGGGCAGCGGGTTGTTGCACATTTGCTAGATTTATGCGAAAAGCTTGGCGATTTGGGCGCATGGGTTCGCTTGCATTACGTGTACCCCTACCCGCATATCGAAAACATCGTTAAGCTCATGGCGGAGGGCAAAATCCTGCCCTACTTGGATGTGCCATTGCAACACGCCAGCCCCAAAATCTTAAAGGCTATGCGCCGCCCCGGTGCTGGAAAGCGTAGCGATGGCGCATACGAGTCCACACAACTCGAAACAATCAAAGGCTGGCGCGAAATCTGCCCAGAAATCGTTTTGCGATCCACCTTTATTGTGGGTTTCCCCGGCGAAACCGAAGAGGATTTTAACTTGCTACTCGAGTTTATCCGCCAAGCAAGGCTCGATCGGGTGGGTTGTTTTACCTATTCTGAGGTCGAAGGCGCAGATGCCAATAACTTGGATAATCATGTTCCCGAAGAAATCAAACTCGAGCGCCAAGCACGCTTAATGGCAGTGCAGCAGCAAATTAGCCTTGAAAAAAATCAAGAAAAAATTGGGCGAGTGCTCGAGTGCATCATAGACGAGTACAACGACGACCCCGAAGATATTGCTGGCAGTAAACTGATTGGGCGCAGCAAGGGTGATGCGCCAGGAATAGATGGCAGCGTGTATATTGCTGCTGCCAAATTGGCAGGGCAAATCAAAATCGGCGACATCATTCAAGTGCGAATCGAAGATGCCGACGAATACGACCTGTACGGCGAAGCAGTCGCATTGCTCGAGTGGCAGCCCAACGTGATTCGTATGCCCACGCTTTCAGAGTAGTGTTCTGTTTCAAAAGTCTTGATGGCTTCCAAGCAGAGCGAGTGAAAAAAGCTGCAGCGCTGGTAAGTCCAGCGCTGCAGTCATATTTGCCAAATACAGCAAAAAAATTACTTTTCTTCGGCTTCAATTCGGTTAAAACCTTTGGGTGCGCCGACTTTGTCGGCAATCACTTCCTCGAGATACCTGACCACATTTTTGAGCGGCACACGATTTAAAACATCTTCCAAAAATGCCGTGACCAGCATTTTCTCGGCAATCGGCTTTTTAATGCCCCTCGAGCGGAGGTAGAACAACTCCTGCTGGTCTACCGGAGCCGTGGTGCTGCCATGTGAACAACGCACATCGTTGGCGTTAATCTCGAGTTGTGGCACGCTATCCGAGCGTGCTTCGTCCGAAAGTAAGAGGGTACGGTTTTTCTGATAGGCATCGGTTTTTTGTGCGTTTAATTCGACCTTGATCAGACCGCTAAAGACACCACGCGCCTTATCGGCGAGCACGCCCTTGAACAGCAAATCCGAGTGCGCCCGAGGCTTTAAGTGATGCTGCAGGGTCTGGTGGTCAAAATGCTGGTCTTTATCTGCAAAATAAATTGCCAGCATTTCTGAACTCGAGTTGGTATTCAGCGCCGACTGTACTTCGGTGCGCGAGAGGCGTGAACCCATGGTCACATACAAACTGTTCAAGACTGCGTCAGATTCGAGACTCGACTTAATGCGCTGGATATGGGTTACACCGCGCCCCCAATTTTGGATGGCGACGTAACGCAGATTTGCACTCTTACCCAAGAACAATTCGACCACACCAAAATTGGCGGCTTTAAGGTCTGGGCTGTCTTGTTCGTCTATGTAGGTGACTTGGGCGTTGTCCTCGAGCACCACCAAAGTGCGCGAAGCCACAAAGGCACCGTCTTGCTCGAGATACCTAAACCCACCGAGTGGCAACTCGAGCGTGGTATTTTTGGGAACATAGACAAAAAAACCGTTTTCCCAAAACGCGGCGTTCAGTGCGGTAAACTTGTCTTCGTCTAAATGGGGAATGTGTTCGTAGCGCTCGAGCGCCAAAGCGGTTGGGTCTGGATAAGCCGCACCAACAACGCTATAGAGGTATTTTTGAACAAGCTCGGGATGCTGCTCGAGCGCGGTTCTCAAATCGGTGAAAATCACACCTTTTGCTTCGAGTTCGGCAGGGACATCCTTGTAAATCACGCTATTGCCCGACAACACAATCCGCCCTGCAGCATCGGAGCTGCTGAGACGGTCGCGGATTTTGGCAGGCAGTGACTCGAAGCTATCGAGCGGCGACACGGGCTGAGCAGGCACAAAGTCATCAAGCTTGAAACGGCGCAGGTCGGTGTACTTCCACGCCTCGACAGCAGTCGTCGGGACTTTGCGGTCGTTA
>JBKBVO010000099.1:0-8843 GCA_046289535.1 Deinococcales bacterium | reverse complement strand
TTGGAATTTTGTTCTCTGAAGACTGTGCGATGAACCCACTGGCTCGAGTTCGTGATTTGGCACGACTAGCACAGCAAAAAGGTGCAAGATTATTTGGGCAATCTCGAGTGCTCGAGTTTGATACGGGCATAGTGCGTGGCGAGCGTTTTTTAGTGCGTGCCAAAAAAATTATTGTGGCTATAGATGGCAAGCTCGAGCAAATTTTTCCAGAGCTGCAATCAAAAATTCGCACAGCGCGTTTGCAAATGCTCGGTACTGCGCCACTCGAGCCGCGTTTTTCGCGCCCTGTTTATGCGCGTTTTGGCTACGAATACTGGCAACAGTTGCCAGACGGTTGCGTGGTGCTAGGCGGTTTTCGTGACCAGTTTGAACAACAGGAATGGACGTTTGCAGATTCGCCCACAGACCCACTACAGGCGCGTCTCGAGCAGTTTTTGCGTCATGATTTAAGGGTGAATACTCCGATTACCCACCGTTGGGCAGCAAGTGTTTCTTACTCGAGTGACTTGCTGCCACTGCTACAAGAAATACGCCCGAGTGTTTGGGCGCTGGGTGGATATTCTGGAACAGGCAATGTGGTGGGCAGTATTTTTGGGCGAATTGCAGCGCAGTTAGCGCTGGGGCAGCGTTCAGGGTTACAAAAAGTTTTTTTATAAAATCTTTTTTCCAAGCAGGCTGGCAGTCATCTCGACCATCAGTGCTGCTGTCATGTTTTCCCTATCCAGTACAGGATTGACCTCTACCAAATCCAAGCTCGAGACCCGCCCAGAATCAGACAATAACTCCATCAGTAAATGCGCCTCGCGGTAAGAAAGCCCACCAGCAACGGGTGTTCCTACGCCTGGGGCGATGCTTGGATCAAGTGAATCGGCATCAAATGAAACGTGCCAGTGCTCTAAATGTGCCAAATGCTCGAGTGCGAGTGTGGCAACACGTGCCATACCCAGACGGTCTATGTCTTTCATGGTAAAAATTTTAATGTCGTGCTCGAGCAACAAGTTGCGTTCTTGTGTGTCTACACTGCGAATGCCAATCATCACCACATCTTGGGCGCGAATTTTTTTGCCCTCACCACCGACATTCACCAAACGTTCGTCGCCCACACCAAGCAAACTCGCAACGGGCATCCCGTGAATATTTCCACTAGGACTGGTATCTGGGGTGTTAAAATCGGTGTGGGCATCCACCCAAATCAGACCTCGGCGCTGCCCCCGTGCTGCTCCTGCCACCGTTCCGATGCTGATGGAGTGGTCTCCGCCCAAGCAAATCGGGAATACATCTGGCTCGAGCTGATTCAGGGTTTCGGCAACATTTTGGCAGGCAGCGCGAATTTCCTCGAGATACTGTGCTTTGCCATTTTCTTTAACAATGGTTTCGACTACAGCAACGGGCACGTTCCCAAGGTCGCGCACGCTGTGCCCGAGTTCGCGCAGGGTTTCAGAAATTCGTGCGTAGCGCAGAGCGCTGGCTCCCATGTCTACCCCGCGTCTGCCTGCACCCAAATCCATGGGAATACCCAAAATACCAATGTTCATACCAGCAGTATAAGCCACCCAGTTCCCAGGAAAAACAGATTATAGTGAAAGCCATGAGCACTGTTTTGCCTGAAGAAATAGAACACCTCAAAAAACTTGCCCGTCTCGAGATGAGCGCCGAAGAGACGGCTGCCGCGGCTGCAGATATCAATAGTATTCTCCAGAGCTTTGAAACCCTGCAAAGCCTTGACTTGAGTAGCTATCCCGAAATGCCACGCCCTATTCCAATGGTCAATGTGATGCGCGAAGATATCGCCACACCTGCGCTCGAGCAAGCAGTTGCACTTAGCGTAGCCATCGAAGCCGAGGATGGTTTTTTTAAGGTACCGCGCACCGTCGAGTCTTAACCCAACAGTTCTTGTGCTCGAGTTCGTGCCCAAGCGTCGGTGGCAAAGATATTCTCCCAAGTTGTCTCGAGTTGAGGCGCTTCTTGCAGTACAGTTTCGATCAGTTTGGGGATACCTAAATATGGCAGTTTGTGCGCCAAAAATGCGTCAACGGCGATTTCGTCGGCGGCATTTAGGGCAACGGGTGCGACCCCGCCTCTGCGCCCTGCTTCAAATGCTAAGCCCAAACATGGAAAGCGCTCGGTATTGACAGCACGCAACTCGAGATTGCCCACTAAATTCAGTGGTGCAAGCGGTGTGGCTGGGCGTTTTGCTCCGGGAAATTCAATACCCAACGTCTCGAGCGCAGTTAAAATCGCGTATTGAATCGGCAGGCGCATATCGGGCGCTCCGAGCTGTGCTTTAATTTGGTTGTCCTTAAAGCGCACCATGCTATGAATAATGCTGCCTGGCTGAATTAAAACCTGTATTTGCTCGAGTGGAAACTCGTATAAGTAGTGTGCCTCGAGCACCTCTAAGCCTTTGTTCATCAGGGTGCTCGAGTCTATGGTCACTTTTGCACCCATGACCCAGTTAGGATGCTTGAGCGCCATCGCTGGTGTAACACCGCTTAAATCTTTGGGGGAATCGCGAAATGGTCCACCACTCGCGGTTAAAATCAGCTCTGCCACGTCTTCGATGCGTTCGCCCACCAAACACTGATACAGTGCCGAATGCTCGGAGTCTACAGGTGTAATTTTGGCATGGTTATCGCGGGCAAGCTGCCACATCAGCCTACCGCCGCAAACCATTGCTTCTTTGTTGGCGAGCGCCACGTGTCGCCCAGCAGCCAGAGCGGCGCGGGTTGGCTCGAGTCCAGCTAAGCCTGGAATTGCTCCAACGACCACATCGGCATCCAGAACGGCAACTTCTTTGGCATCGGCGACCACTTTTTGGTCTGGCAGGGCTGCGCGTGTTTGCTCGAGAATGCTTTTATCTACACTTAAAACTTCCGGCTTCCACGCTATGGCTTGCTCTACAGCCAACTCGAAATTACGTCCTGCAGCAAGCCCAACAACTTCAAAGTCACGCCAGCGTGCGACCTCGAGGGTTTGGGTGCCAATACTGCCAGTGCTGCCAAGAATACTGATGCGAGTCATGCACAAAGCATAGCGCAGATGGTGGATGGCAGATTGCTGGCTAGCAAAAAAGAACCGCACGGGAGGGGATTCCGTGCGGTCAAAAAAGAGAGAGGTGTTTAGGATTGAATTGCACCTGCATTGCTGGTGGCATTTATAGTGATGCGCTTTGCCTGACTTTCGGTCGCCTTGGCAATCTTTACGGTTAAAACACCGTTTTCAAGGTTGGCTTGCACTTGGTCTGCGGCAATGCGCACAGGAATTTGCACCACGCGCTTTTGCTCACCTACCACGCGTTCGCGGTGCAGGTACTTTGCGCCCTCTGGCAGGATGTCCTCGAATTGAGCCGTAAGCGTAAGCAGATTGCGCTCGAGATTCAGTTCGACATTTTCCGGGGATACACCAGGCAGATTCACCTTGACAATCACCGCATCGTTGGTCTCGAGAACATCGGTGTCGGCTTGGGTGCTACTCACGGAGCGCTCGAGTTCGTTTAACATTGAGTTCATCAGGTCATAGGCACTATTTGTACGGATTCGCATCATAGATATTCCTCCTTTTTATTGTTTGGCTTATCACCAAACTTGAGTATATTATGCTCAAGTTTTCGTAATTTGTCAAGTCTAGTTATTTTAGCCTGTTTTCTGCCATGTTTTGCTCAGAAGTGTTTGGGCTTCTTGCTTTGAGTATCGTATACAGCCATCTAACCGTGGCGCGCTTAACGGCGGGTAAGCATTGAATCTGTCAGGCTGAGCGCATGAAAAAATTTTTACTGCTGATTCTCTGCTCGACACTGCCCAGGGCAGAGCAGCATTGACGCGTTTTAATCGGTGTCGTTGAACTTCTTTTTGCATACCATTTTGCAACTGGTAAGGGGCTAAACTAAAAAGTATGGACTTTGCGGCTAAACTCGAAAATCTGGCTACACTCGCAGTGCGGGTGGGCAACAACCTTCAGCCACATCAGCGCCTTTTTGTGCGTTCACCACTCGAGGCAGCACCTTTGGTGCGTTTGATTACCAAAAAAGCCTACCAAGCGGGGGCAAGGCTCGTAGATGTGATCTGGACAGACGACCTCACCACACTCGAGCGTTTGCTGCACAGCAGTGAAGCCAATCTGAGCGAAGTCTCGGAGATGCGTTACGCGGCAATGGAAGCCGCAATCGAGTGCGGCGATGCTTACTTGAGTGTTCTTGCTAACGACCCAGAAGTCTATAGCGAGGCCGACCCCAAATGCATTGCCACAGTGAATAAGGCGATGGGTATGCGCGGTAAACGTGCAGCCGAATTGTTTGGGGCTGGGCAGGTGAATTGGAGCATTGTTTCTTATGCTATTCCCAGTTGGTCAAAACGCATTTTTCCAGATCTGCCCGAAGCCGAGGGCTTGGCAAAACTCTGGGATGCTATTTTTATCTCCTCTCGAGCCGATCAAGTCGACCCTGTTGCAGCATGGAAGGCGCATATAAGCGATCTCGAGGCACGACGGGATTTCTTAAACACCCAAAATTTACGACGGCTCGAGTTTTATGCTCCCGGTACCGATTTGGTGGTTGAATTGCCCGAGTTACACCGTTGGGAGGGTGGTTCTGCACAGACCAGTAACCCCAAACACGCTACGCCGTTTCGTTACGTGCCAAATATTCCCACCGAAGAAGTCTTTACCATGCCACACCGCTTAGGGGTGAATGGTACGGTGCGCTCGAGCAAGCCGCTATCCTACGGCGGCAAGATCATCGAAGACATCACCATGACCTTTAAGGACGGTAAGGCGGTGGCTGCAGGTGCAGCACGCAACGAAGCACTGTTGCATCAACTGCTCGAGACCGATGAAGGTGCAAGCCGCCTTGGAGAGGTTGCATTGGTGGCAGAATCATCGCCTGTGGCAAGGTCTGGGGTGCTTTTTCGGGAGACGCTGTTCGATGAAAATGCGGCTTGTCATATCGCTCAGGGCAGGGCGTATGCCTATACGCTCAAAAATGGCAACAGCATGACGCTGCCCGAACTCGAAGCACACGGCGCAAACAACAGCCAAGTCCATGTAGACTGGATGATTGGCTCTAAACACATGGATGTGATTGGCATTCGTGCCGATGGCAGCAAGCTATCTTTGCTCGAGCAAGGACAGTGGGCGTTCAAGCCGTAGCCAAACTACAAAACTCATCAATCCGCACCCGAATCTGGTCTAGGCTGCTGCGCCAGAACTCTGGGGTGCGGATATTGATTCCGAATCCAGATGCCAGCGTTGCTGCATCTGCCATACCTGTTTGCGAAAGCAGGGTGTCGTAGTTTTGCCTAAAGGTCTCGGGGTTCTCGAGATACCGTGCGTATAAACCCAGCCCAAAGAGCAGCCCAAAGGTGTACGGGTAATTATAAAAACTGAGTCCAGCATTGTAATAATGACCCTTTACCGCCCACATATAGGGATGATAGGTGTCGGCATCTAAACCATCGCCGTAGGTTGCCGCTTGCGACTCGAGCATGATGTTTTTTAATTCTGCCACAGACAACTCGCGTTTTTCGCGGCGCTTGAATACCTCAGATTCAAATAAAAAGCGGCTATGAATATCCACTACAACTTGGGTTTGCCCTTGCAATTCGGTGTCTAGAATATAGATTTTCTCGAGTGGTGTGGCATGTTGCAGCGCTGCACGAGAAACAATGGTTTCGCAAAAAATACTGGCGGTCTCGGCGAGGGTCATAGGGGTAATGCGCTGCATTGCACTACGATCTTTTAAGCAGAGGTTGTGGTAGCCATGCCCAAGCTCGTGCGCAAGGGTGGAAAGGCTATCTAAGCTCGGCTCGAAATTCATCAAAATTCGGCTTTCATCATTGCGTACACCCAGACAAAAAGCGCCATCGCGCTTGCCGGGACGCGGTGCGGCATCTATCCAGCCTTCTCTTAAACTGCGCCGTGCAAATGCTTCAAGTTTGGGGCTATAGCTGCCAAATTGGGTGGCGACAAATTCGCTTCCTTCTGCCCAATCCCAGGACTTGCTCGATTCGCCAACAGGGGCAAGCATGTCGCACCATTTGAGTTTTGCCGTGCCAAGTAATTTAGCTTTGGCTTGCAGATAGCGCCGAAAGTCTGGAAAGGATTCGATGCAAGCCTCGTGCATTGCCATCAAGGTCTGACGGTCTATGTTTGCACCGTTCAGGCTTGGTGCGAGGGCATCTTCAAAACCTCGGCGCTGATTGACCACATTGACCTCGCCTTTAATGCTATTTAAGGCTGCCGCAAGTGGCACTTCTACTGTCGTCCATGCCTCGAGTTCGGCGGTATAGGCGGCTTGGCGGCGTTCGGCATTGGCATGAGTTGCGGCGGCTCGAGCGGCACTCATGGGGATGCGCTCGCCCTGCACCATTACTTCCAAACGACTGGTGATATTGCTGTGCAGTTTTGCCCATGCAATACTGCCACTGGGCGCAAGACTGGCGGCTAAGTCCTCCTCCTGGGCACTCATTTGGTGCTTGGCGGCAAACTGCATTTTTTGCAAACGGAACAGGTGATCTCGAGCCATTTCCGAATGCTGCAAGGTGCTATCGAAGTCTATGCTGCCAACCCATGCTGCAAGGCGTGTGCTCAGTTTGCCTAAGCGCACATGAACTTGCTGCAATTCAGATGCTTTTGCCTGTGCGAGGTCATTGCGTGAGTCGGTGCTGGTAAAGCAAATAATAAAGCCGTTAATCAGGCGCACTTTATCTTGGATGGCATTGGTGGCTTGCAATAGCGGCTCAAGGATTGTGGCGGCTTGTGCGCCACCTAGGGTATTGGCAAGTCTGCCCACTTGATGCTGGTTAAAAAGTATCTCGAGGTTATTTAGGTCGTTCAGGAGTTCTGTAAAAGCGTTGTCAAATTCTACGGACTCGAGCGATGGAAAAAAAGCAGTGCTATTCCACTGGGGTAGATTTTGGCGCATGACGGGCAGTATAACCAAAGTGTAGATTTCCGATTGCCCGCAAGGCGCAAGTTGTCAGAGACTAGCCCAGCCCGCACCTTTTTGGTAGCATCCACACATGACTTTGGCGTTGGTAGAACAAGTAAATACAGGGCAGCAAACAGCTGCCGAAATTATTCAAACCCATTTAGATCGTGCCAGCAAAGATTCGCTGAACGCTTTTATTGCGCTCAATCCCAATGCCTTGGAGCAAGCCAAAACTGTGGATGCTCGAGTAAAAGCAGGGCAGCAACTACCTTTGGCGGGATATCCTTTAGCAGTTAAAGACAACATTGTGATGCAAGGAATACAAGCTACAGCGGGTTCTAAAATCCTTGATGGATTTGTTTCGCCTTACACCAGCACTGCACTACAACGCCTTTTAGATGCTGGCGCGGTGGTGATTGGCAAAGCCAATATGGACGAGTTTGGCATGGGTTCGAGCGGCGAAAATAGCGCTTATGGTGCAACCAAGAACCCGCGTGACCCCAGCAAGGTTCCAGGTGGCTCGAGCAGTGGCAGTGCTGCCGCCGTTGCCTCGGGTCTGGTTTCGGGTGCCCTTGGCACCGATACAGGTGGCAGTATTCGTTTGCCTGCTGCATTTTGTGGTTGTTTAGGTATGAAACCCACCTACGGGCGCATCTCGCGTTATGGCGTGATTGCTTATGCCAGCAGTTTAGATCAAGTCGGACCACTTGCACGCAGCAGTGCCGAATTGGCAGTCTTGCTTGAATTGATGTGTGGGTATGACCCGATGGATTCAACTTCCTTACAAGCTCCACACGAATTCAAAAGCGCTCTTAGCCAAGACATTCGCGGTTTGAAGATTGGTTTAGTGCAAGAAAGCATGAGCAGCGGCAATAGCGCGGGGGTGGCTGGCGCAATAGAAGCCGCTGTTGTTGCACTCGAGGCGCTTGGAGCGACAGTTACAGAAGTCAGCCTGCCTAGTCTTGAGAACGCACTGGCTGCCTATTATTTAATTGCCTGCCCCGAAGCCAGCAGCAACCTGGCGCGTTACGATGGCATGATCTACTCACATCGCAGCGCAGGTGAAGACTTGAACACCGTGATAGCAAAATCTCGAGGTGAGGGTTTTGGTGCAGAGGTCAAACGCCGTATTTTGATGGGAACATATGCCCTTGCGAGCGGCTACTACGATGCCTACTACAGCAAAGCACTGCGTGCCCGAGCGATGATTGCCCAGCAATTTGCCGCTGCTTTTGCAGGTGTGGATGTGCTCTTATTGCCCACTGCACCCAGCCCAGCCTTTGATTTGGGTGCCAAAGCAAATCCTCTGGAAATGTATTTAACAGATGTGGATACCGTAGCGGTTAATTTGGCGGGTCTGCCTGCAATTTCTGTGCCTTTTGGTTTTGAGCAAAATGGCAAATACTCGAGTTCAGGTGGTTTACCTGTGGGGATTCAACTGATTGCGCCGATACTCGAGGATGCCAGACTTATTTCTTTAAGTGCAGCGCTCGAGCGCCACACGAATGCGGCATTTTTGGCGGTTTAGATGCGAAGTTTTATGCAGTGGCAGTTGATGATCGAACGCACGCAAAAAACCGCCTTTGCGCTGGCTGCCCTAAAAACCCAACTCGAGCGCGAGCGCCAGAATTTATCGGAGGCAGAATTTGCTGCTCTCGAGCAGCAATTATTGCGACTCCAGCCACAAGATGTTGCTGCCACACAAATAGGCGTGGTGAATGTGGATTATCGCCCCGAAGGCATGGGTGGGCGCGGGCGTTTGTATCTCGAGATTGGTGGGCGCAAGATGACCCAGCTTATGGATAACGAAGCACTTGATGCTTTACAGGTCTATTTATTTATGGATGGCACAGCATTTGCCGGTCTGCAAGCCGATAATGCCAATACCTTGCCCGAACGCCTGGATGCAGCAACCCGCGCC
>JBKBVO010000098.1:0-8887 GCA_046289535.1 Deinococcales bacterium | reverse complement strand
CCGCCATTCAAAATAAGCGCGTCTATAAACCTAGCTCGGAGGAGAACGATGCCATCGTGCGCGGCGGCGTGCGCCTCGCCGAGGCTTTGCGCACACTGGTGAAGTACCTGCACCCGAGCATCGCACTCTAATCCTACAATGCGTGCCGCCACCCCGCTTGCCATTGCCCTGGGCACACTGCTTTTTGCTGTTCTGCTCGGGGTTTCTAACGGTACGCTCGAGATTAGCCCAAGCCAGACCGCAGACGCTATCAGGCAGGGCATGGCGGGCTCGAGTCTGACGGGGACCGAGGCGATTGTCTGGAATCTGCGCCTACCGCGCGTGGTCTTCGCGCTGCTTGTGGGCGCAGCACTCGCTGCAAGTGGCGTGGCAATGCAAGGCGTGTTTCAAAACCCGCTCGCCGACCCCTATCTGGTAGGCGTGGCGAGCGGCGCAGCCTTCGGAGCGACCTTGGCAATTTTTATTGGCTCGAGCGCCGCAGCAGCGTTTTTACCAAATTTGTTCACCGCCAAGGCAGCAGGCAGTGTCTTTGTGCCGCTTATGGCATTTTTAGGCGCTTGTGCGGCGGTTGGATTCACACTGCTTATCTCGAGCAGCGCTAACGCGGGGCGCAACACGCTCATTTTGTCTGGTGTAGCAGTCGGCGCAATGCTCACCGCGCTTTCGACCTACATTCAACTCTCGGATGCCGACCGCATGCGCGCAGTTTTTGCGTGGACACTGGGCAATCTGTCTTTAGCAGGTTGGGCGGAGGTGCGTGTGGTCTTTCCTATAGCATTGTGCGGATTTGTACTGTTGTGGTTGCTCGCCAAACCGCTCGATGCACTGCAGCTTGGCGAAGATACCGCACACACCCTAGGCATTCGCGTGCTGTGGCTTAAAGTTGCGCTGATTGCATCCGCCAGTTTGATGACCGCAGCCGCGGTGAGTTTCGCGGGGATTATTGGTTTCGTAGGCTTGGTTGCGCCGCATATCATGCGCCGTTTCTGCGGCGCTTCACACCGTATTTTGCTGCCTGCCGCAGCACTGTGCGGCTCGAGCCTGCTGGTTCTTGCCGACCTCGGAGCACGGCTTTTGATTCGTCCACTCGAGTTACCCGTTGGTGTGGTGACAACGCTCTTGGGTGCGCCGTTTTTCTTGTGGCTAATGCGACGGAGTAGTTAAATGCTATTCTGCATTTCATGCCAGATACACCCCGCCAGGACTTTATGGGTCACCAGAACCAAAAAGCAAACGCCAACCCCCCAAAATGAAATCGGTTTGCCCTACCGCGAACGCATTTATCGCGAGTTTTTGGGCATTGAACCCACTACCCCCCTCGAGCCATTGCGATGATTCTATCTGCCCAAAACATCTTTTACACTTACGGACAAAAGCCTGTTCTGCAAGATGTGAATCTCGAGATACATGCCAAACAAACCCTCGCGCTGGTCGGTCCAAACGGGGCGGGCAAAACCACACTCTTAAAAATCCTGGCACGCATCCTCAAGCCCAAGAGCGGCACGCTCAAGCCACTTGCAAAGCTGCAAGCTGCTTACCTTGCACAGAGCGAACCGCTCCCAGCAGAATTCACTGCGCTCGAGATTGTTCAGCTGGGGCGCTTGCCACACCAAGGGCTGCTGGGCAACCCCAGCGCCAAAGACAGGCAAGTTGTACAGCAGGTCATGCAGCAAACCGACACTTGGCAGTTTCGCGAGCGCCGCGTACATCAGCTTTCTGGCGGCGAGGCACAGCGCGTGGCATTGGCGCGGGCGCTGGCGCAAGAACCACAGCTTCTGCTGCTCGACGAACCAACCAACCACTTGGATTTAGCGCACCAAAACGAATTGTTTAGCATTCTACGCGGCTCGAGCCTGAGTGTGGTGATGGTGGTGCACGACCTTATATTGGCGGGACGTGCAGACCGCGTGGCGCTGCTTCATCAAGGCAAGCTTGAACAATTTGGAACGCCCGAAGAAGTGCTGCAAGTGCCACTGCTGGAATCCGTTTATAAAACCAAACTCGAGCGACTTGTCACCCGAGATGGGCGCGTGGCGATTGTCGCAGTCTAGACCGAAAATCCAAACATCCGCATCTGACGCTTGCCATCCTCGGACATCTTGGCAGGCGTCCACGGTGGAGTCCAGACAAAATCCACATTCACAGCTTTTACACCCTCGAGCCGCATCAAGGCAAGCTCGATATCGGCACGAATCATGTCCTGCACCGGGCAACCGACACTGGTCAGGGTCATTTCGATATCTATAACACCATCTTCAGAGACCAAAGTTTTATAAACCAAACCCAAATCCACAACATTGACAGGGATTTCCGGGTCTTTAACAACCTTCATTGCCTCGAGAATTTGGGCTTCGGAGGGAACAGCGCTGATTTCCATATTCATTTCACTCCACGGGCAAACCGGCAGCAATCCAAGCATTGGTTCCGCCCTCGAGATTGGTGGTTTTATAGCCTTGGTTTGCAGCAAATTCGGCGGCTTGGGCGCTGCGCGCGCCGCCAGCACAAATCAAAATAATCTCTTTGTCCTTGGGCATCTCGGTGTAGCGAGTTGCAAACTCCGAAAGCGGAATCAGTGTCGCACCGACAGCATGAACTGTATCCCATTCGTTTTGCTCACGCACATCCACCAAGACCGCACCTGTTTTGAGACGATTTACTGCTTCTTCGGGAGAAATTCGGTCAAACATGGATTGTAGTCTACTCGAGTCGTGTGGGGATGTTTGTGATGTACACTGCTTGGAAATAGGGGTTGTGAGAAAGTGCGCTTTTTTGTACAATCCTCGCCATGAGGTCGCTGCGATTAGGCGCTGGATTTAGTGGCACGAGCGGGTCTATAGACCCGCCACTTAGTGTGCTGCCGGTCGTTGGTTTCTAATCTCTGCCTCGAGCTAAAGCTCGAGTATTCAAGGCGGTTTTTATATGAATCACAGCAATTCCAAAGTCATTTTGGAGCGTTATGCAGACAGCATGAGCACCAGCAATGCAGTTTCTTTTCCAATGGTGGTTTCGCATGGGGAAGGTTGCTGGCTTTTTGATGTAGACGGAAACAAATACCTCGATATGATGGCTGGCATCGCCGTAAACACCACAGGGTATGCGCACCCTGCGATTGTCAAAGCCGTACAAGAGCAAGCCACCAAAGTGCAACATACCTGTTTTGCAGTCTTTGCCACCGAGCCACAGGTTGTGCTCGCCGAGCGGCTGCGTCAACACGTCGGGGAAGAGTACCGCGTGTTCTTTGGCAACTCGGGCACAGAAGGTATCGAAGCAGCAATGAAATTGGCGCGCTACCACACCAAACGCCCCTATTTTATTGCCTTTACCGGCAGTTTTCACGGGCGTAGCATGGGCGCACTGAGCCTGACCGCAAGCATTTCAAAGTACCGCAAAGGCTTTGGCAATCTCGTGCCGGGCGTGTTTCATGTGCCCTACCCACAACCCTACCGCTACCCACGCAGCGCCGAAATGACCCAAGAACACCTCGAGTACCTTTTTAAATACACCACCCCACCCGAAGAAGTCGCGGCAATCGTGGTCGAACCAATCCAAGGCGAGGGCGGTTATATTGTGCCTCCAGACGGCTTTATGCAAACCCTGCGCAAAGTTTGTGACCAATACGGCATTTTGTTAATCGCCGACGAAGTCCAGACCGGTGTCGGGCGCACAGGGCAGTTTTTGGCGTGCGAGCACGATGGCGTGAAACCCGACATTGTAGTGCTCGCCAAGGGCTTGGCGAGCGGCTACCCAATCAGCGCCGTGATGTTCAAAAACGAAGTCAGCACCTGGGGACCTGGCGCACATGGCACGACTTTTGGTGGCAACCCCGTCTCGAGCGCTGCAGCCCTTGCCACACTCGATGTACTCGAGGCTGGAACAATGGAAAATGCACGCGTACAAGGCAATTATCTGCTCGAGCGCATGAAGGCACTGCAGCAAAAAGCCCCGGCACTGGGCGATGTGCGCGGGCGTGGCTTAATGGTGGGCTTGGAGTTTGTCAAAAATGGCAAAGAAGAAAACCCGGCACTGCGTGACCGCATTCAAAAACTGGCACTCGAGCAGGGCTTGATTTTATTGGGTGCAGGCAGCAACGCCATCCGCCTTGCACCACCGCTTGTGCTCACTCCAGAGGATGCCAAGTTCGCTGCCGACACCATCGAGCGCGTAACACTAGATGCAATTGCACAAGATTAACAAGATTAAACAGGCTCGAGGCGACAAAAAAGGCTGGGCAAAAGCCCGGCTTTTTTCACTCGGGCGGTAAATACCAAAGCAAGTCAAGCGCTGGCGGTTTATGCCCCAACCGACGCAACAAAAAAACAATCTGCGCCGTGTGGCGTACTTCGTGCAACATAAAAATTAGACTATGCGCGGTCTGTTGCTGCTTGTCATTTACATCTACCATAAAGCTCAAATCAGGTTCGGACTCGAGATACGCCAAAGTACTTTGCTGCACTGCCTGCCAGTAATCGAATACGGTCTCGAGTGGTACATCTGCAAAAAATACCTCTCCTATACAAAATTCTTTGGGTAAAACTCGAGTGAATACAGGAGCGTCTTTTAGAATATCTCCGTGCAGCCAAGAATCTTCGACATCGGCAATGTGCATCAGCAAGTCCTTGATGCAGGCAAAACGTTTGCCTGAAAGCACTTGGCGGCTGAGATATTCGGTTGGGAGATGTTCTAAAGCAGAGCGCAAATCCTGTCTGGCTCGGATTAAATAACGGTCAAAGGGGTCATAACTCACCACCTACAAGAAACTAAAGCTTTTTGAATACACAGAAAACCTAAATCATTCGCTAAATTTCCTCTCGAGGAATGCGAGTGCCACCGGGTCTATAAACCCAGCCCTCAAAAAGCGTTCCTCGAGATTTTCTTTGCCTACAAGTGTGTCAAGTGCAGCTTGGGCGGCATTATTCCAGGTCTCCAACACTGTGCCTGAGCGCTGTAGCACCTTCAGAACTCGAGTTTGCACCTCGCCGACGATTGGCAGGAGCGCATCGGGATTTGGGCGTTCAAAGAGCAGGCGATGAATGCCAAGTAAGCGCTCAAGCTCGAGCACGGGTGTGGGATGGTCATCTACGCGCAAATCAATGTAGCGGTCATTGAAGCCCGCATAGCCGCCGCCTGCTCGAGCTACGTAAAGCGCCGCACTCTGTCTACCGCGCGCATCGCCACCCTGGGTATCGGCAGCGCGCAGCGACTCGAGCAAACGCTCTGGAAACGCCAAGTCCGAACGCGCCAAGAAGGTTTCTACGAGCGCGTCCACAACTGCTGCCCCCGCGAGTAAATTGCCTTGAGCAGCATAATTTTTACCACTGCGCCCTCCTGCCCAAGGGTGGCAGGCACTGCCTGTAAAGCTATAACTCCTACCGTCGGTAGCGACGATACCGTACTGGCGCGACTGATGCTCTGGGTCTCGAGCGGCAAATTCGCCCACGATTCGGGGCATGTCTTCGCCTTGTTGTAATCGCTCGAGTGCATACGTCGCAAAACTCGTGTTTGCATAGCTCTGTGTGGCAACCGCACCAACCCCCGCTTGCACCCAAGGCACGACGCTGCCCACAGCCAAAAACTTGCTCGCAACAACGATGCCAAGGTCTTGACTGCCGGGGTCTTTGGCAACCAAGCTAAACGTAGAAATTGGTGTCATGAGCTACAGTCTAACCTCTTCGAGTCTCAATTTGATAGAGTGAGTCTATGGACAAAAATTTAGATTCGTACCTTTCGGACTTGGGTATTTCCGACGAAACCCAAGCCAAAGCCCCTGCTGCACCGCGCAATCTCGCTCCTGCCGCAGCCCCAAGTTCGCGCTCGTCTCGCTCCGATGCACGACCGGAGCACATCGTCGAGGAGTTCCTAGTGGGGATGCTCGCACACATCGCACCCGGCTACAACGTCGTGGCGCGTGAACGCGGCGAAAATATCCTCGCAGAAATCACTGGCGGGGATTCGGGTCGGATTATCGGGCGCGAGGGGCGCACGCTGAATGCAATCGAGTTTTTGACCAACACGGTTTTGGTCAAAGAGGTTGGCGAGAGTGCAACTCGAGTCAACGTCGATGTCGCTGGCTACAGGCGGCGTCACGAAGAGCGGCTGCTCGAGACCGCGCGCCGTGCCGCGGCGCGGGTGCGCAAAACAGGCGAAGCCTTCGAAATGGAAGCCCTTTCGGCAGCAGACCGTCGTATTATTCACATCGCCCTGCGCGAGGATGCCTTTGTGACCACCGAAAGCGTGGGCGAGGGTCTCGAGCGGCGAATTATCGTCAAGCCGCGGTGAGGCTGCTCGAGGCTTTACGAGCTGCCACCGACGCTCTACAACAAGCCGGCATCCCCAGCCCCAAAGCCGATGCCGAGTGGTTGTTGGTCTGTGCTCTTGGCGCTACTCGAGCTGTGTTGCTCGAGTCAAACCGTGTGCTCACACAAGCCCAACTCAAACGCTACCAAGCGTGGGTGGCGCGGCGCGCGGCGCGCGAGCCTCTGCAGTGGATTTTAGGCAGCAGTGAATTTTACGGGCTTGAACTCGAGCTCGAGCGCGGTGTTCTCATTCCCCGCCCCGAGACCGAGCGTCTGGTTGAATTGGCGCTCGAGCGCCTGCCAAAGTTTGGGCGCATAGTAGACGTCGGCTGTGGTAGCGGCGCAATTGCGCTGGCACTCAAAGCCGAACGCCCTGCGCTCGAGGTCTGGGCGACCGACATCAACCCCTTGGCGGTCGCGCTCACCCTGCGCAACGCGCGGCGTTTGGGCTTGACGCTCCAGGTGCGCCAGACCTCGCTGCTCGATGGTCTCGAGGGCGATTTTGCAGCGATTATTTCCAATCCGCCCTACCTACCAAGCGGCGACCCACTCGAGCCAGAAGTGCAGCAAGAACCGCCCGAGGCACTGTTTGGCGGAAATGATGGCTTAGATTTAGCGCGCTTATTGGTGCGGTGCGCCACAAACAATCTTTTGCCGCAGGCTTGGCTAATGCTCGAGCTCGACCCGCGCAATGTGGCAATTTTGCAGCAAGAAATGCAACAAGGGGCGCAACAATGGCACTCAAGTCTCGCCGCCGACTTGGCGGGACGCACGCGCTTTTTGTTTGCGCAACGGCTCTAGTCCACCACCACTGGAATAATCATCGGGTTGCGTCCAGTAGCTTTGCGCACAAAGCGACGCACCACGTAGTAGACATCGTCGCGCACCTGCTCGAGCGGCTTTTTTTCGCGCGCACCGCGCTCGAGCACACTCACGACTTGCTCTTTCATGGCTTCAAAAAGTTCTTTGTTCGCATCAATAAACCCTCTTGAGGCGATTTCGGCGTGAGGATGCGAGCCGAGCACACAGCCAATCACCAAAACGCCATCGCCTGCCATGCTCAGCCTATCCTCGAGGATACTGTCGTTGACATCGCCCACACCTAAGCCATCGACATAAACCGCACCTGCCGGCACGCTACCAACAACCTTGAAGTCGTCTTTAGAAACATGAATCAAATCACCATTCTTAGCGATAATCGTGCGCTTGGGCGGGTTGGGGCAGGATTCCGCCAGCCATTGGTGATTGATTTGCTGGCGTGGCTCGCCGTGAAATGGCAAAAACCACTTGGCTTGCGCGAGGTTAAAAATCAATTTGAGTTCTTCTTGGCTTGCATGCCCTGAGGCGTGAACCTTGTAGTTGGGTGGGTAATAGACCTTTGCTCCACGCAAATACAGACTGTTGACCACGGCGTTGACTGCCTCTTCATTGCCTGGAATCGGACTCGAGGACAAAATCACCGTATCGCCTTGTTTGATGCTCAGGCGCGGGTGATTGCCAAGCGCCAACCTCGAGAGCACACTCATCGGTTGCCCTTGGCTGCCGGTACAGATAAACACCGCCTGCGAAGCCTGCAGGTCGGCGAATTCGTCTGTGCTAATCAGGCGGTCTTGGAGTTTCATGTAGCCCAAATCTTGGGCGATTTGCGCATATTTGTGCATGCTGCGCCCCTCCATGACCACGCGTCGGTTGCACTTTTCGGCAATGCGAATAATGCTCTGAATGCGGTGGATGTGGCTTGCAAAGGTCGTGACAAAAACCCGCCCCTTGGCAGCGCTCATAATTTTTTCAAGCTCGAGCGCGACATCGGCTTCGGATGGGGTTAAACCCATTTTCTCGACGCTGGTCGAGTCGGAAATCAACAGCATCACCCCTTCTGCGCCCGCCTTAGAGATTTTCTCGAGGTGGCTGGTTTTGCCATCGACCGGGTTTTGGTCGAGCTTAAAATCGCCGCTGTGAATCACTTTGCCGATTGGCGTGTGCAGCACAAACCCCGAGTTATCGGGGATAGAGTGGGTCATACGGAACAAATCCACACTGAACGAACGACAAATCTTGATGTGGTCGTCGGTGCCCATCTCGCGCAAATCAAGGTCTTCGCTGGGGATTCCAAATTCGCTGAATTTTTCGCGCAACAAGCCCAAGGTCAGTTTTGCACCATACAGTGGCACCTTGGGCAGGCGCGGCAAGATGTAAGGCAGCGCGCCGATGTGGTCTTCGTGACCATGGGTAATTAAAAACGCTTTGATTTCTGCGGCGTGCTCGAGCAGATAATCGATTTTGGGAATAATCAAGTCTATTCCGGGTTGGTTGCTATCGGGGAACGCCATGCCACCATCCACCACCAGAATTTCGCCCTCGTAGCGAAAAACCAACATGTTTTTGCCGATTTCACCAAAACCGCCGAGTGGAATGACCTCCAAATGCTTTTGTTGACTCATGAATACACAATTTCCTTACTGACACATGCTGTGCCGTTACCGTTTTAAGTGACTTAGCTCCAAGAAAACTTTCGAGCACACCGATTTTTTGCGACCGATGCCGTCGCGGTTTTTGTACTATATGTTTTACCTGCTTTTTGTAAAAGGGCAATA
>JBKBVO010000269.1:0-2007 GCA_046289535.1 Deinococcales bacterium | reverse complement strand
GCACCGAATACGGTTTGGCTGCAATGCTTTTTACCAAGGATGCGATAAAAGCCGAGCGTATCTCGAGCCAGTTGGTGGCAGGTACAGTTTGGACAAATTGCTTTTATGTGCGCGATTTATCTGCACCCTTTGGGGGTTCAAAACAGTCGGGCATTGGACGCGAAGGTGGACATTGGAGCTTTGATTTTTATTGCGATGTCAAAAATATTGTGCAGCGCAAAGGAACGTTTGTTTAGGCGATAACTGGCTCGAGTCTTTCCAGTGAGCGGAAAGGGTGTTCAAATGATTGAAAAACAGCAACTTGGAGCGCCAAAACTGACTGTCATTGATGCAATAGCACAAGTAGGATATACATGCCTGCACAATCTCTAATAGAAAAACTTTTATCGCGCCATATATCTGAAGATGGATTTAGCGCAGGTGCAGTATTGGCAAGTAAAAACGGGCAACTGGTTCTCGAGCACTATGCAGGCGAACTACCCGCACAGCAACAAACACTTTGGGCGGTGGCTTCGATTTCTAAAATGTATACCGTTGCAACCATCATGCGGCTCGTGGAATTGGGCGAAGTCACGCTTAACACCCTTGCTAGTGCAGTGATTCCCGAGTTTACGGGCAGTGGACGTGAGGAAATCCGGTTGCGCCATCTTCTGACCCATACCTCTGGTTTGATATACGAGTCCCCTGTAATGGAAGACCGAATCAAAGCCCAAACTCCTTTTTCAACCCTGCTCGAGGAAGCCTTTGTTACACCACTGCTTTTTAAGCCGGGTACAAGCCTGTCTTATGCCGATTACAACACTCTGATTGCGGGGGAAATGGTCTCGAGAATCATGCGCCAACCACTACCAGCACTGGTAAAACAATACTTGCTTGAACCGATGGGCTTAAAAAACACCTTTTTTCCAACACCGCTCGAGCAGGATAGTCGTGTGGCACCTGTGCGCGGCGTGATGGCAGAAGGTACAGATGGTGCGATGTACAACAGTCGCTATGCCAGGGCGCTGCCCCACCCTGCTTTTGCGGTCACGGCTACGGCTGGCGATATCTTGCGCTTTTTATTGCACTTTGCCCCAACGGGCTACAGGGTGTTATCGGATGCAACAATCCGAGCCATGACACAGGATCAAACAGGTTTGGTGCACGGAGTTCACCCAAGCATGAAAGGCTACGACCATAATGCCCCGATGCCCTGGGGTTTTGGCTGGGCGCTGCAGACTCGAGAAGTGCCCGCTTTGTTTTGCGAACTTGCAGGATTTCGCACCTTTGGACACGGCGGGGCGAGTGGCTGTGAAATGTTCTGCGACCCCGATGCCGATGTCTGTGTTGTGGTGCTGAGCAATTCGCACCTGAGGCGCGGACGTGAGCCTTGGTATCGCCGTTTGCAATCCCTAATGAACACCGCCTATGTCGCTGCTACAACTGCTTTGCCCCCTAGTAAATAAAGGAGTTTTCATGCGCCAACCCCCTATCGGTTATACCTTCCCACTTTCACCAGATGGGCGTGCAAGCCTTGTGCCAGCACCACCATGGCACTATTCGGGCGATTTTTTAATTGTCGAGTATCGCACCGACCCCGACGCGGTGATTGCACTTTTGCCCAAAGAGCTCGAGCCAGCCGATGACCCTGGTGCAGTGGCTGCCATTTTTGCCGATTGGCAATCTTGCTCGGACGATTTGCACGAACTCGATGACCCGATTCAAGCCCAATACAAAGAATTCTTTTTGGTTGTGGGTTGCAAGTACAACGGCAAACCCGCCTCGAGATGTGTCTATATCTGGGTAGACAAAGATTTTGCGATGTATCGAGGTTATATTCAAGGCTTCCCCAAAAAACTTGGAAGTATTCATCTGACTCGAGCCTTTAGTGTCGGTAAAGCCACCCCAAAAATTGAAGCTGGAGGCAAATTTAGTGCTACCTGTACTGCTGGAAGCCGTTTTGTTGCCAAAGCCAGTGTGACCCTGCGCCAACTCTCTGAAACTGGTCCGACGGTCAACGACCCACCG
>JBKBVO010000097.1:0-8968 GCA_046289535.1 Deinococcales bacterium | reverse complement strand
TTGTAACAGTTCCTGTGATTCAAACCATTGAAGCAGGCGCAAATGCTGCCTATAGTCAGGGTGAAAGCCTGACCCGCTTTGATGACAACCAGCAAGAGTGGCTCGAGACTTGGAAAATGATCTCTGGCAACCAAATTCCAATGCCCAGCGCACCCGTGGTGGACTTTAGCAAAAAACGCATGGTCACAATCTTTTTAGGGCAGCGCCCAACTGGTGGTTTTGGCTTGGAGTACAAGAGTGCCGCACTCGAGGGTAGCACCCTTAAACTGGTCATGGAAACCACTAGCCCCGCCCCCGGCAGGTTGGTCGCCCAGGTCATCACCAGTCCTTATGTGGTACTCGAGGTTACCAATACAGACTTTAATGTTGTCCAAGTGGAGTTTATCGAAAAGATTTAAATATCCCAAGCCATACATCCTTGACATTCCTATAGTTTCTCTGGCACACTCGAGCGCTTATGGACTCCATCTCGAGTGATCACCTCAGTACATTTTCCGGATTCGTCGCTATCGTTGGCAAGCCCAACGTTGGCAAAAGCACCCTACTGAACGCACTTCTTGGTGCAAAAGTTTCGGCGGTCACCCCCAAGCCGCAAACCACACGGCGTGGCATTCGCGGCATCTATACAGGGTACGGCGAAACTGCACCTTACCAAGCAGTTTTTGTGGATACTCCAGGTTTGCATAAACCCCAAGATGCACTGGGCAAATTTATGAACAACGAAGTCCACAATGCTCTTTCGGACATGGATGCGGTGCTGTGGGTTGTAGACCTGCGCCGCCCGCCATCGGAGGAAGACAAACTTGTGGCTCGAGCCTTAGCCCCGTTTAACAAACCACTTTGGCTTGTGGGCAACAAACTCGATGCCGCCAAATACCCCAGCGAATCCTTTGCTGCTTACGCAAAGCTGCTCGAGGGTAAAGAATACAAGGGCATTCAACTCAGCGCCCAAGAAGACCCTAAAGCTGTACAAAAATTACTGAGCGAACTTCTAAAAAACTTGCCAAAAAACCCGTTTTTCTTTCCTGACTTTGGGCGTTCAGACCAAAGCCGTGAGCAGTGGGCAGCCGAAATCATCCGCGAAGAAGCGATGAAAGCTCTGCGTGACGAACTGCCCTACAGCATCGCCACCAGAGTCAATGCTTGGCTCGAGCGCGAGAATGGTATGCAGGTTTTAGAAGCCGAGCTGATTGTCGAAGCCTTTGCTCACCGCAAAATCGTGGTTGGTGCAGGTGGGAGAATGCTCAAACAAATCGGACTCCGCGCCCGCAAGCAACTCGAGGTATTCCTGAGCAAAAAAGTTTATTTGCAACTCGAGGTCATTGTGATGGCTGGGTGGCGTTCGGACAATGAAGCCTTGCGCGAATTGGGGTACGAATAATCATGCACAAAGTTGCAATTGTGGGTCGCCCCAACGTGGGCAAATCGAGCCTCTTTAACCGCCTGATTGGGCGGCGTGCCGCAGTGGTGGCAGATTTGCCTGGCGTAACTCGAGATGTGAAAGAAGAGGTTTTTCTTTACGAAAATCGGCGTATTTTGCTACTCGATACAGGCGGCTTATGGAGCGGTGATGAGTGGGAGGGTAAAATTCTCGAGAAAGCCGAAATGGCAATCTTTGACTGCAAATGTGTGATTTTTGCCGTAGATGGACGCGACGAACTCTCGAGCGCCGATTATGAAATTGCCGAATGGCTGCGCCGCCTTAAAAAGCCTGTTGTCTTGGCAGCCACCAAAATAGACCACTTCAAACACGAAGACTTGCTTGGTGAGCTGTATGCACTGGGCTTTGATGCCCCAATTCCCACCAGCGCCGAACATGCGCGTGGCTTGGACGAGCTGCTCGAGGCAGTCGCCCAACACCTACCAGCTGATGACGAAGACATCTCGAGTGTTGCACCCATTCGCGTGACTTTTATCGGTCGCCCAAATGTGGGTAAACCCAGTCTGGTCAATGCAGTAACCAATTCTGATCGAGTTATTGTCTCGCCAGTTGCAGGAACGACCCGCGACAGCATAGACATTGAATTTGACTATGCAGGTACACGCTTCGTGCTCGTAGACACCGCGGGCATTCGTCACCGCCCCGCCGACGAGATCGAGCGTTATTCGATGCAGCGCTCGGAAGAATCGATCACCAAAACCGACGTGATTTTATTGGTTGTAGACCCGTTCGATTTAGGCGACCACGAAATCAAACTGGCGAACCTTGCCTACGAAAGCGGCAAACCAGTGATTATTGTAGTTAATAAGTGGGATACCGTCGAAGAATCCGACCTAGCTAAGCGCGAGTTGGAAATTAACCGCAAACTCAATCACCTTGAGTTTGCGCCTCGGGTATTTACCAGCGCAATCAATGAGTACGGTATTCACGAGCTTCTTGCCGAAGCCACCAAGCTCTATACGCTTTGGCAAACGCGGATTGGCACCTCCGAGCTAAACCGTTGGCTCGAGGTTTGGCAGGTGCGCCAAGCGGTACCAAACTTTAACGGCAAACCCCTACGGATGTACTTCATGACCCAAGCCGAAATCGCCCCACCAACATTTGTGTTTTTTATCAACCGCGAAAATTTTGTGACCAGAGCTTACGAAAATTTCTTACGCAACCGAATCCGCGAAGATTTAGGTTTACCCGGCATTCCAGTGCGTATCATTTGGCGCGAAAAAGGTGCTTGGAAAAAGAAAGTCGAAGACGATGCCGCCGAACAAACCGAAGCGCCCAAACGCTCGAGGCGGCAACGCAAAGGGGCAAAATCTTAAACATCAGGACGATACTCGCCCCACAAGCGGCGCAGCACGCCGCAGACTTCACCCAATGTAGCTTTAGCACGAAACGCATCCATGACGACTGGAAATAAATTTTCCTCACCCATAGCCGCTACCCGCAATCGCTCGAGCACAGCTTGGGTAGCATTTTCATCTCGAGAAGCACGGTAGGCTTGCACTTGCGCAGCTCGAGTTGCATCGGTTTCGGGGTTGATTATTTGAATTGGCACGCTCGAGTTTTCTTCGCTTTGGAATTTGTTCACTCCAACCACCGTGCGCTTACCGCGTTCAATGTCTTGCTGGAATCGGTAGGCAGCTTCTTCAATCTCGTTTTGGATAAATGCCGCCTCGATTGCTGCAACACTCCCGCCGAGCGCATCAATTTGCTCGAGAATATGCTTGGCTTCGCTTTCGAGTTTTTCGGTGAGTGCTTCGACATAGTAACTTCCACCAAGTGGGTCTGGCTCGAGGGTTACGCCACTCTCAAATGCCAGCACTTGTTGAGTACGGAGTGCAATTTTAGCAGAATTCTCTGTGGGCAGACCCAGCGCCTCATCAAAAGCATTGGTATGTAAACTTTGGGTACCACCCAAAACGGCTGCTAGGGCTTGGTAGGCGGTGCGCACAATATTGACCTCGGGCTGTTGTGCGGTTAAGGTACTTCCACCCGTTTGAGTATGAAAGCGCAACATCATGGCTTTAGCATTGGTTGCACCAAATTCCTCTTTGGCAATCTCTGCCCACATTTTGCGTGCAGCACGAAATTTGGCCACCTCCTCGAAAATATCGTTATGGCAAGCAAAAAAGAAACTCAAGCGCGGAGCAAAGGTATCTATGTCGAGTCCTTTCTCGAGTGCAGCCCTGACATAGGCTTTAGCGTTGGCGAGTGTAAAGGCAATCTCTTGCGCGGCAGTACTACCCGCCTCGCGGATGTGATAGCCCGAGATGCTGACGGTATTCCATTTGGGAATATGTTTGGCACAATATGCAAAAATATCGGTAATCAAACGCATACTTTGTTTCGGCGGGTAAATGTAGGTGCCTCTTGCAATGTATTCTTTCAAAATATCATTTTGCACTGTACCGCCAATTTCAGATAAGCTCACACCTTGGCGCTCGGCAACAAGCGCATAAAGTGCCAAAAGCATCATCGCTGGTGCATTGATGGTCATGCTGGTGGTTACAGTTCCCAAAGGAATTTGATGAAAAAGGCGCTCCATATCCTCGAGTGTCGCAATGCTCACGCCAACGCGCCCAACTTCACCCCTTGCTAAAGGATCGTCAGGATCCAATCCAAGTTGTGTTGGTAAGTCAAATGCGACTGATAAACCTGTTGTACCCTGGGAGAGCAAATAGCGGTAGCGGGCATTGCTCTCTTCGGCACTGCCAAAACCTGCATATTGGCGCATTGTCCAAGGTTTAGTTTTATACATATCGGGGTGAATGCCTCGAGTAAATGGGAATTCGCCAGCTTTAGAAGTGTTCACGCACAGATTCTATACAAAACGTTCTCGAGTGTGATACAAAGGCGAGGTAGGCGTATGATTGAGGGCACAACCCTGCTTTTTTTTGTCACTACGGTCTTGGTGCTGTTTATCACCCCCGGACCGAACATGTTTTTTGTGCTCTCTTACGGCATCGCACACGGCAAAAGCAGCGGTTTGGCAGCGGCTTTTGGCATTGTTTGCGCCGATTTAACCCTGACCCTGCTCACCGCCTCGGGTGTGAGTGCCCTGGTCGCGGCATGGGAGGCATCGTTTGACCTTTTGCGCATCATCGGCGCGCTGTATTTGCTGTGGCTGGCGTTTGGCGTACTCAGCAGGGCGCAGCAAGCACATATCGCCCAAGTGGCACCAACCTCGAGGCTCGAGATTTTGCGTCGTTCAATGCTCAACAGTCTTTTGAACCCCAAAGCACTGCTTTTTTTTATGCTCTTTTTGCCGCAATTTGTGCAAAGCGAGCGCGGCAATGTGGGTTGGCAACTGCTCGTTTTGGGATTGACCCTCACCGCCGTTTCGGTGGTTTTCCATTCGGGTCTTGGGCTTTTGAGCGGTGTAATTGGGCAATGGCTTGCCAAGAACAGTAAATTTGCCCGAGTACAAAGTTATCTTTTAGGGTTTGCAATGACGCTGCTGGCTCTGCGTTTGCTGTTGCTCGAGCGCCCCAACTGAACTATTGCTCGAGCGCCCCAACCAAAAGCGAGCAATCTCCACAGATAACACTGCAGACCGCGCTCATTTTTGCAATGCGCTTGAATGGCTGGCTATTGGACAAAAAACTGATAACAACCATACTCGAGCACCCCGAGTTGCAACCCTTGCGGCGCTTTTTGCTCACAACATGGCTTACAGCCCTTGCACCTTCTGGCAAACCCAAGGCGTTCTACGCACAAGTTCAAGCAGGTTATATACTTTTTGCAATGAGCATTTCTGCACGCAAACTGAAACACATCAAAGTCTGCCTCGAATATCCCGTTGCTTACACCACCAAAACCACAGGATTTGAAACAGTTTCTTGGGCATACAATGCCTTGCCCGAAATGCAGCTCGAGGATGTGCAACTACAAACTTCGTTTTTAGGCAAGCCGCTCCGAGCACCACTGTTAATCGGGGCAATGACAGGTGGCGTGGATTTTGCGGCAACCATCAATAAAAATCTAGCGATTGCCGCCGAGACCTTGGGCTTGGGTTTGATGCTCGGCTCGCAGCGCGTGATGCTCGAGAACGCCCAAGTACGCCCGAGTTTTGCGGTGCGCCAATATGCCCCTAATGCGCTTTTAATTGGCAATTTGGGCGTTGCCCAATTCAAAAAAGGCTATGATGCCACGCAAGCCAAAGCCGCCATCGAACTGATTGGCGCAGATGCAATTGCTTTTCATACCAATCCACTGCAAGAAGCCTTACAAATTGGTGGCGACACCAATTTTTCTGGGCTGATTCCCGCCTTAGAAAAAATTGTGCCCGAAGTTGGGTATCCTGTGATGCTCAAAGAAGTTGGACATGGAATCTCAAAGCAGGTCGCCGAGCAAATCAAAAACGTTGGTTTTGCCGCCCTCGATGTGGCAGGGGCGGGCGGTACATCTTGGGCAAAAGTGGAAGACTTCGCGCACCACGGTAAGTTGTTACACCCCGACTTGTGCGAACTTGGCATCCCGACACTCGAGGCACTCGAGCAGTGTCGGGCGGCGCTACCTGCGATGCCGTTAGTGGCTTCGGGCGGAATACGTTCAGGTTTAGATATCGCCAAAGCCCTCAGCAAGGGCGCCGCTGTTTGTGCTGTGGCACTGCCCCTGCTCGAGCCAGCCACGCGCAGCCCAGAAGCAGTGATGGAAGTGCTAGAGCGGCTCGTTTTTGAGCTGCGCGTTGCGCTGTTTGTGGCAGGGAAGCAAGGTCTCTAGCACGATGCGACGCTTTTTCTTTTGTACCCTCTTGCTCGGCTTCGCACTTGAGGTTTTTGCCCAGTCTTCAGCGAATAACAGCCGCATCGCCCGCGCCGCCGAATCGCAGATTGGGGTCACGCTGTACTACGACCCTGCCTACCGGGTCTTGGCGTATCCGCACGGTGATGTACCACTCGAGCGCGGCGTCTGCAGCGATGTAGTCATTCGCGCATTTCGGGCAGTAGGTGTGGACTTGCAAAAATTGGTGCACGAGGATATGCGCCGCGCCTTTGGAGCTTACCCAAAACTCTGGGGATTGCACCGTCCAGACCGCAACATAGACCACCGCCGCGTCGCCAATCTCGAGGTTTTTTTAGCGCGTCGTGGCAGGCGACTAGCGCTCTCACAGCGCGGCTTGGACTACCGCGCAGGCGACATTGTGACATGGACACTGCCAAGCGGCAGGCTGCACATTGGGGTGGTGACCAACAAGCTCGAGCCAAGCGGTCAGCGCCCGTTGGTGGTGCACAATATCGGGGCTGGAGCGCAGCTCGAGGATATCCTATTCGCCTACAAGATGCGCATGCGTTTCAGGTATTTTTAGCTGGAGCGGGAAACGAGACTCGAACTCGCGACATGCAGCTTGGGAAGCTGCCGCTCTACCGACTGAGCTATTCCCGCTCGGTGCACACACTGATTGTAGCCACACCGCCCCCTGAGTGTCAATGCAGACAGAGACAGCGTAGGCGCAGCTTGGATTAAGTGGGTAAAATATCGCGCAAATTGTTCAAAAACGCAAAAATAGCGTTTACATTTTTCTTATAACTTGGCGCATTTTGAGAAACGTAATACGATTTTTTGCAGTTTGCAGATAATACTCTATACAGTTTGCACAGTTGTATGTTAGCCTCTTGAGCGAAGCTCGTTCTTTTAAGGAGTCTGCATGAAAAATTACGATGTCGTCGCCGCCGCAAGCCGTAATTGGCAACAACCCGAACCGCTGCCAAGCGCCCTCAATGTTTTTGGGAGCGATGTACTCAGCACCGAACAGTTGCGCGAACGCCTCTCTAAACCCGTTTGGAAGAGTCTGCAAGCCACCATCCAAAAGGGTGTTCCGCTCGATGCCGCAATTGCCGATACCGTCGCACTGGCAATGAAAACTTGGGCGCTCGAGAAAGGCGCAACACACTACACCCACTGGTTTCACCCGCTCACAGGCTCGACCGCCGAAAAGCACGACAGCTTTGTTGCTCCAACTTCGGATGGCAGCGCGATTGCAGCCTTCAGCGGTGCAGAACTCATTCAAGCCGAACCCGATGCCTCGAGCTTTCCATCGGGTGGCTTGCGTGCTACCTTCGAGGCACGCGGCTACACCGCCTGGGACCCGACAAGCCCCGCTTTTATTTTGCGTCACTCCAATGGGGCAACGCTGTGTATTCCAACAGCCTTTGCTTCTTGGACAGGTGAAGCACTGGATACCAAAGTGCCGCTTTTGCGCTCAATCGAAGCGCTCAACAAAGCCGCACAAAAGGCACTCGAGCACTTTGGCACCACAGGCGTAAAAGTCTCGAGCACACTCGGAGTCGAGCAAGAATATTTCCTGATTGACGAAGAGTTTTACTACAACCGTCCAGATTTGGTGATGACTGGGCGCACACTTTTTGGAGCAAAGCCGCCACGTGGTCAAGAACTCGAGGATCATTATTTCGGCAGCATCCCCAACCGCGTGCTGTCGTTTATGTCCGATGTCGAGACACAGCTATACGCACTGGGTATTCCAGTCAAAACCCGTCACAACGAGGTCGCACCTGGTCAGTTTGAAATTGCGCCAATTTACGAAAACTCGAATATCGCCGCGGATCACCAACAACTGATTATGCAAACCCTGCGCAACACCGCGCGCAAATACGCGATGGTTTGCCTGCTGCACGAAAAACCATTTGCGGGAATCAACGGCTCGGGCAAGCACTGCAATTGGAGCATGGGCACCGATTCAGCAAATCTGCTCGACCCAGGCGAAACCCCGCACGAGAATCTGCAATTTTTATTCTTCTGTACTGCGGTTATTAACGCTGTAAACACCCACCAGGACTTGCTGCGCCTTTCGGTTGCAAGCGCCTCGAACGATCACCGCCTAGGTGCAAACGAAGCCCCACCTGCAATCATCAGCATCTTTTTAGGAGACCAGCTCACTGATATCTTTGACCGCATCGCTTCGGGCAAAGGCGGCTCAGGTAAAAAAGCAGGCACCTTACAACTCGGAACACCTGTCTTGCCACACCTGCCACGCCACGCTGGCGACCGCAACCGCACCAGCCCATTTGCCTTTACAGGAAACAAATTCGAGTTCCGCGCGGTTGGCTCGAGCCAGAGTATTTCTTTCCCGATTACCGTACTGAACACCATTGTTGCCGAAAGCATTGACACGTTAGTGGACTTGCTCGAGGGCAAGCTCAAAGAGAAGGTGGCATTCGAGACAGCCGTATTCGAGGTGATTAAAGAAGTGTACACTGCAAACAAGCGCATCATCTTTAATGGCGACGGCTACTCGGCTGCATGGCACAAAGAAGCTGCCAAGCGCGGCTTGCTCAATCTGCCCACTGCACTTGATGCGATTGAGGTTTTTACTGCACCAAAGAATCTTAAGTTGTTTAGCGATTACGGCGTGCTGTCGCACAAAGAAGTCGAGAGCCGCCAAGAGATTATGTATGATATTTACTTCAAGACCGTGAATATCGAAGGCGAAACCTGTGCACATATCGCACAAACACAAATCTTACCCGCCGCACTTGGCTACCTTGCAGACCTGAGTGGAGTGACAGTGAA